>NZ_JBEZKS010000047.1:0-70166 GCF_040651775.1 Streptomyces sp. NPDC048383
TCCGCACGGCCCGCACCACCGGCATCGACGCCACCCCGGCGGAGGCGGCGCTGTTGTGCGGGCCCCTCCGGCGCATCCGCCGATCGGGGTCGGTCCGTCGGCTTCGTCACGGGACGCGGCGCGTCAGGACACCGTCGTCCGGGCCCCGCACAACAGCGCCGCCTCCGCCGGGGTGGCGTCGATGCCGGTGGTGCGGGCCGTGCGGAGTTCCGGGAGGGTGAGCCCGTACAGGGCGCGGACCGCGATGAGCGGGACGCCGTTCGGGCCGCCGACGAAGTGTCACGAAGTGTTCAGCCACGGGTGGAGCATGACGTCCCGGGGTCCTCGGGCGCATCGGGATAACGTCGGCGGCATGACGCAGTCGTTCCCTTCCACCGCCCGTGACGTGCGGGTCGTCGCCCATCGGGGGGCTTCGCACGAGCACCCCGAGCACACCGCCGCCGCCTACCGGCAGGCCATCGCCGACGGGGCCGACGCCCTGGAGTGCGATGTGCGGCTCAGCGCCGACGGGCGGCTCGTGTGCGTGCACGACCGGCGGGTGGAGCGGACTTCGGACGGGCGCGGGGTGGTGTCGGAGCTGACGTACGAGGAGCTCGCCGTCCTCGACTTCGGTGGCTGGAAGGGCGCGGAGCACCGGGGAGCCCGGGTGCTGCTCTTCGAGGACCTGCTCGCGGAGGTACTCGCCGCGCCCCGGCGCGTCGGGCTGGCGGTGGAGACCAAGCACCCCACGAGGGCCGCCGGCCGGCTGGAGGCCGAACTCGTACGGGTCCTGCGGGCGCACGGCCTGGCGGACGGCGCGGACGGCCGCGTCGAGGTGATGAGCTTTTCCCGCGGCGCCCTGACCCGGCTGCACCGGCTGGCGCCCGGGCTGCCCGCCGTGTACCTGATGGAACGCCGACTGCGGCCCGCGCGGCCCCCGTACGCGACCCACGCGGGCCCGGGCATCGAGTTGGTGCGTCGGGATCCGGGACTGGTGGGGCGGCTGAAGGCGAAGGGGCTGGCGGTGCGGGTGTGGACCGTGGACGAGCCCGAGGACGTGGAGTTGTGCGTACGGCTCGGCGTGGACGCGATCATCACCAACCGCCCCCGGGACGTGCGGAAGCTCCTGCGCGACCTGTGAGACGGCCGCACGGCCGGAACGCCGGCCCGCCGAACCGGCGGGCCGGACGGTGGATCACCCGGCCGGGGTGCGCCGGCCGGGCGTGGGGGGACGCGGGGACGTGGGGGCGTGCCCCAAGGGCGGGCGGGGGTGTGGTTACGCGAAGCGCTGGTTCGCGGCACCGTTGCAGGGTTGCAGGCGCAGTTGCTCGTGCGCGGCCGCCAGCGTCAGGCACATGCCGGTCGCGGCGGCGGGGCGCAGGGTCGCGCCGTCCCGGACGAACTGCTGGTTGGCGCCGCCGTGGCAGTTCCAGAGGATGAGGCCGCTGCCGTTGCCGTAGCCGCCGGGGACGTCGAGGCAGCGGTCATGGGTGAGTTCGACGCGCAGGGACTTGCGGGCGGTGTCGTACCACCAGCCCTGGTTGCGGCCGCCGTGGCAGTCCCAGCCGACGACCTTGGTGTTGTTGGCGCTGGAGGAGCCGGAGGCGTCGAGGCAGTTGCCGGTCGCCGCGTTCGTCAGGGGTGCGTGGAGGTCGTCCCAGGCGCCGGCCTGGAGGACGGGGGTGCCGGTGCTCGCCGGGTCGGCGCAGGAGGCCTCGCGCAGGCCGGAGTCGTAGAGCTGGGTGAGGCAGGACGCGAAGGCGCCGTGGCCGCGGTGGTTGGGGTGGAAGGACTGGCGGGCGGTGTTCTCGTCCCACGGGAAGTGGTCGCCGAGGTCCAGGTAGAGGCCGCGGGCCCAGGGGTCCTCCATGCAGACCTCGTGGCCGTGGAAGAGCCGCGAGTTGTCCAGGTAGAGGGCGCCGGAGTCGCGGGCGGCGGCGCGCATGCCCTTCTCGAAGGTGGGGACGGCGTGGTTGCGGCCCCAGGCGGCGTCGGAGTCGTAGCCGGCGCAGCCACCGGGGAGCTTGCCGGGGAAGTTCGGGTTGTCGCCGAAGTCGGGGCCGATGGGGCTGGGGTAGCCCATGACGACGAGCTTGTAGTCGGATTCGGCGTACCCCGCGTCGCGCATGACGGTCTTCAGGTCGGCGACGGTCGACTGGACCTTGGGCTTCAGGCCGTCGACGCGGGCCTGCCAGCCGGGGGCGTACTTGGGTTCGCAGGTACCCTGGATGAGTACCCATCGGGTCACGCAGTCGGTCATGACGGGGCCGAACTGCAGGTCGTCGTTGGCGCCGGCGACCAGCACCACCATCTTGATCCTCGTGTTGCGCGCCTTGATCGCCAGGCTGTCGCTCTGGACGAGTTCGTCGGCGTACTGCTTGCTGCCGCCGATCCGGATGTTGCCCGTGTACCCGCCGGAGCAGGCCACGTTGAAGGTCAGGTCGGTCGGGATGCCGGTGCGGTGGATGGCCGCGTCGGGCGAGCGGTGGCACTGGTTGGTGGGCGTGTTCGTCGCGGGGTCGTAGGCGCCGACGCCCTCGCCGGAGATCTCGCTGTCGCCGAGCGAGATGAGCCCGGTCTTGCGCTGGGCGGGCGGCCGGATCGCCGGGTCGCCGTAGATCCGGGTGGCCTCGGCGGCCCGGACGGTTTCCAGTTCCGGCGGCAGGGGGGTCACAGCGGCCGCGGCCACCGGAGCCGCCCGGGCCGCCGGAGCCGCTTGGGCCATGGGGGTGATGGCGGTGACGCCCCCGAGGGCGGCCGCGATCGCCGCGACCGAAGCGAAGGTAGATCTGCATCTGGATTTCGTACGCGCACGTGCCATGAACGCCTCCCCGAAATCGGTGTTACCCACGGTATTTACTGGTGGGTAGGGGAGTTGGGAACACTTTGAACAAGACAATTGCTCAACTTTTCCAGGAGGTCACGCACATGACTGAAGATCAGCAGCCCGAAGCGTTCCGGATCGAGCACGACTCGATGGGTGACGTACGGGTGCCCCTGCACGCCAAGTGGCGCGCCCAGACGCAGCGCGCCGTGGAGAACTTCCCCCTGTCGGGACAGCGACTGGAGCGCGCGCACATCGCGGCCCTGGCCCGGGTCAAGGCGGCCGCCGCCGTGGTGAACGCCCGGCTGGACGTCCTGGACGCGGACCTCGCGGAGGCCGTCCGGTCGGCCGCCGAGGAGGTCGCGGACGGCCGTTGGGACGAGCAGTTCCCCCTCGACGTGTTCCAGACGGGGTCGGGGACCTCGTCGAACATGAACGCCAACGAGGTGATCGCCACCCTGGCCACCGAGCGGCTGGGGCGCGAGGTGCACCCCAACGACCACGTCAACGCCTCGCAGAGCTCCAACGACGTGTTCCCCTCCTCCATCCACATCGCCGCCACCGCCGCCGTCACCGGCGAGCTGATGCCGGCGCTGGAGCACCTGGCGGCCGCGCTGGAGCGCAAGGAGACCGAGTTCGCCGAGGTGGTCAAGGCCGGCCGCACGCACCTGATGGACGCCACCCCGGTCACCCTGGGGCAGGAGTTCGGCGGGTACGCCGGCCAGGTCCGCTACGGGGTCGAGCGGCTGCGGGCGGTCGTCCCCCGGCTGGCCGAACTCCCGCTCGGCGGCACGGCGGTGGGGACCGGAATCAACACCCCGCCGGGGTTCTCCTCCGCCGTGATCGCCGAGGTCGCCCGGGCCACCCGGCTGCCGCTGACCGAGGCCCGCAACCACTTCGAGGCGCAGGGCGCGCGCGACGCCCTCGTGGAAACCTCCGGAATGCTGCGGACCATCGCCGTATCACTCACCAAGATTTCGAACGACCTGCGCTGGATGGCCTCCGGACCGCGCACAGGATTGGCCGAAATCAATCTCCCGGATCTGCAACCGGGGTCCTCGATCATGCCCGGCAAGGTCAATCCGGTCGTCCCGGAAGCCGTTCTCATGATCGCCGCCCAGGTGATGGGGAACGACGCGACCATCGCCGTGGCAGGTGCCGCCGGCAATTTCGAACTCAACGTGATGCTCCCGGTGATGGCGCGGAACCTGCTCGAATCGATCCGCCTGCTCGCCAACGGCAGCCGGCTCCTGGCCGACCGCACGGTGGACGGGATCACCGCGAACGCCGAGCGTGCCAGGGAGTACGCCGAGTCCTCGCCCTCCGTGGTGACCCCGCTGAACCGCTGGATCGGGTACGAGGAAGCGGCCAAGGTCGTCAAGAAGGCGCTCGCGGAACGCAGGACGATCAGGGAGGTCGTCCTGGAGTCCGGCTACGTGGAGCGCGGAGACCTCACCCTCGAACAACTCGACGAGGCACTGGACGTCCTGCGGATGACCCGCCCCTGACCCGGCCCCGAGCTGTTACCGGACAGGGGCCGAATCCGGTCGTTTACCGTCCCCGGCCACCTCGGTGACCTGCACCGCAGCCACCGTACGGGCGCCAGCCCTAAGATCTGCGCATGACAGGTACCTTCCGGCCCGGGGACGGCCCGGCGCGGCACGGAGCGCGCGACGGGGCGCGTGGCACGCACTGGACGCCCGGGGAGCAGATCCTCTGGCGCTACCGCGACCACGCCCCCGGGCTCCAGGGGCCGGTGCACATCTGCCGCCCGGTCACCGTCGTGCAGGACACGGACGAACTGCTCGCGGTGTGGATGGCACCGGGCACCGAGTGCGTCAAGCCGGTCCTCGCCGACGGCACCCCCGTGCACCAGGAGCCGCTCGCCACCCGCTACACCGCGCCGCGCACCACCGTACGGTCGCGCTGGTTCGGCAGCGGCGTGCTGAAGCTGGCCCGGCCCGGGGACCCGTGGTCGGTGTGGCTGTTCTGGGACCGGGGCTGGCGGTTCAAGAACTGGTACGTGAACCTGGAGGAGCCCCGCGCCCGGTGGGCCGGTGGAGTGGATTCCGAGGACCACTTCCTCGACATCGCCGTCTATCCGGACCGCAGCTGGGAGTGGCTCGACGAGGACGAGTTCGCGCAGGCCCAGCGGACCGGCCTGATGGACCCGCACCAGGCGCGGCGGGTGCGGGAGGCGGGCCGCGCGGCGGTCGAGGTGATCGGCGCGTGGGGGGCTCCGTTCTCCGGCGGCTGGCCCGACTGGCGGCCCGATCCGACCTGGGACGTTCCCCCGCTCCCCGAGGATTGGGACCGCACCCCGGCGCATATGACCTCATGAGACCCTTGATGCGCCCCCGGGGTGGAAACGTAGGATCGACCTCCGCCGGTCGCGCGCGGGGCGAAAATCAGGTCCCGTGAACGCAATTGACCTGCGGCGACCGGGACTTGACCGGAGGTCAACGCCGAACGAGAGGTAACGAGCGGGACGCGGAACCAGGGGGCGGAGGTGTCCCCGCCGCTGAGCGGGTATACCGCGACTGACCGAGTTGAGTGCAGCGCACATCCAGCGCAAACGGACGGAATTCCACGCGTGACGGAGTACCCCACCTCTCAGGAGGGCCCGCAGCCCGCCGGTGTCTCCGGCGGGGGTTCGGACGAGGCAGGCCACGGCAAGGCCCCGATCGCGGCCGCCGAGGCCGTACGCACGCATGCGCAGGTTCCGGTCTCCGGCCAGGGCGGCGCCGCCGAGGTACCGCGTCCGCGCGGCACCGGCGCCCCGGGCCCGGGCTCCGGGCAACCCGCCGAAGCCGCCCGGGCCTCCGGGCACGGCGCGGCGGACCCCGGTCCCGGCGGCGCCCGCACCCGCGACGACCAGGCCGCCCGCAACGCCGGCCGGCGTGACGCGGCGGACGCCGGTCCGGGTCCCGCGGCGCCGGCGCGCACCGGTCCGCCGGGCCCCCGCGCCCCGCTCGGAACGGCCCCCCTGCTGCCCTCGGCGCCCGAGGGCCCCTCCCCCGCCGGCGGCGGGACGGCGATACCGGGCTCGGGGACCGGGGAGGTGACGGCGGCGCGGCGCGAGGGCGACCGGCTGCGGTTCGTCGGCGCGGCGACCCGGCGCATCGCCCGCGGCATCGACCTGGACGAGATCGTGCTCGGCCTGTGCCGGGCGACGGTGCCGACCTTCTCCGACGCGATCCTGGTCTACCTGCGCGATCCGCTGCCCGTCGGCGACGAGCGGCCCGTCGGCCCGGTCGTCCTGCGGCTGCGGCGCACCGACCGGCTCCGGCCGATCGACGACCTCACCGACGGCGGGACCGGCGACCCCGCCGGGGCCGCGGGCGCCGCGGGCGAGCTCGACTTCAGTCAGCTTCCGCTCGTCGGCCCGCAGGGCGACCTGCCGGCCGCCGAGCTGTGCGAGATCCAGCCGGGCGGGGCCCTCGCCGAGGTGCTGCGCGGCGTACGGCCCGTCTTCGGGTCGGCCGCCGGGGCCAAGGACGCGCTGCCGGAGCTGCTGGGCTCCGAGCATCCCGTGCCGCGCGGCCAGCGGGCCATCCTGGCCCCGCTGCGGGGCCGCCGGCGCGTGATCGGCGCGGCGGTGTTCCTGCGCACCCCGGACCGGGACGCGTTCGAGCAGAACGACCTGCTGGTCGCCGCGCAGCTGGCGACCCACACCGCGCTCGGCATCGACAAGGCGGTGCTGTACGGCCGCGAGGCGTACATCGCCGACGAGCTCCAGCGCACGATGCTGCCCGACAGCCTGCCCCAGCCCACCGGGGTCCGGCTCGCCTCCCGCTACCTGCCGGCCGCCGAGACGGCCCGGGTCGGCGGGGACTGGTACGACGCCATACCGCTGCCCGGCAGCCGGGTCGCGCTGGTCGTCGGCGACGTGATGGGCCACTCCATGACCTCCGCCGCGATCATGGGCCAGCTCCGCACCACCGCGCAGACCCTGGCGCAGCTGGACCTGCCGCCCGCCGAGGTCCTGCACCACCTGGACGAGCAGGCCCAGCGGCTGGGTTCCGACCGGATGGCCACCTGCCTCTACGCGGTCTACGACCCGGTCTCGCACCGGATCACCATCGCCAACGCCGGCCACCCGCCGCCGGTGCTGCTGCACCTGGGCGGTCGCGCCGAGGTGCTGCGGGTGCCGCCCGGTGCCCCGATCGGCGTAGGCGGTGTCGACTTCGAGGCCGTGGAGCTGGACGCGCCGGCCGGCGCCACCCTGCTGCTGTACACGGACGGGCTGGTGGAGTCCCGGCTGCGGGACGTGTGGACCGGCATCGAGCAACTGCGCGAACGGCTGGCGACCACCGCCCAGCTGACCGGGCTGGACCACCCGCCGCCGCTGGAAGCGCTCTGCGACGACGTGCTGGACATGCTCGGTCCGGGCGACCGGGACGACGACATCGCCCTGCTGGCGGCCCGGTTCGACGGGATCGCGCCGAGCGACGTCGCGTACTGGTTCCTGGACCCGGAGGAGACCGCTCCGGGCCGGGCCCGCCGGTTCGCCCGCCGGGCGCTCGCCCGGTGGGACCTGGAGGAGCTCAGCGACTCCCTGGAGCTCCTCGTCAGCGAGGTCGTCACGAACGCCGTGCGGTACGCCGAACGGCCCGTGACGCTGCGGCTGCTGCGCACGGACGTGCTGCGCTGCGAGGTCGGCGACGACTCCCCGCAGTTGCCCCGGCAGCGGCGGGCCCGGGACACCGACGAGGGCGGGCGCGGCCTGTTCCTGGTCAACCGGCTGGCGCGGCGCTGGGGCGCGACCCGGCTGAGCAGCGGGAAGGTGGTCTGGTTCGAGCTCCCGTTGCCGGGGGCGCAGGACCTGCGTTGACGGGTGTACGCGCGGGAGGGTGCCTCGCTGCGGCGCGAGCCGGGAGGCAGCCACTGATCCCACCGACTCCCGGGGAGGGCCGCTCGTGAGCCAGGCCGCGCCGAAGGTCCCGTACACGCCGAGCCGGCCCCGGTCGCACGTCCCGACCCGGACGCACCACCGCCCCGCGGCGTGATCGCTGCGGGGCGGTGGTGCGTACGGCCATGGGTACGGGCGGGCCGTACCCGGGGCTACTCCTCCTGCGGCGGGTTGGGCCGGGGGAAGATGAACGACCTCGTCGGATCGGCCGACTTCGTCGGGTCGACGGTCTTGGTCGGATCGACGGTCTTCGTCGGACCGGTCGACTTCGTCGGGTCCGGCTTGGTGCTGCTCTGCGACGGGTTCGGCGAGGTCGCCGGCCGGCTCGGGCTGGTGCTCGTCGTCGGGCTGGTCGCGGGCGAGGTGGAGGGGGCCGGCGGGGACACGCTGCGGCTCGGCGCGACGGGAACGCCCATGCGCGCCTCGGTCAGGCTGAACTCGGCCGTGTCGACGCCCTTGAGCGCGGCGAGGGTGTAGGCCTTCCAGATCTCGGCGGGGAAGCTGGAACCGCCCGCGCGGCCCTTGCCGGCGGTGCCGGTCAGGGTGACCTGCTTGTGCGTGTTGGGGTCCTCACCGAACATCGCGACGATGGTGACCAGTTCCGGGGTGTAGCCCGTGAACCAGGCGGCGACGTTGAGTTCGGCGGTGCCGGTCTTGCCCGCGGCCTGGTAGGCGCCGCTGCGCACCGCCTGGCCGGAGCCCTCGGCGACGACCCCGGTGAGCACCTTGGTGACGGTGTCGGCGGTCTGGCGGGTGATGGCCTGGCCGCCGATCGGATTGACCGGCTCGAACTCGCCGTCCTTGTGCTCGGCCGACTTGATGATGGTCGGGGTGACCTTCTTGCCGTGGTTGTCGAGGGTGGCGTAGACGGCGGCCATCTCGACGGTGTTGGCGCTCATGGTGCCCAGCGACATGGCCGGCTGGTTCTCGTCCCAACCCTTGCGGTCCACCATGCCGAGCTGGAGCGCCGTCTTCTTCACGTTCCTCGGCTTCGTGTCGACGATCATCTGCGCGTACACCGAGTTGACCGAGGAGTTCGTGGCGTCCTGGACCGTCATCATCGGGTCGCCGTAGTTGATGTCGTCCTGGTTCTGCGGGCTGAACGGGATGTCGCTGCCGACGACCTTGCGCTTGCTCGTGCCGTCGTACAGGGCGTTCGGAGTGATCTCCTTGCCGTCCTGCGTGGTCGCCCCGTTCTCAAGGGCGGAGGCCAGCACGATCGGCTTGAAGGTCGAGCCCGGCTGGTAGTCGTTGCGCAGCGCGTTGCTCGCGGACTTCTCCGTGAGGCCCTGGCCGCCGTACATCGCGACGATCGCGCCGGTCTTGGGGTCGACCGAGGTGGCGCCGGCCTGGACGTTCTGGTCGACGGGGCGGTCCTTGGTGTTCTTCCGGTCGAGCTTGGACTCCAGCTCGTCCTGGACCGCCTTCTCCAGCGCGGCCTGTTTCTTCTTGTCGATGTTGAGGACGATCGTCCAGCCGCCGGCCGCGATGTCGGCGTCGGTGATCTTCTGCTTGTTCAGCTCGACCTCGGCGGCCTGGACCAGGTAGCCCTTCTGCCCCTCCATACCCGGGCGGGGCTTCGGCTTGATCGGCTCCTGGAACTGCAGGGTCTTGCGCTTGGCCTCGTCCAGCTCGCCCATCTCGACCATGTTGTCGAGGACCGCGTTGAAGCGGATCATGACGAGGTTCTTGCCGTTCGGTCCGGCGGTCGCCCAGTCGTACTGGCTGGGGGCCTGGATGACGGCGGCGAGGTAGGCGCCCTGCTCCAGGGTCAGCTTCTCGGCGTCGACGCCGTAGAAGGCCTGGGCCGCGGCCTGGATGCCGTAGGCGTTGCGACCGTAGAAGTTGGTGTTGAGGTAACCGGCGAGGATGTCGTCCTTCTCCATCCGCTGGTCGACCTTGAGGGAGATGATCAGCTCCCGGATCTTGCGGGTGGGCGACTGGTCCTGCGTCAGGTAGTAGTTCTTGACGTACTGCTGGGTGATCGTCGAGCCACCGGCGGTGCCCTTGCCCCGGACGGTGTTGAAGAGGCCGCGGCCCACGCCCATCAGGTCGATGCCGCGGTCCTTGTAGAAGGACTTGTTCTCGATCGCGATGAACGCGTTGCGCACGTCCTCCGGGATCTTGTCGATCGGAAGGTTCTCGCGGTTGATCTCGCCGGTGCGGGCCATGACCGAGCCGTCGGCGTACTTGTACGTATTGCTCTGGAGCGTCGCCGTCTTGTTCGGGTCGGTGGGCTCGTCCACGAGGAAGTAGAGGAGGACGACCGTGCCTATGCCGAGCAGGATCATCACGAAGAAGGCGCCGAGGATCTTCTTCCAGGTGAAGAAGCGGCGTATGCCGGTTGGTCTGCCGGCGCTGCCATTGGCGCGCCCGCGCGGCGTATTCCGCGCACCGCTGCGCTGCTGCGCTCGTCGCGCTTCTGCTCGGCCCATCGCTCCCGCTCCGCTCGATTACCCCCCCGACGTCAGCTCAGAAAACTAACACCGCAGGCTGTGACAAAG
The DNA here is from genome assembly GCF_040651775.1 of Streptomyces sp. NPDC048383. NCBI lineage: Bacteria > Bacillati > Actinomycetota > Actinomycetes > Kitasatosporales > Streptomycetaceae > Streptomyces > Streptomyces sp. NPDC048383. Next base: position 10,220 of record NZ_JBEZKS010000047.1, read on the forward strand.
GTTGGTCATCCCTGATCAATACCGGTCAATTCGGACGTGAGAATCAGCACCCACTCCAATGGAACCGACGCTCACGATGCCTGAAGGGTTGCGGACTCCGCAAAAAGTGATATCACTTTGATAGACGCTTCGGCCCGTCCCGATCGGACGCCGAGCAACAAACGGGGGTATTCCATGACAGCGACAGTGGGCACACGACCGAGCGAGGTACGGGAGTTCGCGGCGCGCAGCGTCGGCGGCGGGGCGGCCCTGCTGGGCGGACTGGTGGGGGTGGTCGCGGGAGCGGCCGTGATCGTCGTCGGCGCGAACGCGTCGACCGTCGCCGCACAGGCCTCCCTGATCCTCCTGGGCATCCTCCTGACCCTCCTCTCGATCGTCGCCATGACCGGGCTCAACACGGTGGCGCCGGGCGAGGCCAGGGTCGTCCAGTTGTTCGGCCGCTACCGGGGCACGATCCGCGACGACGGGCTGCGCTGGGTCAATCCGCTCACCTCCCGCGAGAAGATCTCCACCCGGGTCCGCAACCACGAGACCGCCGTCCTGAAGGTGAACGACGCCTACGGCAACCCGATCGAGCTGGCGGCCGTCGTGGTGTGGCGCGTCGCCGACACCGCGCGGGCCGTGTTCGAGGTGGAGGACTTCACCGAGTTCGTCGAGACGCAGACCGAGGCCGCCGTCCGGCACATCGCGATCGAGTACCCCTACGACTCCCACGACGAGGGCGGACTCTCGCTGCGCGGCAACGCGGAGGAGATCACCGAGAAGCTCGCCGTCGAACTGGCGACCCGCGTCGAGGCGGCGGGCGTGCACATCATCGAGTCCCGCTTCACGCACCTCGCGTACGCTCCGGAGATCGCCTCGGCGATGCTCCAGCGCCAGCAGGCCGGGGCCGTCGTCGCCGCCCGCAAGCAGATCGTCGAGGGCGCGGTCGGGATGGTGGAACTCGCCCTCACCCGCCTCGCCGAGGAGGACATCGTGGACCTGGACCCCGAGCGGAAGGCCTCCATGGTCTCGAACCTGATGGTGGTGCTCTGCGGCGACCGCGCGGCCCAGCCCGTCATCAACGCGGGCACCCTCTACCAGTGAGTCCCGCAGGCGGCGCCCGGCCCGGCGACGAGCCCGAGGGCCCCGAGCCGGGGCGGGGCGGTGCGGAGCCGGGCGCCCCGGAGCAGGGCGGCCGGCCCCGACCCGGGAAGCAGGCGCGCAAGCAGGTGCTGCTGCGCCTCGACCCCCAGGTGTACGAGGCCCTCTCCCGCTGGGCCGGGGAGGAACTGCGCAGCGCGAACGCGCAGATCGAGTTCCTGCTCCGCCGGTCCCTGTCCGACTCCGGCCGGCTGCCGGGCGGAGCCGCCCCGATCAGGCCGCGCGGCCGCCCGCGCAACACCCCCGAGCCCTGAGGGCCCCCTGACGGCTCCCCGCGCCCGCCCCGGGGCAAGTCGGCCCCGCCCTCAGTCGGTGGGCCACACCGGCAGCGGACGCACCGCCTCGCGCAGGGCGCCCGCGATGGCCCGGAACTCCTCCTCCCGGGCCGTGCCCGTACGGATGGCCAGGGCGATCCGCCGGGAGGGGGCCGGCTCGGCGAAGTACCCCGTCGACAGGTGCTCGTTGCGGGCGGTCTCCAGTCGCAGCGCGGTGCGCGGCAGCAGGGTCACGCCCAGTCCCCCGGCGACCAGTTGTACGAGCGTGGACAGCCCGGCGGCCGTCGTGGTGACGTCCGCGCCGACGGTCCGCCCGGCCTCGCGGCAGATGTCCAGGGCCTGGTCGCGCAGGCAGTGCCCCTCGTCGAGCAGCAGCAGTTGGAGCCCGCGCAGCTCCTCGCGGGGGATGTCCCGGCGCCCCGCGAGCGGGTGTCCGCGGGGCGCGAGCAGGACGAAGTCCTCGTCGAAGACGGGCAGTTCGGTGACCCCGGGGACGCCGAGCGGGACGGCGAGCAGCAGCAGGTCCAGCCGGCCGCCCGCGAGGCCCTCCAGCAGCGAGGCCGTCTGTTCCTCGTGCACCTGGAGGTCCATGCCGGGGTAGCGGCGCTGGAAGAGCCCGAGCGCGGTCGGCAGCAGGTACGGGGCCACCGTGGGGATCACCCCGAGCCGTAGGACCCCGGTGAAGGGGGCCCGTACCGCCTCGGCCTCCTCCAGCAGCCCGCCCAACGCGTCGAGCACGCCCCGCGCCCGCAGGGCGATGCGCTCGCCCGCCGGGGACAGCAGCACCTTGCGGGTGGTGCGTTCCAGCAGCCGCACCCCGAGCGCCTCCTCCAGCGCGGACACGGCCCCCGACAGCGCGGGCTGGCTCATTCCGATCGCCGCGGCGGCGTCCCGGAAATGCAGGTGCTCCGCCACCGCCGCGAAGGCGCGCAGCTGCGCCAGCGTCGGCTGCTTCGGTTGCTTGGACTGCTTGGACTGCTTGGACTGCTTCGGTCCTCTACTACTGACAGCCACTGATAGGTACCTCCGATCACCCGACACAAGACTAGCTATTTCCGTAATCAATGCAGCTGTGTCAGCATGTGAGATCCGTCCAACCCCTTCGGAAAGCCCCCATAAGGGTCACTTTCCATTTCGCAAGGAGAGTTCGTGCTCACTGTCGGTGACAAGTTCCCCACCTACGATCTGACCGCCTGCGTCTCGCTCGAAGCGGGCAGCGAGTTCGCTCAGATCGACCACAAGACCTACGAGGGCAAGTGGCGCGTGGTGTTCTTCTGGCCGAAGGACTTCACCTTCGTCTGCCCGACCGAGATCGCCGCCTTCGGCAAGCTGAACGACGAGTTCCTGGACCGTGACGCCCAGATCCTCGGCGTCTCCGGCGACTCCGAGTTCGTCCACCACGCCTGGCGCAAGGACCACGCCGACCTGCGTGACCTGCCCTTCCCGATGCTGGCCGACTCCAAGCACGAGCTGATGCGCGACTGCGGCGTCCAGGGCGCCGACGGCTTCGCGCAGCGCGCCGTCTTCATCGTCGACCAGAACAACGAGATCCAGTTCACGATGGTGACCGCCGGTTCCGTGGGCCGTAACCCCAAGGAGGTCCTGCGGGTCCTCGACGCCCTGCAGACCGACGAGCTGTGCCCCTGCAACTGGACCAAGGGCGAGACCACCCTCGACGCCGGCGCGCTGCTGGCCGGTGAGTGACGGATGTCCCTCGACTCCCTGAAGTCGGCCGTACCGGACTTCGCCAAGGACCTGAAGCTGAACCTCGGTTCGGTCATCGGGAACCAGAGCACCCTGTCGCAGCAGCAGCTGTGGGGCACCGTCCTGTCCTGCGCCATCGCGGCCCGCTCCCCCCGCGTCCTGCGTGAGCTGGAGCCGGAGGCGAAGGCGGCGCTGACCCCGGAGGCGTACGCCGCCGCCAAGTCGGCCGCCGCGATCATGGCGATGAACAACGTCTTCTACCGCACCCGCCACCTGCTCTCCGACCCGGAGTACGGGACGCTGCGCGCGGGCCTGCGGATGAACGTCATCGGCAACCCCGGTGTCGAGAAGGTCGACTTCGAGCTGTGGTCGCTCGCGGTCTCCGCGATCAACGGCTGCGGCCAGTGCCTGGACTCGCACGAGCAGGTCCTGCGCAAGGCCGGCGTCGACCGCGAGACGGTCCAGGAGGCCTTCAAGATCGCCTCGGTGATCCAGGCCGTCGCCGTCACCCTCGACGCGGAAGCCGTCCTCGCCTCCGAGTGACCTCCCGCCGCGCGTACGAAGGGGCCCCCGCCGCCGATTCCGGCGGCGGGGGCCCCTTCGTTCACTTCCTGAGCCGGACCATCAGGGCCCGGGCGTCCTCGATCAGGGCCGCCGTGACGGTGTCCTCGTCCCGGCCCGGATCCCCGGCCGGGGAGAACCACTGGAGGTTGACCGTGAAGACCGCGCCCCCGTCGAGCACCTGGATGCGGGGCGACTCCACGTTCCGGAAGAACAACGCCCGCTCCCCCAGCCCGGGAACCTCCTGCACCTCGCCGGTGACCGGCCAGTTCAGGGAGGTGATCGGGGGGCCGGCGCCGAACTCCGCCTCGGGGTCCGTCCGCTTGTGCAACTCGACCAGGACCTGGCCGTAGTAGGCCGTCCGGCCCTCGGCCTCGTCGTTCGTCGTGGCGAAGTCGCAGTACGACCAGTCCATCGCCGGACTTTCGGAGTGCCGCCTCGGCCCCTGCTCCTCCAGGGGCCCCGCGAACTCCGAGACGGCCTTCAACTCGGCTTCCTCGCACAGGTCCTCGGAGTGCCGGTAGGCCAGCGGCGGCGCACTGGGGAAACGGTCCTGCACGACCAGTACCCCCGCCCACACCGCGGAGGCCAGCACGACCCCGCCCAGCGCCCAGAGCCAGGACCGGCCGGGCCCGCCCCCGCCCTCCCGCGGCGGCGGCCCGAGCGCCCCCGCCGACTCGGCGGGGCGGTCCGAGGTCCACTCCCCTTCGAGCTCAGGCTCGCTGATCATCCCCGGCCTCCCGCACGGCGACCTCCACCGCGGTCGCCCCGTGCGGACCGGGGCCGCTCAGGGCCGCGATGCCGCGCTGCTCGCGGGAGTACGCCCGCAGGTAGCCGACCACCGTGTTGGTGACGGCGGCCAGCGGTACGGCGACCACCGCTCCGCCGATGCCCGCGACCATCCCGCCGGCCGCCACCGCCAGCACCACCGCGAGCGGGTGGACGCGTACGGCCCGGCCGAGGATGAAGGGTTGCAGGACGTGCCCCTCGATCTGCTGCACCGCCAGCACCACGAGGACGACCATCAGCGCGGTGAACGGTCCCTCCGTCACCAGCGCCACCACCACCGCCAACGCGCCGGAGATCACGGCGCCGACGAGCGGGATGAACGCGAACAGGAAGATGAACACGGCCAGCGGCACGGCCATCGTCACGTCGAGGAAGTAGAGCCCGAGGCCGATGAAGACCGCGTCGATGAGCGCGACGAGCACGGTGCCGCGCACGTACGCCGTCAGCGTGCGCCAGGCGCGCGGACCGGCGCCCGCGACACCGGGCCGGGCCGCGGCCGGGACCAGGCCGAGGACCCAGGTCCAGATCTTCTTGCCGTCGTAGAGCAGGAAGAGCGTGGAGAACATCGCGAGCAGCATGCCCGTCATCACCTCGACGAGCACCGTCACACCCTGCAGACCGGCGGAGGTGATCTCCTCGGTGTTGGTGCCGATGGTCTCGCTGAGGTTCTTCGCGACGTCGTTGATCTGCTTCTCGGTCACGTGGAACGGGCTGTCCAGCGCCCAGGTCTTGAGTTCGTTGATGCCTTCGCGAAGCCGGTTCGAGAGGTCGTCGAGGTTGTCCATCACCTGCCAGACGACGAACCAGCCGACCAGCCCGATCACCACGAACCCGAGGATCGCGGTGACGGCGGTGGCCAGGCCGCGCGGCAGCCCCAGCCGGCGCAGCCGGACCACGAACGGCTGGAGGAGCGCGGTCACCAACATGGCGGCGGCGAAGGCGAGGACGACCAGGCGCACTTCGCTGATCACCCTCATCAGCACCCACAGCAGTCCGGCGAGCAGCAGCAGCCGCCAGCTGGCCTCCGCGGCGACGCGCACCCCCCAGGGGATGACGCTGACCGGGTCGGGGCGCTCCGGGGCGCCGCCCGGGCCCGCGCCGACGCGCGCGGGCGTCGCCCGCTCCTCGGCGCTCACCGCGGGGGCGGGCGGCGGCGGTTCGCCGACCGCGCCGCCGGCGGACTCGGCCTCGACCTCGGCCCGCCGTTCGTCCAGGCGCGCCTCCATCCGGCTGAGCCTGCTCCCGAGCCGGCCGAGCCAGCCTGCCGTCTTCGCCATGTCGTTCCCTTCCCCCCGCCCGCCGCGTCGGCGTGCCTCGTCCGGCCGCGCCCCGCACGACCGTACACGCGAGCAGCCCCGCACCGGAGGACGGTGCGGGGCTGCTCGGGGTCGGGCGGACCGACTAGTACCAGTTGTTGGCCTGCCAGAAGCTCCAGGCGCCGCAGGGGCTGCCGTAGCGCTCGTTCATGTAGTTCAGGCCCCACTTGATCTGGGTGGCCGGGTTGGTGCGCCAGTCGGCGCCGGCCGAGGCCATCTTCGTACCGGGGAGCGCCTGGACGAGACCGTACGCGCCCGAGGAGGCGTTGACGGCCTTGTAGTTCCAGGTGGACTCGTGGTTGATGATGTTGGAGAAGCACTGGAACTGGCCCGACGGCACCATCTGCTGGGCCATCGCCTTGACCTGGGCGACCGTGTAGGAGCCCTGGACGGGGAAGTCGGCCGAGTCGCGGGACGCGGACCGGCTGGCGATCTCGCCCTCCTCCTCGCGCTCCGCCTTGGCCTTGGCCTCCAGGTCGGCCTTTTCCTTGTCCTTCTTCGCCTTGTCGGCCTTCTCGGCCTCGGCCTTCTTGGACTTGGCGTCCTCGGCGGCCTGGACGCGAGCGGCCTCCTCCGTCGAACGCTTGGCGTCGGTGTCGGCGGCGTGGGCGATGGCGTCGGCCTGCTGCGCGAGGGTGGCGCTCTGGACCTGGGCCTGCTCGTCGACCGGGATTTCAGCGAGGAGAGTCGCGCCGGAAGCGGTCGTCTCGAGATCGTTCGAGGAGGGGTCGCCGGTGGCGACTCCCACGACTGCGCCGACGGTGGTGACCGCGGTGGCCGAAGCCACTGCGAAACCCCGAACCGAGATCCGGCTCACACGGTGTCCTTCCAGCAGCGTCCGCAGTGACCGCGCGGGCGCAAGAGTGCCCCTCGACACTGGCCTCCGTGGTGGTGCGGTCACTGGAGGCGCGGGCCCGTGGGCAACTCCCCTGCGGGAGTCGCCGCGTGCTGCTCGGGCGGCATACGGCCAACGGTTGTGGAGTTGTGGTGCTGCGCGTACCTCACGGGAGGTACAGGTGTGCCGTATGCGGGGCCTGACGGGAAACAGACTCTGCCGGACCCCGACGCCGCAGGGCAATTCTCCGTTGCGTGGGAAAGGTCACACCTGCCCTGCGGCAGTCGATTGCGACAAAGGGCTGTGCGACGCGACGCCGCCCGGCTAGGCTCTTGGCCTTTTGCCGGGCGGCGTCAACTGGTGCTGCGGTTAGGGGGCTTTTGGCCCGTTCGGGATCAGAGGTTCTCCAACATCTCGGTGACCAGCGCGGCGATCGGGGAGCGTTCGGAGCGGGTCAACGTGATGTGCGCGAACAGTGGATGCCCCTTCAGCTTCTCGACGACGGCGACGACTCCGTCGTACCGGCCGACCCTCAGGTTGTCCCGCTGGGCGACGTCGTGGGTCAGGACGACCCGCGAGTTGGCGCCGATCCTGGAGAGCACCGTCAGCAGGACGTTGCGTTCCAGGGACTGCGCCTCGTCCACGATGACGAAGGCGTCGTGCAGCGAGCGGCCCCGGATGTGGGTGAGCGGCAGGACCTCCAGCATCCCGCGGTTCAGCACCTCCTCGATGACCTCGCGGCCGGCGACGGCCGAGAGGGTGTCGAAGACCGCCTGCGCCCAGGGGCTCATCTTCTCGGAGGCGTCGCCCGGCAGGTAGCCGAGGTCCTGGCCGCCGACCGCGTACAACGGCCGGAAGACCATCACCTTCTGGTGCTGCCGGCGCTCCAGGACCGCCTCCAGGCCGGCGCACAGCGCCAGCGCGGACTTGCCGGTACCGGCCCGGCCGCCCATGGAGAGGATGCCGATCTCCGGATCGAGCAGCAGGTCGAGGGCGATGCGCTGCTCGGCGCTGCGGCCGTGCAGCCCGAAGGCCTCGCGGTCGCCGCGTACGAGCTTCACGTTGCCGTCGGCCGTGACCCGGCCCAGTGCCTTGCCGCGCTCGGACTGGAGGACCAGTCCGGTGTGGACGGGCAACTCGGCGGCCTCCGGGACGTAGAGGCGCTCCTCGGAGAAGAGGAGGTCCACCTGTTCGCCGGAGAGGGCGAGCTCGCTCATGCCCGTCCAGCCGCCGTCGGTGATGGCGAGCTCGGCGCGGTACTCCTCCGCCAGCAGCCCCACGGAGGAGGCCTTGATGCGCAGGGGAAGATCCTTCGACACGACCGTGACGTCGTAGCCCTCGGCCTGGAGGTTGCGGGCGACGGCGAGGATCCGCGAGTCGTTGTCCCCCAGTCGGAAGCCGGCGGGCAGGACGCCCGGGTCGGAGTGGTTGAGCTCGACGCGCAGGGTGCCGCCCAGATCCCCCAGCGGGATGGGGGCGTCGAGACGTCCGTACCGGACCCGGAAGTCGTCGAGCAGGCGCAGGGCCTGGCGCGCGAAGTAGCCGAGTTCGGGATGGTGCCTCTTTGCCTCCAGCTCGGTGATCACCACGATCGGGAGCACGACCTCGTGCTCGTCGAAGCGGGTGATCGCGTTGGGGTCTGCCAGCAGGACGCTGGTGTCGAGGACGTAGGTGCGCCTGTCGGGCAGGCGGCGCTTTGTGCTGGTCACCACGGAAGGACGTACCCCCTCGGAAGAGGTCGGGCCATGAAGACCGGACCGGTCAACGGCGCCAATGCGCGGGCCGCGTTCCGGCCCTCCCGTCCGACCGTGCGAACCGCACGCGCGTCCTGGTGCAAAGGGCCTCCCGGGCGGACGGCCCTGTGCCGTCCGCTGAGACTCGACACCCGTGGATCGGACGTCGACCTGCCAGGGTTATGCCCTCGAACACGCGCGGCCATGCCACGGCATATGACGGACGCTCGGTGAACCCCTGGTGAAGGCCTTGCGCGGGGGACGAACGGGGGCAGAGGGGATGTTCACGTACGGAGCAGCCGCCGGCCGCCGCGAAGGCGGCGGCGGGGGCGGCGCCGGGAGGGATCAGCTGCCGTAGCGCCGGTGCCGGGCGGCGTAGTCGCGCAGCGCGCGCAGGAAGTCGACCTTGCGGAAGGCCGGCCAGAACACCTCGCAGAAGTAGTACTCCGAGTGGGCGCTCTGCCACAGCATGAACCCGGACAGCCGCTGCTCACCGCTGGTGCGGATCACCAGGTCCGGGTCGGGCTGGCCGCGGGTGTAGAGGTGCTCCGCGATGTGGTCGATGTCGAGGACCTCGGCGAGTTCCTCGAAGGAGGTGCCCTTCTCGGCGTGCTCCAGCAGCAGCGAGCGGACCGCGTCGGCGATCTCCTGACGACCGCCGTAGCCGACCGCGACGTTGACGAGTATCCCGTCGACGTCGTGCGTGGCCTGCTCGGCCTCCTTGAGCACGGACTGGGTCCGCGAGGGCAGGATGTCGAGGTTCCCCACGTGGTGGACCCGCCAGCGGCCGTCCGCCGCGAGGCCCCGGACCGTGTTCTCGATGATGTTGAGCAGCGGGCGGAGCTCCACCTCGGGCCGGTCGAGGTTGTCCGTGGAGAGCATCCACAGGGTGACGACCTCGACGTCCGTCTCGGTGCACCAGCCGAGCATCTCCGAGATCTTGTCGGCCCCGGCCTGGTGGCCCTGCTCCGTCGTGCCTCCGGACGCCTTGGCCCAGCGCCGGTTCCCGTCCAGGATCACGCCGATGTGCTTGGGCGACGCGTCATGGTCGAGGCGGCCTTCCACCCGGCGTGCGTAGAGCCTGTACACCAGGTCGCGCAGCTTCACGATCTTCGAGCCCCTCCGTGCAATGCCCCCGAGCGAATTGCGGTCTCCCCCGAGGCCGCCACATTACTGCGCGGTGGGATGGGGTACCCAACTCGGTCTGTCACAAGTCCGTGATAGGGAGGACATCGTGACTGATACCAATCCCTATCGGGCAGAGCCTTCGCGCTACGACTCCATGGAGTACCGCCGCACCGGCCGCAGCGGCCTCAAGCTCCCCGCCGTCTCCCTCGGCCTCTGGCACAACTTCGGCGACGACGCGTCGCTGCAGAACCAGCGGGCGATCCTGCGCCGGGCCTTCGACCTCGGCGTGACCCACTTCGACCTGGCCAACAACTACGGGCCGCCCCCGGGCTCGGCCGAGCTCAACTTCGGCAAGATCTTCGCGCAGGACTTCGCGGCGCACCGCGAGGAGCTGGTGCTCTCCACCAAGGCCGGCTATTTCATGCACCCGGGTCCGTACGGGGAGTGGGGCAGCCGCAAGTACCTGCTCGGCTCGCTCGACGCCTCGCTGAAGCGGATGGGCGTCGATTACGTCGACGTCTTCTACTCGCACCGCTTCGACCCGGAGACCCCGCTGGAGGAGACCATGGGCGCGCTCGCGTCCGCGGTCCAGCAGGGCAAGGCGCTGTACGTCGGCGTCTCCTCCTACACCGCGGAGCAGACGGCCGAGGCGGCCCGGATCCTGACCGGCATGGGCGTGCGGCCGCTGATCCACCAGCCCTCGTACTCCATGATCAACCGCTGGACGGAGGAGGACGCGCTGCTGGACACCCTGGAGGAGGCCGGCATGGGCTGCATCTCCTTCGCGCCGCTCGCCCAGGGGCTGCTGACGGGCAAGTACCTCAAGGACATCCCGGCGGGCTCGCGGGCCACCCAGGGCAAGTCCCTGAACCCCGAGCTGCTTTCGGACGACGTCGTCCGTCGACTGAACGGCCTGAACGAGATCGCCGCCCGACGCGGGCAGTCGCTGGCGCAGTTGGCGCTCAAGTGGGTGCTGCGCGACGACCGGATGACCTCGGCGCTGATCGGCGCTTCGAGCGTGAAGCAGCTGGAGGAGAACGTGGCCGCGTTGGCGGCGGCGCCCTTGTCGGAGCAGGAGTTGAAGGAGATCGACTCCTTCGCGGTTTCCACCCCCGGCACCAACATCTGGGCCCAGCGCGGCTGACCTGCGGCGATGTCGCACGACTGAGGTGGGGGCGCGGTGAACAAAAAACGGGCCGGTCCGTGGGGGGGATACGGACCGGCCCGAGGGGGGGGTTCCACCATAACCCTTCGTAAAGCATGCTGCGTGCATCGGCGCGAAATGATTACGCTCCGAATCCGCCCAGCAGCACTCCGGTGAGCGCACCGGCCGTCATGAAGGGGCCGAAGGCGAAGCCCTGCTTGCGGGTGGCGCGGCCCCTGAGGAGCAGGCCCAGCCCGTACAGGGCCCCGTAGAGGAAGCCCAGGAACGCGCCGACCATCCATACCCCCCACCCGTACCACCCAAGGGCGACCCCCAGGGGGAGCGCCAGCTTGACGTCGCCCAGGCCCATCCCGGCGGGGTTGATCAGGAACAGCACGAGGTACGCCGCCCCGAGCGCGCCCCCGCCGAGCAGCGCGAGCCGCCAGGAGCCCGCGGCGCCGGGGAGCAGGGCGGCGGCGCCGAGGAGGCCGGCGGTGGCGGCGGCGAGCGGCAGGGTGAGCACGTCGGGCAGGCGGTGCACGGCGAGGTCGACGAGGGCCAGCAGGACCAGGACGGGCGCGAGGGCGACGAACACGGCCGCCTCGGGGCGCGGCGCGACGGCGGCGGCGAGAACGGCGCAGAGGGCGGCGGTGCCGGCCGCCGCCGCGGCGGCCCCGGAGCCGGTGGTCCCGTAGCGGTGTTCCCCGAGTGGGGCGGGGCGGCAGCGGGCGGGGCCCAGCCAGCCGGGGATCGGGTGCCCGTCGGGGCAGTGCGCCCGCCAGGACTCCCGCGACGGCACGGAGAGCCGGTAGGCGGCGCGGGGCAGCAGCAGCCCGGCGCCCGCGCCGTAGGAGGCGGCGAGGATGGCCGCGAGGATGCCCATGCCGTGACGGTAGGCGCTGCGGGGGGCCGGCGGGGAGGTTCCGTCGGCCGCACGCGGTCCGTGCCCCCGCGGCCCCGACCCCCCGCCCCCTGGCCGGGCGCCCCGCGACCCGGCAAGGTGGCCGCATGGGGAAGTGGGCGGACGGGTACGGGACGCTGCGGGCCGGGGCCGTGACGGTGCGGCTGGAGGTGGCCGCCTCGTACGGGGCGCGCACGCGGGGGTTGCTGGGGCGCGACGGGATCGAGGGAGCCATGCTGCTCGCGCCGGCGGCGAGCGTGCACACCTTCCGGATGCGCTTCCCGATCGACGTGGCGTACCTGGACCGGCACTTGGGGGTCCTCGCGGTCCGCACGATGGTCCCGGGCCGGCTCGGCCTGCCCCGCCCGCGTGCCCGGTACGTCCTGGAGGCGGAGGCGGGCGCGATGGGGCGGTGGGGCGTGCGCGCGGGCACCCGCGTCGAGCTGACCGGGCCCGGGCGGCGATGAACGGGGTCGGGGCGACCCCGACCGCGGCCCGCGCCGCGATGACCGGAACCGGACGCACCCCGGACGGCCCCCCGAACGGGCCCGGACGACCCCCCGACGGCCCTTGGGCGGCGCCGGCGTCGGCGTCCACCGGGCGGGACGGCGGCGCCACGTGCTGGGGCCACGGGCTCACGGGCGGTAGGTTGGGGCGGTTGAGCTGGGGTGGCAGGGGAGCGGCATGAGCGGTATGAGCGGCATGACGGAGAACGCGCACATCAAGGCGCTGGAGCAGATCATGCCGGCGACGCACGGCGCCGACGAGGACATCGACTGGCAGGCGGCCGAGGCCGTCTGGGGAACCCGGTTCCCCTCCGATTACGTGGCCTTCATGGGCCGGTTCGGCGCGGGCTCCATCAACGGCGAGGCCGGCGTGCTGCTGCCGCTGCCCAAGCCGGGGTTGCAGTGGGACCCGGCGGAGATGGCCGAGGAGACCGGCAACGCCCGTCAGGTGTGGGAGGCCGAGGGCGGTCGGGCCGCCTTCGACGTGGACCCCGAGTCGATCATCGCCTGGGGGGTCACCGGCGGGTCGGACATCCTGTGCTGGCTGACCTCCGATCCCGATCCGGACCGGTGGCCCGTCCTGGTGGTCGGGCGGCACACCGCCGACTCCTTCGCGGTGCACCCGTACGGCATGGCCGAATTCCTGCTGCTGCTGTGCTCCGACGAGTTCGACGTGAGCCCCGTCAGCATCACCTTCTGGGACGCGGGCCACCTGAGCTTCGTGCACTGGCGCAAGGCGCAGCAGCGGTGGCAGGAGGGCCGCAATCCGGAGACGGGCGAGCCCGACCCGTACGCGGGCGAGTTCGCCGACTGATTTTTTCCGGACACCCACAGCCCGTTTCCTTGGCCGGAAACGGGCTTTTTGGTGTGTCTACGCGCGTCCGATTTCTCGATCATTTATCGGAAAACACCAGCTGGAATAGGAGCACTTGGAGCATTGAACATAACTTCCGCCCCCATGGAATCAGCCACCCGGTGGACAGGAGAGAATTCCGGCCAACGGGCCATGGCGGGACACCCCGGCCCCGAGCAACTCATAAGTAATAACGGGACTCAAAAGAAAATCAGGGGAACCCACCGTGCGAAGAAGAATGTTCGGCCCGGCCGCTTCGGCCGCCGTGCTAGGCCTCCTGCTACCGCTGTCCGGCTGCGGAGGTTCCGACAGCACGGCGGGGGACGACGGCACGCTGCGGCTGGTGGCCGCCGAGTACGGCAACACTCCGGCCAACAGCTCCAAGGCCTTCTGGGACAAGGCGACGCGTGATTTCACGGCCGCCAACCCCGGCATCAAGGTCGAGGTCCAGCTCCTGCCGTGGGCGGACATCGACCGCGAGGTCACCCGCATGGTGAACGCCGGCAAGGCCCCCGACATGGCCCTCATGGGCTCCTACTCGGACTTCGCCGCGCAGGGCAAGCTGTACTCCGCCGACGAACTCCTCTCCATCACCGCGGAGGCGAACTTCCTCCAGCCGCTCGCCGAGGCCGGTTCGGTCGGAAGCACCCTCTACGGCCTGCCGTTCGTGGCGAGCAGCCGCCTCCTCTTCTACAACGAGGCGCTTTTCGCGAAGGCCGGCATCCAGTCCGCCCCCAAGACCTGGACGGACCTGAAGACCGACGCCAAGGCGCTCAAGGACAAGGGCGTCAAGTACCCGTACGCGATGCCGCTGGGCCCCGAGGAGGCGCACGCGGAGGCGATGATCTGGGAGCTGAGCAACGGCGGCGGGTACGCCGACAGCAGCGGCAACTACAGCCTGGCCTCCGAGCAGAACGTGGCGACGTTCCGTTGGATCAAGGAGAACCTGATCACCCCGGGTCTGGTCGGTCCGACGCCGCCGGCTCAGCTCAACCGCGCGGACGCGTTCGCCGCCTTCCTGCGCGGCGAGGTCGGCATGGTCAACGGCTACCCGTCCCTGCTGCACGAGGCGACCGCGAAGGGCATCGGGGTCAAGGCCGTGCCCATGCCGGTGTCGGACAGCCTCGGGACCGGGGAGAGCACGCCGACCGTGGGCGTGGCGGACTGGATGATGGCGTTCAAGCAGAACGGCAAGGGCAAGCAGATCGGCACGTTCCTGGACTTCATCTACCAGGACAAGATCCTTTCGGACTTCGCCGACCGCTACCACCTGCTGCCCTCGACGGTCACCGCCGCGCGCAACCCGGCGGGCGGCGGACTCGGCTCCACCGACGAGGCCTTCCTGACGGCCCTGCGCGGCGCGCAGCTGTACCCGGTGAACGACCCGTCGTGGGTGACGGTCAGCGACTCCATCAAGCGCAACATCGGCCGCGCCGTGGAGCCGTCCGTCGATCCGAAGACCGTGCTGGAGGAGATCGCCACGAAGGCGAACGAGGCCGGCAAGAAGCACTGAAGGACCCGGAGGACCCCCCGAACACGGGACCTTCGACTCCCTGCCCCACCCCATCCCGTGCGGCAGAATGGCTGACGGCACTTGATCCAAGGCCGTGGCCCAGTCGCCCGCCGAGCACCCACAAGGTGCGCGGGGCGACCGGCCTCCCTCCTCCCCCCGTGGTCACCGCCTCAGCGCTGCCGCCCGTTCTCCGCGGAGAAAGCCGTCCGGTACTGACCGCAGTCGGAGTCCCAGCGCAGCGTGCCCGTGAGCGTGCCGTAGCCCGAGCGGGTCAGCGACCATTCCACCGTGTACTCGCCGGTGTCGCACGCGATCCGCTTGCCCGCCTCGACCTTCCGGCTGCTCGACGCCGGCTGATCCGTCAGTTCCCGGTGCACCTCGGCCGCCTTGGCGCCCTTCGCGGTGCGCAGGACGGCGTGCACGACGATCGGGTGCTTGCCGTCCTTGGTGGTCAGCGCCTTCTTCAGCAGCTTGGAGTCGGACACCGACCAGGCGAACTCGTACGAGGGCTGCCAGGCCAGCGTCTTGGGGTCGGGGACCTGCCGTTCGTACTCGCGGGCGCCCTCGGGGCCGGGGCCGGTCACCGTCTTGTACTGGATGCCCGGGTGGAACCGGAAGCGGCCTTCCACCTTGTGCATGTCGTCCTTGGTCCACAGCGACTTCATGGCCTTCTCGCCGCCGGCCGGGTCCTGGAGGTACGAGGTGCTCGGCGCGGCGCCGGCGACGCCCTGACCGAGGGCGGGGGCGAGGGCCGCCGCGGCGGCGACGAGGGCGAGGGCGGCGGTACGGGTGTGGTTCACGCCCCGCCCAACGGGCGCCCGCGGCGGGCCGGAACGAAGGGCCGGGCGCGTTCACCCGTACGGAGCGGACGCGGCGCCCCCAGGTGACGAACGCCGCGCCGGCCCGGAACGCGGTCCGGACGCCCCCCGCGACGGGCATCGCGTACGGGTACACCCGCCGCCGGCGCCGATGCGGGGAACGTGTCGGGCGGCGTCAGGCCTGGCCGGTCTCGAAGCGGGTGACGCGACCGTCGGGGGTGACGTCGAAGCGCCAGGCGGTGCGCATCTCGCCCCAGGTGTCGTTGCGGTAGTCGACGACGAGGGAGCGACCGTCGGCGGACTCGGACGCCACGGACATGTGGCCGTTGCAGGAGAACACCTCCTTCTCGGTCCACTGGCTGACGTCCCGGTCCGAGCCGTCGTCGGACATGGTCGCGCCGGGGGCGAGGACGGCCTCGAAGGCGGCCCGGTCACCGGCGTTGACGGCGGTGACGAAGGCGCGGACGGTGGGGTCGGTGAGCTGGGCCGGGTCGATCACGGGAGCCTCCTGGTCGGGCGTACGGGCCCTCGTACGGGCCCGCTGCGCGCGACCAGGGAACACCGGGGGCGGCGCCGGGGCGCCGACCCTCACCCGTTCGCCGCCGGACGGCGTGTCAGGGGTCGGGGGCCCGGGGCTCGGTGCGGCGGGCGTCAGGCCCGGTCGGGGGCGGTGCGGACCGGGAAGCCGGTGGGGCGGTCCTGCTCCCTGAGCCAGGTCAGCACCTGGTCCAGGGCGTCGACGGTCTGCCGGCGGTCGCCGCCCCCGTCGTGGAACAGCACCGTGGGACCGTTGCCGATCTCGCGCTGGACCGCGGCGACGATGGCGGCGGCGCCCGGCTTGCCGAAGTCCTTGGTGTCGACGTTCCAGCCGAGCGGGCGCATGCCGTGGGCCGCCGCGATGCGCCGGCTGTCGGGGGTGAACGCCCCGCCCGGGGCCCGGTAGTACTCGACCTTCGCGCCCGCTCCGGCCGCCTCCTCGATCAGCCTCTTCGCGTCGAGGATCTGCGCCCGCTGGTAGGCGACGGGCTTCTTGTCCATGGTCGTGTCGTGGTCCATGGAGTGGTCGCATAGCCGGTGGCCGGCCGCGACGACCTTCTTGACGAGGTCCGGATGGGCCTTGGCCTGGAGTCCGACCATGCAGAAGGTCGCCTTCACGTCGTGTGCGGCGAGGACGTCGAGGACCTCGGGGGTCCAGCGGGGGTCGGGGCCGTCGTCGATGGTGATGTTGACGGCGTTGCCGCCGCCCTCGGAGGCGTGCGCGATGGTCTCGGGGACGGTGGTGGGTGATGCGGGGGCGCCGGGCGCCGCGCCGGGGCCGGTCGGGCGGGCGGCGGGGGCGCGGGAGCCGTCCGTACCGATGAGCGCGGTGACCCCCACCGCGGTCACCACGACGGCCGCGGCCGACGCCGCGACGGCTGTGCGACTCCGGAGACCGAGCTTCTGCGTACGCGTCATGAGTCCACTCCCCATCCGCCCTTGAAGGGTTATGTGGGTCAGGACGCCTTCGGACGCACTGGGGTTCCACCCAATTGCCCTATAAATTGCAGGTAATGAGGACTTTGGTCCTTCATAGGCGCAGATGACACGACAGGCGCGGCAGCCTCGGCAGGCACGACGGCCCCGGCCGCCCCGAGGAGCTCCCGCGCACCTCGGGAACGCGAACGGCGGGCCCGGCGCGGGGGGGTTCGTCCCCGTGCCGGACCCGCCGGTTCGGTGTCCGTGCTGCGTGCTGCGTGCTGCGTGCTGCGTGCTGCGTGCTGCGTGCTGCGTGCTGCGTGCTGCGCGGGTGTACGGCGTGCCGCGTGACGTGTGACGCGTACTGCTCGGTGTGAGGGTGCCGGGTGCCGGCCGGCGGCCGGCGGCGCGGGCGTCAGTGCGCCGGCGTGTCCTGCGGGGTCGGGCCCGCGCCCCGCAGCGGGACCTCCTTGACGAACCAGGCCGCCACGAAGCCCAGTACGGCGACGGCCGCGCCGAGCAGGAAGGCCGAGTGCGTACCGGCGGCCACCGCGTGCTGGTAGGCGTCGCGCACGGCCTCCGGCAGCTTGGCGAGGCTCGCCGCGTCCAGTTGGGCCGAGCCCGCGGCGGCGGCGGCCTGCGCGCCCTGCCGCTCGACCATGGTGTCGGTGACCTGGGTGGTGAACAGGGAGCCCATGAGGGCGACGCCGAAGGAACCGCCGAGCGTACGGAAGAGGGTGGCCGAGGACGAGGCCACGCCCATGTCCTTCATCTCGACGCTGTTCTGCGCGACGAGCATGGTGATCTGCATCAGGAAGCCGAGGCCCGCTCCCAGGACGGCCATGTAGACGCCGGAGACCAGACGCGAGGTGTCGGTGTCCATCGTCGCGAGCAGGAACAGGCCGACGACCATGAAGGCCCCGCCGACGATCGGGAAGATCTTGTACTTGCCGCTGTTGGTGGTGACCCGGCCCGCGATGAGCGAGACGAGCATCATCGAGAGCAGCATGGGCAGGAGCAGCAGCCCGGAGTTGGTGGCGGAGGCGCCCTGGACGGCCTGCTGGAAGAGCGGCAGGTAGAGCACGCCGCCGAACATCGCGAAGCCGACGAGGAAGCCGATCACGGACATGAGGGTGAAGTTGCGGCTGCGGAAGATGTGCAGCGGCATGATCGGCTCGGCGGCCTTGGTCTCGACGTACAGGAAGGCGGCGGTCGACGCGATGCCGACGGCGATCAGACCGAGGACCTCGACGGAGCCCCAGGCGTACTCGGTACCGCCCCAGGTGGTGACGAGGACGGTCGAGGTGATGGCGATGGTCAGCAGCGCCGCGCCCAGGTAGTCGATCTTGCTCTTGGACCGCTTCTTGGGCAGGTGCAGCACGGCGGAGACCATGGCGAGGGCCACGGCGCCGAGCGGCAGGTTGATGTAGAAGGACCACCGCCAGCCCATGTGGTCGGTGATGGTGCCGCCGACCAGCGGGCCGCCGATCATGGCGAGGGCCATCACGCCGGCCATCATGCCCTGGTACTTGCCGCGCTCGCGGGGCGGTATGAGGTCGCCGATGATCGCCATGACGCCGACCATGAGACCGCCGGCGCCCAGACCCTGGACGGCGCGGAAACCGATGAGCTGGCCCATGTCCTGGGCCATGCCGCTGAGGACGGAGCCGATCAGGAAGATGACGATCGAGACGAGGAAGGAGCCCTTGCGCCCGTACATGTCGCCGATCTTGCCCCAGATGGGGGTGGAGGCGGCGGTCGCGAGGGTGTAGGCGGTGACCACCCAGGACAGGTGCTCCAAGCCGCCGAGTTCGCCGACGATGGTCGGCATGGCGGTACCGATGATCATGTTGTCGAGCATCGCGAGCAGCATCGCGATCATGAGGGCCATGAGGACGACGCGCACGCTGCGCGGCTTCGGTCCCGTTTCCACCTCCTCCACGGGTACGGCCGTCTTGACTGTCTCGCTCATGTCCACTCCCCTGGCACCGACACTTCGACTCACACCCGCCGGGAACTTACTTGCCGCCCGGCTAGTTCACTACACTGGGGACGGTAGACGTGTCACTAGCCGGTCGTCAAGTAAGTACATGTGTCGTACGTAAGTGTGGGGAGAACCATGTCCAACAGCTCCAGCGGCGGTCCGCAGCAGCGGCGCGGCAACACGCGCCAGCGCATCCAGGACGTCGCGCTGGAGCTGTTCGCCGAGCAGGGGTACGAGAAGACCTCGCTGCGGGAGATCGCCGAACGGCTGGACGTGACGAAGGCGGCGCTGTACTACCACTTCAAGACCAAGGAAGACATCATCATCAGCGTCTTCGACGACTCGACGCGGCCGATCGACGAGCTGATCGCCTGGGCGCAGGAGCAGCCGCCGACACTGGAGACGAAGCGTGAGGTGCTGCGCCGCTACAGCGAGGCGATGGCCGCGGGGGCGCAGCTGTACCGCTTCATGCAGGAGAACCAGGCGACGATGCGGGAGCTGAGCATCGGCGAGACCGTGAAGCGGCGCCTGTTCACCCTGGTGGAACTGCTGCGCACGGAGGAGGGCCCACTGACGGACCAGGTCCGCTGCGTGAGCGCGCTGTTCACGTTGCACGCGGGGATGATGTTCCTCCAGCACGTGGAGGGCGACCCGGAGGAAACCCGTCAGGCGGCGCTGGAGGTCGCGACGGACCTGATCACGCAGGCGCACCACGAAGGCAAGTAGCCGGTCGCGCGCCTGCTAGCCCCGGCCCGGCACCGTGCGGGCCCGACGAGCGGCCGACGGCTGCCGCAGGGCCGCCCGCCGGGGCCGGCCCGTCCGACGCCGACGGCAACAGCCGCCGGCACGGCCGCAGCCGAAACGCCCGCCGCGCGGAGCCCGTTCGCCCGGAACCCACCTACTCGTTCAGGTACCCGGCGGCACCGGCCCGGGGCAGCCCGGCCCAGGTTCGCGTCCCGCCACCGGGCTCCCGCGACTCCCCGAACCCCCAGGACCCGCCGCAGTCCCGTACGACGGCCGCCATCACCCGCAGGGAGGCCCGCCGACGCGCCTCGCAATGGGCGGCGAGGCGGGGGTGCGGGTGCGGCGCGTGGCCGTCGTAGACGCTGAGCCGCAGGATGTCGTCACGGAAGCGCACGGCGAGGTAGAGGCTCGGCCCGGGATCCAACTGCCGGGCGGTGGCGATCAGTTCTTTAGCCCACACGCGGCTTCGCGGGCCCGGCACACGGCAGACCGCATTTAGCGACTTGGCGCCGAGCTGCGCAGGATGAGGCCGGCCGCCGACGTGACGACCGAGTCCGCAGCGGGACTGCTCGGCGTCGACCGATCGAAGGTCTCCGCCATCGAGCAGGGCATCCGCGCCATCAGCGAGGGACGGCTGCGCACACTGGCCTGCCACTGCGACTGCGTGGACGAGGAATACGTGGGCGCCCTCGCCGCCATGACGCAGCCCCACAAGCGCGGTTGGTGGGAGCGCTACCGGGGCTTCCTGTCAGCGCCGGTGCCCGACATTGCCGAATTGGAGGCCCACGCGACACGCATGCGGTGCGCCCATTCGGTACACATCCCCGGACTCCTCCAGACCAGCGACCACGCCTTGACACTGTTTCGACTCGTCCTCCCCGCCCTGCCGGATCACGAGATCGCCTTGCGACTTGCCCACCGGCTGGAGCGCAAGCAGGTATTGGAGGGCGAGGAGGCACCGGAGTACGTCACGGTCGTTCACGAAGCCGCGCTCCGCATGCAGTGCGGTGGACGTGACGTCGCTCGGGCCCAATTGGAGCACCTGAACAGCGCCGCGGAACGAGACAATGTCGTCCTGCGTGTGCTGACCTTCGATGCGGGCGGGTTCCCGGGGCGGGTCGGACCGTCAACTACCGTGCAGGCCCTGTGCCACGACTCGACACGGTCCAGGTGGACAGCACGCACGGACCCGACTTCCTGCACACGGAAGCCCAACTGGAC
This sequence comes from Streptomyces sp. NPDC048383, assembly GCF_040651775.1. Lineage (NCBI taxonomy): Bacteria > Bacillati > Actinomycetota > Actinomycetes > Kitasatosporales > Streptomycetaceae > Streptomyces > Streptomyces sp. NPDC048383. The sequence goes on from NZ_JBEZKS010000047.1 coordinate 30,843, forward strand.
ACATAACGGGCCCTGCTGGACTGGATGGAGAAGCTCAGCCTCTCCCCCGAGGCATCGCGGGACTTCATCCATACCGTGGCCCGCCAGCTCTGAGAGGAATTCAATGGCCGACATCACCTGGGAAGAGGCGTTCTACGGCGAGGGGGCAAGCGGCTACCGGATCGGTATGGACGGAGACGGCAACAGCTCCATCGCCGTCGCGGGGGCGGAATCCGCGCACCTCACCGACTCGGCGGAGTCGCTGCGCCAACTGATCCGGGACATCAAGGCCGGCAAGGCCGACCACCTCCTCACCGACTGACGCCCGCGCCCCCCGGCGGCGCGCGGGGCGCCCGGCGCGGCGTAGGGACGGTCAGGCCGGCCGGTCGAGACGGCGTTCCGAGGCGGTGATCGGAACGTCGTTGATGCTGGCCTCCCGGCGGCGCATCAGGCCGGCTTCGTCGAACTCCCACTGCTCGTTGCCGTGGCTGCGCCACCACTGGCCGGAGACGTCGTGCCACTCGTACTCGAAGCGGACGGAGATGCGGTTGCCGGTGTACGCCCAGAGCTCCTTGCGGAGCCGGTAATCCAGTTCCCGCTCCCACTTGTCGGCGAGGAAGGCGCGGATCTCGGCGCGGCCGGTGAGGAAGCGGTCGCGGTTCCGCCAGACCGAGTCCTCGGTGTAGGCGAGTGCGACCCGTTCCGGATCGCGACTGTTCCAGGCGTCCTCCGCCGCCTGGACCTTCGCCCGGGCGGACTCCTCGGTGAACGGCGGCAGGGGCGGACGTACGGCGGCTGAACCCATGGCAGGGCCTCCCGGGATCGATCGGAACGCAGAGAACGAGCGTTCTCACCGTAGAGAACGATCGTTTTCCCGGCAAGCCGGATGCGACTACGCTTTCCCCATGGACTCCCCCGTGCACGACGACGAGGCCCGGACCCGACTCCTCGACGCCGCGGAGGCCCTCTTCTACGCCGAGGGCATCCAAGCCGTCGGCATGGACCGCATCCGCACCGAATCCGGCGTCGCCCTCAAGCGGCTGTACCGGATCTTCCCTGCCAAGGAGGCCCTGGTCACGGCCTATCTGGAACGCCGGGACCGGCGCTGGATCGCCGGTCTGCGCGAAGCGCTCGCCGGCGCCCCCGACCCGGTCGAAGCGGTCTTCGACTGGCTCGCGGCCTGGTTCTCGGAGCCGGACTTCCGCGGCTGCGCGTTCCTCAACGCCTACGGGGAACTGGGCACGGGGCCCGCCGGCGTGCTGGACGTCGTCCACCGCCACAAGGCGGAGCTACGGAACCTCCTGGCCGGCCTGACCGGCCCGGGCGACCCGCCCGGCCTCACCGATCAGCTGCTGATCCTGGTCGAGGGCGCGACGGTGGTGGCGGCCCTCGACCCCGGCCCGGCCCCAGCCCACCACGCCGCCGCGGCGGCCCGCACCCTCCTGGGCCGAGCCCACGCCGCCGCCGTCCGCGCCTAGCTCGCGCCGCGGGGGAAGGTGATCTCCACGCGACGGTTCTTCTTCCGGCCTTCCTCCGTGCCGTTGTCCGCGATGGGGTAGTCCTCGCTGTAACCCCGCACGTCGAAGGTGACCGAGGGGTTCGTGACGGTCTTGACCAACTCGGTCTGCACCGCGTCGGCCCGCTGCTTGGACAGCTCCTTGCCGTGTTCGTAGCTGCCTTGGTCGTCAGTGAACCCGAACACCCGCACGCGGGTGGCCTTCTGCTGGTTGATCTCGTTGGCGATGGCCTGTATCCGGGCCGCCGCCTGGGCGTTGAAGACCGCACTGTTCTCGGGGAACAACACCTCGGACTGCAACGCCATCATGACGGTCTGGTTCGTCTCCTGCCGCCGCTGCTCCCCACCGAGGTCCTCGACGACCTCGGCGATGTCGAGCACCTTGACGGGCGCGAGCGTCCCGCCTTGCGGGATCTTGAGCCCGGGTGCGCTGGAGTCGATGGCGACGGGCGCGGCGGCGGACGGCTCGGTGCCGGGGGGCACGGAAGGCTTTGGATCGTCGGCCTGAGCGCTCGTGGCACCCACGAAGTGGACTCCGGCGATGACGAGACCGACGACGGCTGTCGAAGCGGCGGTGCGGTGGCGTTTTGTCATGGCGTCACCCAGAGATCTTCAGCGTGGTTGAGGCGAACGTAGGAAAGTTGAAGTCGACTTCAGTGGTTGTTGCCGGCGGCGCAGGGAACTGGGCGAAGAAGGGAATCGACTGAGCCGGGTCGATGATGACGACGCCCGTGGTGCATAGGCAGCGACCTTCCGTGTCCCGTAGCACGTAATAGCGCTTCTTACCTGCTTTGTCGACCAGATTGACACCCGCTACGGAAACACCACTTGCCTTAAGTTCATTGCCTCGCCAGGCTGCCGTGTTTCCGAAGGGCTTGTCACCCGTGTTCTTGATCTGTCCGCTGATCGTCACGAACCCTCCTGCATCCCGGACAGCCGAGTTGATGTCCAAGACCATGCCTGCTTCACCCTTCAGCGTTGCCACCACCTGCTCGGGCGCAGAGGGCTGGCTGGCACTCGGGGAAGGGCCCTTGCCCGACCCGGAAGCTCCAGGTTTCGGCGTCGAGCTCGCCGCAGGGGGATTGGGCTGCCCATCGTCGCCCTCACCGCATCCGGCCAAGGTGAACAGCAATGCCGCCGAAACCATGCCCGCTGCTCCCTCGCGCGCCTTGACCTTACGCCGCATGCTCATCGCAGCCGCTTCCTCGTCTCTCATTGATGTCAGCTGACCAAGCGCACGTCGAAAAGGCTTCGCGCCAGCGCCTTCCAAGGGTCTGGATTCATGGGATCGAACCTCACCGTCACACCACCTCTGCACTTGAAGACCACGGAGGGAGAGGGTGTGGGGCCCGTTACCGCAGGGTCCGGGGTCGTCGGAGTCGCAGTCCCGGGCGACGCAGTCGCAGGGCCCGACGGCGCTGAGCCAAGTTCACAACGCGGGACGACCTCAGCCGTGGCGTTCGCCTTCGCATGCATGCCATCGGTTCCCGGAACCACCGAGCTACCGACAGTACCGTTCGTCGTCACCTCGACGGTGAACCGCAGCGTTGACCGCGCACAGGACGCCGTCGCGTCATTGCGCTGCGCGAACTCTTCAGCAGCCCCGCAGGCGAGCGTCCCATCGAAGGCACCGCCCTTCAGGAGGTCTCTCCAGTCCTGCGGCTTCAACAACGCGAGATCCAAAGAGGGATCCAGGCTGTCGCGCGCTTCCCGCCCCGCAGCCAGCGCTGCCGCGTCCGCCGCCCCTTGGGCATCACTGCGCACGACAGCGGCCTGGCCGAAGACGAAAAAAACTAGCGCCGCAAACACCAACGCAACCACCGCAACCGCGTACAGAGGGAAAACCTGTCCCCTGTCACACCGCCGAATACGTGTCACGAACCAGCCGTTAGGCTGGCGATCGCAGTAGTGATGCGCCCAACGATCGCGGTGCCAATGCCCGTACCGACCATGGCGCCAATGATCACGACAATCACCAGGATGATGCCCAGGTATTCGAAGGCCGTCTGGCCGCGGTCCTGGTTGGCGTAGCGCTTGCGGAGTCGGGTGATCGCCGTGTCCGTCCAGGTGTTCAGTCGGATCGTGGCCTTCAGCAGCGAGTTGTGTGACATGGGGGTCCCCTCCCGGGCCGGTGCCACTGTTGATGGGCGGACGGTACGGGGAGTTACGGGTGATAACCAAGGGTCCCGGGGCCCAAATGCGGACCCATTGCGTCCTGTGGTCAGCCATGGCCGGTCACCCCCGGGCGGGCGGTTCCCAGCCAGCGGGCTATCGCTTCGCTGCGGGTGGTGGTCCTGAGCTTCGCGAAGATGCGGTTGATGTGGTTCTTGACCGTCTTCTCGCTGATGAAGCAGGCGCCGGCGATCTGCTGATTGTTCATTCCGGACGCGATCAAGTCCATGATCTCGGTCTCCCGCGAACTCAGCCCGTATGGAACAGAGTTGTGCATGCGCTCCGAAGAGGATGCCACACTTCGTTGCGGTTGCGAAGAGGCACGGAGGTCTTCCAGCAAGGTCGTCGCGACCGACGTCGAGAAGTGGGCGCGGCCCGCTCGGATGTCGCGGACCGCGCGGATCAGGTCGTCCGCCGTGAACTCGCCGTGGACCAGGTAGCCGCCCGCGCCCAGGAGCAGGGTTTCGCGGATCGTGTCGGCTTCGCGGCTGTGCGTCAACATCAGGACGGGGGCCAGCGGTACCAGGTGCGGGAGCGCGGAGATGCCGTCGACGCCCGGCATGCGGACGTCCAGCAGGATCACGTCCGGGGTGTGGCGGCGGGTCAGGCTCAGGGCCTCGCGGCCGTCGCGGGCCTCGGCCACCACGTGGAGGTCGTCGGTGGCGGCCAGCAGGGCGGCGAGGCCGGCCCGGACGACGGGGTTGTCGTCGGCGATGAGGACGCGGATCGGCATCATGGCTCAGCCGCCTCCGAGAAGGGCGCCGAAGTCGACGTCCGCACCGTAGACGAAGCCGCACACGAGCAGGATCAGGGTGCCCGGGAGCATGAACATGGTGACCGCGAAGGTGGCCTTGGGGACGGCCCGGGCGGCGCGCCGGCGGGCGTTCTGGGCATCGGTGCGGCGCATGTCCTCGGCGATGGCGATGAGGGTCTCGACGATCGGGGAGCCGAGTTCCTCGCCCTGTTGGAGGGCGGTGACGAACTGGGCCACCTGCTCGGAGTCGTTGCGGCGGCGCAGTTCGTCGAAGGCCTGGCGGCGGCTGACGCCCATGTCCATCTGCTGGAGGGTGATGCGCACCTCGTCGGCCCAGGGGCCCTCGTACTTGTGCGACACGCGCTCCAGCGCCTGACGGAAGCCGAGCCCGGCGCTGACGACGACGGCGAGGACGTCGAGGAAGTCGGGCAGGGTCCGCTCGATGTTGTCGCGGCGCACCCGGATCGCGGACCACAGGCCGGCCTCGATCCAGAACAGGCCGAAGGCGACCATCAGGAGGGCCGGGACCAGCCGGCCGTTCATCAGCATGGCCAGGGCGCCGAGCCCGCCGAGGAATCCGTACACGGCGCGGCGGGCGGCGTAGCGGTCGATGGTCAGGCCTGACGGGTTGCCGGCCATGTCGATCTGGCGGCGCTTGCGGGCGACCTGCTTGGGGCCCATCAGGCGCAGGACCAGCGGGGCCCAGCGGATCCCGAGGCGGTCGACGAGGGAGCCGACGGCGGTGGTGCGGGTGGCGCCGACCTCCAGGGCGAGTGCGAGGTCGGTGGGGAGTTTGACGTCGGCGCGGTAGAGGCGGATGCCGTGGAGGATGCCGAACACGGCGAGGCCGAGGGCCAGGGCGAGGGCGAGGGGCAGCAGCGCGGTCATGTGGTCGTCCGCCTCACACGTCGATCTTCGAGAGGCGGCGGATGAGGACGAAGCCGAGGGCGAAGAGGCCGAGGGAGACCAGCACCGCCACCTGTCCGACGAAGGCGCCCGTCATCCGGTCGAGGGCGCCGGGCATCATCGTGTTCACCAGCAGCAGCGAGCCCACGCCGATCGCGGGGACCAGGTACGCGGTGACGGTGACTTGGGAGAGCTGCGTACGGATCTCCCTGCGGGTTTCCTTGCGCTGTTCCAGGGTGACGGTGAGGTTGCGCAGGCTGTCCACGATGGCGCCGCCCGCCCGCGCGGACAGGACGAGGGTGGAGACGAGGACGACGAGTTCCCGCGACGGCAGCCGGTCGACGATCTCGCCCAGGGCCTCCTCGATGGAGTGGCCGACGGCGAGGCGGTCGGCGACCCGGGAGAGTTCCTCGCCGGCCGGGGCCTCCAGTTCCTCCGCCGCGATGCCGATGGCGGTGCGCAGGGCCAGGCCGGCCTGGGTGGCGTTGGCGAGGATGCGGGCGAGTTCCGGGAGCTGGTTGATGAAGCGTTCGGTCCGGCGGGCGCGCTGCCAGTTGAGGAAGGCGTTGGCTGCCCAGATGCCGATCAGGCCCGCGAGGGGGCCGAAGAACGGCGCCAGCAGGGAGGCGGAGACCAGCCAGACGCCCGCGATGGCCATCAGCATGTAGACGAAGAACTCGCCGGGGGTGAGGTCCATGCCGGTGGTGGCCAGCTTCAGTTCGAGGCGGCGTCCGAACCGGGTTTCGCGCAGTCGGCGGTCCACGGCGGGGAAGCGGCGTCGGCGGCCCGTCGGTTCGGGGGCTCCGGTCGCCGAGAGGCGCTCGATGAGGGCGGCGCGCTGCGCGTGGCCGGAGGCGTAGGCGTGCACGCCGAGGGACACGAGGAGGCCGGCCAGCAGGGTGGCGCCGAGGGTGAGGAGGACGAGGTTGTTCACAGGACGGTCCGGGAGGTGAGCGGGTCGAACGGCTCGTACCGCTCGTCCGACAGGGCGACCCCGAATGCCTGGGGAATCGGCTGACTGTTCATGTAGAGGCGTTCCGCGATCCGGCGCGGCAGCGGGTGGTACGCGAAGTGGCCGTGGACGCGCCCGTCGGCGCCCATGGGCTGGGCGACGTAGCGGCAGACGGTGGTGATGCGGAACGGCTCGCGGCCGTGCGAGTCGAGGATGGAGATCTCCGTGATGCGGCGCGAGCCGTCGCCGAAGCGGGTCAGCTGGACGATGACGTTGACCGCGCTGTTGATCTGGTCCTGGAGCGCTTCGAAGGGGATCTCCACCTCCGACATGGACGCGAGGGTCTGCAGGCGCATCAGGGCGTCCTGGGAGCTGTTCGCGTGGACGGTGGCGAGGGAGCCGTCGTGGCCGGTGGACATGGCCTGGAGCATGTCGAGGGTCTCGCCGCCGCGGACCTCGCCGACGATGATGCGGTCGGGGCGCATGCGCAGGGAGTTGCGTACGAGGTCGCGGATGGTGATCTGACCCTTGCCCTCGACGTTCGGGGGCCGGGATTCGAGGCGGATCACGTGCGCCTGCTGGAGCTGGAGCTCGGCCGAGTCCTCGATGGTGATGACGCGCTCGCCCTCCGGGATGAGTCCGGAGAGGGCGTTGAGGAGGGTGGTCTTGCCGGTGCCGGTGGCGCCGGAGACGATCACGTTCATCTTCGCCTGGACCAGCCCGGACAGCAGCAGGAGCATCTGCTCGTCGAGGGAGCCGAGGCCGATCATCTCGTGCAGGGTGAAGGCGCGCGGGAAGCGGCGGATGGTGAGGGTGGCGCCGGTCAGCGAGAGCGGCGGGATGATGACGTTGACGCGCTCGCCGCTGGGCAGGCGGGCGTCGACCATCGGATTGGCCTCGTCCACGCGGCGGTTGACGGTGGAGACGATGCGCTCGATGGTCTGCATGAGCTGCTCGTGCGAGGCGAAGCGGATGGGGAGCTGCTCGACGCGGCCGGCCCGCTCGACGAAGATCTGGTCCGGCCCGTTGACCATGATCTCGCTGATCGAGGCGTCTTCGAGGAGCGGTTCGAGCACGCCGAGTCCGAGGGCCTCGTCCACGACGCGGCGCACCAGTTGGGCACGTTCGGCGGTGGACAGGACCGGGCCCTCGCGGCTGATGATGTGCCCGAGTACGCGTTCCAGGCGTGCGCGGCGCTCGGCGGGCGCGAGCGCGGACATCTCGGCGAGGTCGATCTCTTCGAGCAGCTTGGCGCGGTACGAGGAGACCAGCCGGCCGTCCTCGCGCGGGCTGTGCCGGTCGTCGGGGGTGTTGACCCGGGAGCGCAGGCTCATGGGCGGGCTCCGATCGGGTTGGGGTCGTCGTTGGGCATGACGGCGGTGCTCCGTGCCTGGTGGGGGCCGAGCCCGGGGATGATCGAGTTGGCGGTGAGGGTGACGGTCACGCTGACCGCGTCCGCCGAGGTGCTCCAGGCGAACGTGGCGCCGGAGGCCAGGCCACCGCTGATCGCGGACCTGCCGGCCGCCTCCCCGCGGTCCGGGTTCCGGGCCTCGACCCGGGCGGCGGTGCGGGCGGCGGTGCCCGCCTGTTCCTCCGCGTACGCGATCCAGCCCAGCTGGATCGCGCAGAGCGCGACGAACAGCAGGATCGGTACGAAGCCGATGTATTCCAGGGCCACTTGGCCCCGGTCGGAGCGGATGCGCCGCCGGTCCACGTCAGTTCGCCTCCTTCTCCGTAGCCGCGCCGCCCGTGCCCGTGATGGTGCCGAAGTTCAGGGCCGGGTGGAACACGGGGATCTTGAGTTTCACCGTCGTCCGGTAGATGTCCCCGTCCGGTTCGCAATCCACTTCCATGGACCAGGCGGAACCGATGTGTTCGCCCGCCGCCGCCGCGCACTCACTCCGATCACCCTTGACCGCCCCCGCCCGCGCCGCCTCGTCGGCCGCGTTGCCGACCAGGGAGAAGGCGTAGCCGATCAGTACGCACTCCCACACCGCCGCGACGAGCAGCAGGATCAGCGGGACCATGCCGACGAACTCGACGGCGACCTGACCCCGGTCGGGGTCGGTGCGTGCGGACCGGCGGGCGGCCATCCGTCAGCCCTCCCGGCCGCGGCGCAGCCGGGCCACCGGGCCCGAGGGGCGGACGGCGAGGGCGTGGCCGGGGCCGGCCTTGGGGTCGTCGGGGGCGGGGCCGGCGAGCAGGCCCAGTTCGCCGGCCAGGGTCCACAGGGCCTGTTTCACCGTCGAGCGGTTGTCGAGGTCCTGGACGCGGCCGGCGTCGACGACGCCCTGGAGTTCCTTGAAGGCGGCCGGGACGGGGGTGCGGGCGACCCGGGTCTTGGTGATCTTCTCTATCAGCGCGGGCTGGATCTCGGTGTGCTTGCTCCAGCGGTTGACGACCACGGTGGTGTCCTCGGCCTTGCGCACCTGGAGCCGCTCCCACATGCGGACCATCCGCTTGGCGGCCCGTACGCAGACCACGTCCGGGGTGACGACCAGGACCGCCACGTCGGCCATCTCCACGGCGGTGGCGTTGGCGCCGGTCACCTGGGTGCCGCAGTCGACGACGACGAGTTCGTAGCGGGCGCGCAGGGCGGCGATGACGTGGCGGGCGGCGCGGTCGTCGACCTCCTCGCCGCGTTCGCCCTCGCCCGGGGCCAGCAGCAGCGCCAGGCCGGTGCGGTCCTCGTAGACGGCGTCCTGGAGGACGCGCGGAGAGATGTCCTGGATCCCGGCGAGGTCGGCGACGGAGCGTCGGAACTGCACGTCGAGGTACGAGCCCACGTCCCCGGCCTGGAGGTCGAGGTCGACGAGGGCGGTGCGGCGGCCGGAGGCGGCCGCGGCCAGGGCGAACTGGACGGCGGCGAAGGTGGTGCCGACGCCGCCCTTGGCGCCGGTGACGGTGACGAGCCGGCCGCCGGGCCCGGTGGGCGCGTCGGCGCCCCGGCCCAGGTGGCGGCGTACGCCGGCGGACCACTGGGCGGCGGCCTGGACGCGGGCGGCGAGTTCCTCGTAGCCCAGCGGCAGTCCGACGAGGCCGCGCGCCCCGGAGTCCATGGCGGCGGAGAAGACGCCGGGGCCGGCGTCGGAGGAGAGCAGGACCACGCCGACCGCCGGGAAGCGCAGGGCGACCTCGCGGATGAGTTCCAGGGCAGGGACGGGTCCGATCCGTTCGTGGACGAGGACCACTTCGGGCAGTTCGTCGACGGATTCGGCGGCCATCCGGCCGAGGGTGTCGAGCAGGGAGGTGGAATCGGGGACGGGAGCGGCCGGCTCGGCGTCCGGGAGCTGGCTGAGCAGGGCCACGATGGCGCGGGCGGCGTCCGCGTCACCGGCGGCGGGCAGGATACGAGTGGTCATCCGCGCCTCACTTGTCCCCTTCGAGGGTGTACGTGCGCTCGCTCGGGCCGGGCGCCGAGTCGGTGCCGGGGGCCACGAGGGCCAGGCGCACGTGCTCCGCGAAGGATTCGGCGTACGCGACGCGCTGGGTGTCCTTGGTGGCCAGGGCGAAGGTGATCGGGACGGCCTCGGTCGGGCCGGTGCGGTCGCTGTTCTTCTCCAGGGCGGTGAGTTTGCCGACGCCCAGGACGCGGGCGTTGGCGACGATGATGACCGACCGGGACGGGTCGGTGTCCTTGGCGCCCTTGAAGGTGGCGAGGATGTTGACCTTGGCGCCGGAGGTGATCTTGCCGGCCACGCCCGTCGCCGCGTCAATCATGATGGCGATCTCCTGCTCACCGGGCTGGAGCTGCGGTTTGTCGACGAACATGTCCGTCTGGAGCAGCGACCCCTTCTTCAGGGTGGTGAGCGCGATCTTGTCCTTGAGGGCCCCGAGGTCGGTGACGGCCGTGCCGGACAGCCAGCGCTTGGGGACCGTGACCTCCTCGAACTGGCCGGCGCCGAGGGAGCTGTAGGGGGCGATGTCGCCCTTGACGCGGTAGGCGACGACCTCGGACCCGACCTTCGAATTGACGTCGCCGATGACCACGAGGACCCCGCCGAACGCCGCGAGGGCGCACAGGACCGACAGCAGGAGCAGGATGACGCCGCGGCGCTGGCGTGAGTTCATGAGCCGTACTACCTCGCCGTTCTTCGTTCGTTCGGGCCGGTCAGGAGCTGGATCTGGAGCGGGCGGCCGCTTCGGGCGGCGGCGGCGCGAGCGGGGCGGCGCAGAATCCGCAGCGGTCGCCGATGAGCTCGAAGCCGCACCACCGGCACTCCTCGCGGCGCACGGAGGCGACCAGTTGGTAGAGCACGGAGGGGTCGGGGATGGCCGCGGCGAACTCGACCAGCTTGGGGGTGGCCCACCAGCCGGCGGAGTCGGCCGGCAGCGGGTTCTCCATGACGCCCTGCACCTGCCAGGCGGGGGCCAGTTCGGCCGCGACCCAGTCGGAGGACGACTGCCCGCGGGCGAAGGTGAGGTGGGTGGCGAAGTCGGGTCCCGGCGGCAGCACGCCCTCGCGGGTGCCCGCCGTCCCCTGCGGGCCGAGCTTCGCGAGGTGCGGTGTCGGGTGGGCCAGTACGGCGAACTGGGCGCTCGGCGACCAGGACCGGGCGTGCGCCTTGAGGCCGACGGGGATCCGGTCGAGCTTGGCGACGCTGCCGAGCAGGGCGCCCGCATAGATGTAGTGCGAGAGCAGTCGGGCGGCCGAGGCGATGACGCCGGGGCTGAAGTCGCAGACGCTGAGCTGGCGCAGTTGACGCACCAGCACGGCGGTTCCCAGCGGCGGGAGATCGATGTCGACGAACGCGATCCGGTCGGTCTCCAGGATGGCGCGGACGGTGTGCAGGCGGCGCGCGGTGGCCGCCGGCAGCCACGGCGGTACGACGACCACGAGGTGGCCGTGCCGCTCCAGCAGGGCGGAGGTCTCGGCGAGGGCGCCCTCCAGGTCCGCCTCGCCGGGCGGGCGCAGGACGGCGGCGCCCGGCGTGTGCCGGTCAGGGGCCGGCAGCACCAGATCGGCGCTGGTGACAGCGATGGCGGTCGGCACCCGAATTCCCCCCGTTCACCCGGTACACCACGCACGTTCCCCTGGCCGTCACGTCCGCGCACGTACTGCGCGACCGCAAACTTCCGACGTGCCTCCCCCTTGCCCCAGCACCATATCCGCGACCTCCCTGGTGGGGCAGGGGCTTGCGGATTCCCGTACCGCGAGCACGTGTCACAGGTGGCCGGAAACCCGGACAACCGGGAATCCGGGGCCATTCATTTCAAGCCACTTCGCAAAGCCCCTTGACACGGGGATTGGTCTGGACCAACTTGGCTGCGCCAGCACTTGGTTGCGGGGAACCCCACTCCCCCTCGTTCCGCTTGTCCCTTCCTCCCCCCACGGAGCCCACGTGAACCGCATACGTTCCCTTGCCCTGCTGGGCGCGGCCACGCTCGCCGCCGGCGGGCTCACGGCCCTCGCCTCCGGCACCGCCCAGGCGGCCGACGTCAACGTCGTGCGCAACGGCGGCTTCGAGTCCGGCCTGGCCAACTGGTCCTGTTCCGGCGGCAGCGGCGCCTCCGTCTCCTCCCCGGTGTTCGCCGGGACGGGCGCGCTGCGCGCCGCCCCGGCGGGCCAGGACAACGCCCGCTGCAGCCAGACCGTCACGGTCAAGCCGAATTCGACGTACACGCTGAGCACCCAGGTCCAGGGCGGCTACGTCTACCTCGGCGCGACCGGTACCGGCACGCAGGACGTCTCCACCTGGACGCCGGGTTCCGGCGCCGGTTGGCAGAAGCTCTCCACGACCTTCTCCACCGGCCCGAACACCACCCAGGTCAGCGTCTGGACCCATGGCTGGTACGGCCAAAGCCCCTACGTCATCGATGAGTTCAGCGTCGTCGGCCCCGACGGCGGCGGCGGCACCGACCCCGGTCCGAGCATCCCGGGCGCCCCCGCCGGCACCGCCGTTTCCGGCCAGAGCGCGAACGGGCTCACCCTTTCGTGGAACGCGGTCAGCGGCGCGGCCGGCTACCACGTCTACCAGGACGGGGTCCGGGTCAAGTCCGTGACCGGCGCCTCCACCCCGATCACCGGGCTCGCCGCGGCGACCTCGTACTCCTTCCAGGTCAGCGCGTACAACGCGGCCGGCGAGGGCACCAAGTCGGCGCCGGTGACCGGTACGACGACGGGCGGCGGCCCGGGCCCCGGCCCGAACCCGGCCGTCCCCAAGCACGCGCTGACCGGCTACTGGCAGAACTTCAACAACGGCGCGACCGTCCAGAAGCTCTCGGACGTCTCGAACGAGTACGACATCATCGCCGTCTCCTTCGCCGACGCCACGACCACGCCGGGCGCCATCACCTTCAACCTCGACTCGGCGGGGCTGAACGGCTACACCGTGCCCCAGTTCAAGGCGGACATCGCCGCGAAGAAGACGGCCGGCAAGTCGGTCATCCTCTCCATCGGCGGCGAGAAGGGCACGATCTCGGTCAACGACTCCACCTCGGCCAACAACCTGGCGAACTCGGCCTGGGCGCTGATGCAGGAGTACGGCTTCAACGGCATCGACATCGACCTGGAGAACGGCCTCAACCCGACCTACATGACGCAGGCGCTGCGCGCCCTGTCGGCCAAGGCGGGTCCGTCCATGGTGCTGACCATGGCGCCGCAGACGATCGACATGCAGTCCACGCAGGGCGGCTACTTCAGGACGGCCCTGAACGTGAAGGACATCCTGACCGTCGTCAACATGCAGTACTACAACAGCGGCGCGATGAACGGCTGCGACGGCAAGGTCTACGCGCAGGGCTCGGTGGACTTCCTGACCGCCCTGGCCTGCATCCAGTTGGAGGGCGGCCTCGACCCGTCGCAGGTCGGCATCGGGGTCCCGGCCTCGCCCAGCGGCGCCGGCAGCGGCTACGTGTCGCCGACCATCGTCAACAACGCCCTGGACTGCCTGGCCCGCGGCACGAACTGCGGATCCTTCAAGCCGTCGAAGACCTACCCGGGTCTGCGCGGGGCGATGACCTGGTCGACCAACTGGGACGCCAAGGCGGGTAGCGCCTGGTCCAACGCGGTGGGTCCCAAGGTCCACGCCCTCCCCTAGGCGGTACGTGTGGGGGTGGCCGATTCAGATCGGCGCACCCGGCAGGTTCTTGACCCGGACATGCCATGAGAGCACGCTGTGCGCGTCCGCACGGCTACCCCCACACTCCCGACCCAGGAGAACGCATGCGGCTCCACACCCGCCGGAGGGCCGCCGTCACGGCGGCCCTGCTGGCGCTCGCGCTCGGCGCACCCGCCTACGGCCTGAGCGCCACGGCAGCCCAACCCGCCAATCCGTCCACCGCCACCCAGGACGAGTCCATCGTCCAGTACCGGATCCACGGGCCGTCCACCGTCGCCGACCGGACCGCCCTGCTGAGCTCCGGGGTGTCGATCGACGAGGTGGACGACCACACCGTCGTCGTCAGCGCCGACACCATGCAGGCCAAGGACCTCCGCAAGCGCGGCTACCAGCTGACCGCGCTGCCCGGACCCCCGGACCGCTCCGAGCCCGGCATCGCGTCCGGCGCCATGGACTTCCCGTCCGCCGACTCGAAGTACCACAACTACGCCGAGGCGACCGCGGAGATCGACCAGCGCATCGCCCAGTACCCCGGGATCATGAGCAAGCGGGTCATCGGCAAGTCGTACCAGGGCCGGGACATGTTCGCGATCAAGATCAGCGACAACGTCGGCACCGACGAGGCCGAGCCCGAGGTGCTCTTCACCGCGCACCAGCACGCCCGCGAACACCTCACCGTCGAGATGGCCCTGTACCTGCTGAAGGAGTTCGGCTCCAAGTACGGCACGGAGTCCCGGATCACCAACGCGGTCAACAACCGCGAGATCTGGATCGTGCCGGACCTCAACCCCGACGGCGGCGAGTACGACATCGCCTCCGGCTCCTACCGTTCCTGGCGCAAGAACCGCCAGCCGAACTCCGGCTCCTCCTACGTCGGCACGGACCAGAACCGGAACTGGAACTACAAGTGGGGCTGCTGCGGCGGCTCCAGCAGCAGCAAGAGCTCCGAGACCTACCGGGGCCCGGCCGCCGAGTCCGCCCCCGAGGTGAAGGTGGTCTCCGACTTCGTGCGCAGCCGCGTCGTCGGCGGCAAGCAGCAGATCAAGGCCTCGATCGACTTCCACACCTACAGCCAGCTCGTGCTGTGGCCCTTCGGCTGGACGTACAACGACACCGCGCCCGGCCTGACCGCCGACGACCTCGCCGCCTTCAAGAAGGTCGGCACCGGCATGGCGGCCAGCAACGGCTACACGCCCGAGCAGTCGAGCGACCTGTACATCACCGACGGCACGATCGACGACTGGCTGTGGGGCAGCCAGAAGATCTTCGCCTACACCTTCGAGATGTACCCGTCGAGCTCGGGCGGCGGCGGCTTCTACCCGCCCGACGAGGTGATCGACCGCGAGACCTCCCGCAACAAGGAGGCCGTGCTCCAGCTCCTGGAGAACGCGGACTGCATGTACCGCTCGATCGGCAAGGAAGCCCAGTACTGCACCTGACGGGTCACCGGCCGCACGGCCCGAGGGGGCGCCCCGCCGCCAGGGGGCGTCCCCTCGGCGCGCTCAGCCCAGGACGGCCAGCGCGTCGATCTCGACCAGCAGCCCGGCGGGCAGGCCCACGTAGACCGTGGTGCGGGCGGCCGGCGCCTCCTTGAGGCCCTGCTCCTCGAAGTAGGCGTTGTAGATCTCGTTCATCTCGGCGAAGTGCGCGGTGTCGGTCAGGTAGACGCGGATCATCATCGCGTCGTCCCAGGTCGCGCCGCCCGCCTCCAGCACGGAACGGACGTTCTCCAGCGTCTGCAGGGTCTGCGCGCGCAGCGTCGGCCCGGCCGGCGTCGGCGCCTGTCCCGCCACCGCGGGCAGGAAGCCGACCTGGCCGGCGACCTGGAGGAGGTTGCCCTTGCGCACGCCGTGCGAGAACCTCGCGGGCGGCGCGGTGTGGGTGTCGGGGGTGATGGCGGTCTTCTCGGTCACGGGGCGTCCTCGCTGGGTTCGGAGCCGGAGTACTCCCGGCTGATGGTGTCGGCGCTGCGGCGTACCAGGGGCAGCAGTTCGAGCAGTTCGTCGGGGCCCGCGACCACACCGGGCGCCGAGACGGACATCGCGGCGACGACCCGCCCGCCCGGGCCGCGCACGGGCGCGCCCACGCAGTTGAGCGCCTCCTCGTGGCCGCCCAGGTCGGCGGCCCAGCCCTGCCGGCGCACCAGGGCCAGCTCGGTCAGGAAGGCGTCCGCGTCCGGGGTGGAGCGGGCGGTGTAGCGGGGGTATTCGATGCGCGCGGCCAGGCTCCGCCGGTCGGCCTCCGGCAGGTCGGCCAGGATCACCTTCGCGACGGCGGCCACGGTCAGCGGGACGGGCTTGCCGATGCGGGAGTACATCCGGACCGGGTAGCGGCTGTCGACCTTGTCGATGTAGACGACCTCGTCGTCCTGGTGCAGCGCCAGGTGGACGGTGTGCCCGGTGAGCCGGTTCAGCTCGACCAGGTGCGGGTGCGCGACCTCGCGCACGTCCAGGTTCTCCACCGCCTCCGCGGCCAGCGCGAACAGGCCGGCGCCGAGCCGGTAGCGGCCGTCCGGCTGCCGGTAGACGAAGCCGTGCGCGTGCAGGGTCCGCAGCAGCCGCAGCGCGGTGCTCTTGTGGACGCCGAGCCCGTCGGCGACGTCCCCGAGCCCGGCCGGGCCCTTCGCGAGCGCCGGCAGGATCTGCAGGGCACGCTCCACCGACTGGCTCACGCCGTGTCCTCTCCTCCGTCCGCCCGCGCGGCGGCGGGTTCCGGCGCCGCACCGGGCTCCGCCCGTTGACCCGCCGTCATCCGGGATGTTAGACAGCATGCAGCGGCATACGCAACGCCCGTTGCGGTACGCGCAACACGCCCGGGAGGCACCCGCACATGCCCAGCGATCCCGTCCAGGCCCTCGCCGACGAACCGGTCGACCACCGGTTCAAGGGCCTCCCCCCGGACGCCGAGCGCGCCGGCCTGACCGTCGGCGCCCTCGCCGCCGAGGCCCGCAACCTGCACACGGGCGGGTTCACCACGCCCGTGCTCACCCTCGACGCGGACGCGCTGGAACACAACCTCACCGCGCTCGGGGAATACTCGAAGCGCCACCACCTCGCCTTCGCCCCGCACGGCAAGACCTGCATGTCCCCGCAGCTCTTCCGGCGCCAGCTGGAACACGGCGCGTGGGGCATCACCGCCGCCGTCCCGCACCAGGCCCGCGTCTACCGCGCCTTCGGCATCGGGCGGATCTTCCTCGCCAACGAGCTCGTCGACCCCGCCGCCCTGCGCTGGGTCGCCGCCGAACTCGCCGCCGACCCCGCCTTCCGCTTCGTCTGCTACGTCGACTCCGTGCGCGGCGTCCGGCTCATGGACCGGGCGCTGGCCGGGCAGCCGGCCGTCATCGACGTCGTCGTCGAACTCGGCGCCGGCGAGGGCGCCCGCACCGGCGCCCGCACCGAGGAGGACTGCCGGGCCGTGGCCGACGCCGTCGCCGCCACGGACACCCTGCGCCTCGTCGGCGTCGCCGGCTACGAGGCCGAGGTGCCCGGCGCCGACCCGGCGGGCGTCCACGCCTACCTGCGCCGGCTCACCGCTCTCGCCGTCGAGTTCGACAAGGCCGGGCGGTACGCCCCCGACCTGGAGGAGATCGTCGTCAGCGCCGGCGGCTCCGCCTGGTTCGACGCCGTCGCCGACGTCTTCGCCGAACTCCCCGCACTCTCCCGGCCCGTCCTGAAGCTGCTGCGCTCCGGCGCGTACGTCTCCCACGACCACGGCTGGTACGGCCGCCTGACCCCCTTCAACCGGATCCCCGAGGAGGGCGGCCTGCGCCCCGCCTTCCGGCTGTGGACCCAGGTCGTCTCCCGCCCCTCCGCCGGCCAGGCCTTCGTCAACGCGGGCAAGCGCGACGTCGCCTACGACCTCGGCCTCCCCGAGGCCGAACTGGTCCGCGACGCCCTCACCGGCGAGGAACGGCCCGCGACCGGGGTCCGGCTCGTCAAGCTCTCCGACCAGCACGCCTGGCTGGAGACCGACTCCGCCGAGGACGTCCAGGTCGGTGACTGGGTGGCGCTCGGCATGTCCCACCCGTGCACGATCTTCGAGAAGTGGCCGCTGATCCCGGTGGTGCGGGCCGACGGCACCGTCACCGACTACGTCCGCACCTTCTTCTAGGCGCCGGCCGTGGACCTGGTCATCCGGGGGGCCCGCGTCGCCGACGGCACCGGCGGACCCTCGTACACCGCCGACGTCGCCGTGCACGAGGGCCGCGTCGTCGACATCGGCCGGATCACCGGCGGCGGCCGGCGCACCCTCGACGCCCACGGCCTGGTCCTGGCCCCCGGCTTCATCGACATGCACGCCCACAGCGACCTCGCGCTGCTCCGCGACCCGGACCACCGGGCGAAGGCCGCCCAGGGCGTCACCCTCGAAGTCCTGGGCCAGGACGGCCTGTCGTACGCGCCCGCCGACGAGCGCACCCTGGACGCCGTACGGGCCGCCATCGCCGGCTGGAACGGCCCCGGCGACGACGTCGACTTCGACTGGCGCACCGTCGGCGGCTACCTCGACCGCCTCGACCGGGCCCACGGCGGGGCCGGCATCGCCGTCAACGCCGCCTACCTCGTCCCCCAGGGCACCGTCCGCGCGTACGCCCTGGGCTGGGACGACCGGCCCGCGACCGCCGCCGAACTGGACCGGATGCGCCGGCTCGTCGCCGAGGGCCTGGAACAGGGCGCCGTCGGCATGTCCTCCGGCCTGACCTACACCCCCGGAATGTACGCCTCCGGGTCCGAACTCACCGAACTGTGCCGGGTCGTGGCCCGGTACGGCGGCTACTACTGCCCCCACCACCGCAGTTACGGTCACGGCGCCCTCGCCGCCTACGCCGAGATGGTCGACCTCACCCGGCGGGCCGGCTGCGCCCTCCACCTCGCGCACGCCACCATGAACTTCGGCGAGAACGAGGGCCGGGCCCCCGAACTCCTGGCCCTGCTGGACGCGGCGCTCGACGCGGGCGCCGACATCACCCTCGACACCTATCCGTACACCCCCGGCTGCACCACCCTCGTCGCGCTGCTGCCCGGTTGGGCCAACGAGGGCGGCCCACAAGCCGTCCTGGCCCGGCTGCGCGACGACGCCGAGGCGGAACGGATCCGGCACGCGTTGGAGGTCGAGGGCGCCGACGGCTGCCACGGCGTCCCCGTCGACTGGTCGACGATCGAGATATCCGGAGTCGGCGACCCGGACCTCGCCCGGTACGTGGGCACCCGCCTCGACGGCTGGGACACCGCCCGCGCCCTGCTGCTCGGCGACCGGCTGGCGCCGACCGTGCTCCAACACGTCGGCCACGAGGACAACGTCCGCGCGATCATGCGCCACCGCGTCCACACCGGCGGCTCCGACGGCATCCTGCGCGGCGCCAAACCCCACCCCCGGGCCTGGGGCACCTTCCCGCACTACCTCGGCCGGTACGTCCGCGAACTCGGCGTCCTCGGCCTGGAGGAGTGCGTCGCCCACCTCTCCGGCCGGCCGGCGGCCCGGCTGCGGTTGCCCGACCGCGGTCTGGTCCGCGTCGGATACCGGGCCGACCTCGTCCTGTTCGACCCCGACACGGTCGCCGCCGGCTCCACGTACGAGCGGCCCCGGGCGCTGCCGACCGGTATCCCGTACGTGCTGATCGACGGACGCTTCGTCATCCGGGACGGGCGCAGGACGGACGTCCTGGCCGGGCGTTCCGTGCGCCGGACGGCCTTCTCCGTCTGACACCTACGATGGCGCCATGGTCGCCTTCGCCCTCGCCGCCCTCCTCTTCGTCGCCTTCGGCATAAGCGCCCGGAGGGACCGCCGCCGCTTTCGCAACGCCGTCCTGCTCGGGCTGACGGGCGTGGCGCTCTCCTTCGCCGTGGTGCTGCAAGTCGCGGCCCTGCCCGGCTGGCTCGCGGTCGCCGCCCTGCTGCTCGTCCTGTCCGTGCCCACCCTCGGCCTGGTGGCCGCCGGGGGTTTCCTCGTCGCCAACGGCGTGACGATGGTCCGCAAGGAGGGCACGCGCCTGCCCAACCTGCTGTCCCTGCTCGCCGGCCTCGGCATCTTCGCGATGATCGCGCTGCTGGTCTTCGTCGGGGTCTCCGACTCGGCGGTCCTCACCGGGGCGGTCGCGACCCTCGCCCTGGTCGTCGGGTATGTCTCGTTCGTGTTCCTGTCCTTCGTCGGGTACGCCTTCCTCTACGGCCGGATCAAGGTGCGCGGCGACGTCGACCACGTGGTGATGCTCGGCTCGGGCCTGATCGGCGGGGACCGGGTGCCGCCGCTGCTGGCCTCGCGGCTGCGCAAGGGACAGCAGATCCACGACGCCCAGGTGGCGCGGGGCGGCCGGCCGCCGGTGCTGCTGGTGTCGGGCGGCAAGGGCTCCGACGAGAAGGTCTCCGAGGCCCGCGCGATGGCGGACTGGCTGATCGCGCAGGGCGCGCCGGCCGAGCACGTACGGCTGGAGGACCGGTCGCGCACGACCGAGGAGAACATGCTGTTCAGCCGGGAGATCATGGAGGCGCAGACGCCCGGCTACCGGTGCGTGGTCGTCACCAACAACTTCCACGCGTTCCGGGCCGCGATGATGGCCCGCAAGGCCGGCGTCAACGGGCAGGTCGTGGGGGCGCCGACCGCCCGCTACTTCCTGCCGACGGCCACGCTGCGCGAGTTCGTCGCGGTGTTCTGGGAGCACCGACGGGTGAACCTGGCGATCTGCGGGGCGCTGACCGCCTTCGGCACGCTGGTCTCGGTGGCGGCGCTGCTCACGTTCTGACGGGCCGCGGGAGGGGAGGCGGGCGAACGGCGGGGGCGCCGTGACTCCCCCCTCGGTCGTCACGGCGCCCCCTGGTCACGCGGCTCGCGCGGCGGCTACAGCCGCTGCCACAGGGCCGGGACCGCGGGCGGCTCCCAGCCGGTCTGGGCCTGGTGGCCCTGGAGGCAGCGGTACGTGGCGCCGCCGTAGGTCACGGTCGCGCCGGTGGCGTAGACGCCGCCGGCCTTCCAGGTGCCGCCGGGCTCGGGGTCACCGGGGCCGGGGCCGGGGCCCGGGTCGCCGCCGGTGGTCTTCAGGGTGAGCCCGTAGGCGGACAGGATCGGGTTCAGCGGCTGGAAGAAGGTGGTTCCGCCGCTGGAGCAGTTGCCGGAACCGCCGGAGGTGACGCCCTGGGCCTGGCTGCCGGATATGTAGGAGCCGCCGGAGTCGCCGGGCTCGGCGCAGACCGTCGTCCGGGTCACGCCCGAGATGGTGCCCTCGGGGTAGGTGACGCTCGTGTTGTGCTGCTGGACGGTTCCGCAGTGCCAGCCGGTGGTCGAGCCGGAACGGCACACGGAGGACCCGACGGGTTGCAGCACCGAGCCGGTGACCTGCACGTTCGCCCCGCCGCTGCCCTTGACGAAGGGGGTCGACGTCCAGTTGGCGTTCGCGGCGACCCAGGCCATGTCGTTGCCGGGGAAGACGGACGCCTGGAAGGAGCCCTGCGCGACCTGGTTGAAGCCGCTGGTGGTGGTGCCGGCCCGGCCGCAGTGCCCCGCCGTCGCGAAGCCCTGGGTGGCGCCCTTGGTGACGGGGAAGCCGACGGAGCAGCGGCCGCTGCCGTTCATGTAGTACGCGTCGCCGCCCCGCAGGTCGTACAGCGGGCGGGGCGCCTCGGCGGTACGGACGACCGTGGCCAGGGCGGAGTCGGTCCCGGTCGCGGCGAGCAGCCGGGCGGCGGCGCCCGGCCGGGTCTCCTCGATGACCAGGGTGTTGGTGCGGGTGTCGACGTAGCGCACCGGCGTCTCGGCGGTGGCGACCCGGTCCAGGGCCGACTTCGCCGCGTCCAGGTCGCTCAGCGACCGGCCGACGAGCCGGGCCTCGGCGCCGGCCGCGCGGATCGCGGCGGTGTCGGCGGCGCGGGTGGTGGCGACGGTCAGGGTGCCCGCGTCGGCCCCGTCCAGCCAGGCACCGGCGAAGGCGGTGCCGAGCCGGTCCCGCAGCCGGGCGGCGGTGGCTCCGGCCTCGGCCTCGTGGGCGAGCCGCGTCCGGGCCCGGGTGGGGGTCAGGCCGAGGTCGCGCTGCATGGCGGCGAGCAGTTCGGGTGGGGCGTCGGCGGTGCGCAGGGTCTCGGCGGCCGAGGCGGCGGCCGGTCGGGGCGCGTCCGAGGCGGTGGCTCCGCCGGTGGCTGCCAGTAGCAGCCCGGCGGTGGCCAGGGCGGTACACGCCCCGCGGGCGTGTCGCTTGAGCATGGGGGATCTCCTCGGTTCGGTGGGGGTCCTCGACACCGTAGGAATCCGAACCGCCGTACGGGAGCCGTCGGTTGGCCCCTCCCCCGGTGGTATGGCCGACCGGCGCGGGCCGCCGGGGCGCCTGCGGGGAGCGGCCGGGGCGCGTTCACGGCCCGGCCGAGGTGCGTTCATGGCCCGGCCGAGGTGCGTTCATGGCCCGGCCGCCGCACGATGGGGGCCAGGGGGCAGTGGAAGGGGTACGCGATGGACAGTGAATCGGACCAGCAGCCCACCCGGTCGGACCGGCTCTTCACCGGCGGGGAGCGGCCCTACGACCCTGAGGACCTCGTGATGGCGACCGGCCACGACCCGACTCCGGAGCGGATCGAGAAGGCTCGCCTGATGATCGAGAAGGAGGGTCCGCAGGTCATCGAGCGCTACCTGCCGTAGCCGCCCCCGCCTCGGCGGGCGACCGATGACGCTGCTGTGGGTCCCGGCCCGGGGTGCACACCTCGGGCCGTGGCCCGTTGGTCACCCTCTGCGATGCCGTGTGGCCCGTCCAGCCCCTGGAGGGACCCGACCGCCGCGCCTCCGGCCACGGCCGAGGCCGACCGGGCCAGGGCGTCGGCGTGCGCGGCCCGGGCGTGCTCCAGCACCGCCGGAGCCCGGGTGGCGGTGGGCGCGGCCGGATGCCAACCCAGCAGGTGCCGCCACACCAGCGGGCTCCCGGCGAGCGGCCGGGCCAGTACCCCGGGGGTCACCGGGAACGTCGCCCGGCACAGCCCCACGGCCCGCCCCACCTGGACGAGGTGCACGCACGAAGCGGTGTCCGTCTCGTACACGCAGGCCGGCGTGAACCCGGCGCGCACGCACGCCGCCGCGAAGCAGTCCCCGAAACAGCCGTCGCCCGGTACGTCGGTCCAGGCCTCGGCGGCCAGCTCCGCCAGCTCGATCTCCGCCCGGTGGGCCAGCGGGTGGTCCTCGGCCAGCATCACGTGCACCGGGTCCCGCGCCACCTCCATCCAGGCGAGCCGCCCCGGCTCCGGCGGCGGGCTCTCCCCGCACACCCCGACCAGGGCGAAGTCCAACCGCCCGGCGGCCACCCCGGCCGCGACCTCGCGCTCCGACCAGGACGTGTACGTCGTCACGGACACCCCGGGCTCCCGCCCGGCGAGCCGGTCGACGAGCCCGCCGAGCAGCGGCCCGTGCGTCCCGCCGAGCCGGTATCCGTCCGCGCCCTGCCGGGCGAAGCGCACCGCCTCCTCCTGCAACTCGCACACGGCGGGCAGCACCACCCGGGCCCGCTCCAGCACCAGCTCCCCGAGCGCGGTGGCCCGTACGCCGTCCCGGCCGCGCAGGAACAGCGTCCCGCCCAGCGCCCGTTCGATCCGTTTGAGCTGCGCGCTCAGCGCGGGCTGCGCGAGCCCG
Source organism: Streptomyces sp. NPDC048383 (assembly GCF_040651775.1). Lineage (NCBI taxonomy): Bacteria > Bacillati > Actinomycetota > Actinomycetes > Kitasatosporales > Streptomycetaceae > Streptomyces > Streptomyces sp. NPDC048383. The sequence continues at coordinate 53,777 of NZ_JBEZKS010000047.1, forward strand.
AGCACGGTGGCGGCGCGGGTCAGGCTCCCGGCGTCGGCGACGGCCCTGACGATCTTGAGGTGCCTCAGCTCCAGGTCCATGGTCCGAGCTTGGTCCAGACCTGTGCGCATGCGCTACGGGTGTGCCGCATCCAGAATCGAGGGAGGCTCGTTAGCCGTCCGGGGGGCCGCCCTACGGAGGTCAGTAGAGATGAACAGCGTCACCGTCGCCGTCGACTGGGACCACCCCACGGACCCGCGCCCCGGACCGCGGCTCGACCACGTACGCACGTACGTGAGCAGCGGAGGCGCGGACGGTCACCTCTGGCACGGCGTCCCCACCCTCCTGCTCACCACCGTCGACCGGCACACCGGTCTGGCCGTGCGCACCCCGCTGATCTACGGTCAGGACGCCGGCCGGCACCTCCTGGTGGCCGCCGGCACGGGCGGCCCGCACCACCCCGCCTGGTACGAGAACCTCACCGCACGGCCGGAGGTCCGCCTCCAGGTGGGCCCGACCGGCCTCTCCGGCCGGGCGCGCACGGCGAACCGGGCGGAGCGGGAGACGTACTGGGAGGCGATGACGGCCCTGTGGCCCCTCTTCGACGACCACCAGGCCACGGCATGGCCGCGCGAACTCCCGCTGGTGATCGTCGAGGGCGACGGCGGGCGCCCTGACCTGCGGAGGCTCTAGGCGGCCGGCGCGTCGAAGCGCACCGAGCGGACCTCCAGCTGGTCGGTGGTTGGGTTGCCGTTCGCCCGCAGCCGCCACTCCCGACCCGTGCAGCTCGCGCCGGAGAACACGGTCACCGGGGTGTCCGTCCGGTTGTGCGGGCCGTAGCCGGGGGGTACGTCGTCGTCACCGACGGCGTGGAGGTTGACGCACTTGCCGCTGTGCGGGTCGTGCAGGGTGATCCGCTCCTCGTGGCCGAGGTCGGTGACGTACTTGTACGAGAAGTCCCCCGTGGCCGCCATGGACGACCCGGGCAGCGAGAGGACCAGCGCGAAGGCGCCGAGGGCGGCGGCGACGGTGTTGCGGAGCTTCATGACGGGGTGGATCCCTTCCGAAGGCGGTCTAGGGGTGGTGCTGCGGCCCGACCCTAGGAGGCTTCGGGGGCGGCGAATCGATCCGTCTCCACCGCCCGGCCCGGCGTGGCTCCGCACCACCACCCGTTCGGGCCCCGCCTCGGCCGGGGCCCACGTTGTCCGCCTCGATGAACGCCACCACCGCCGTGAGGGGCTAGTCGGCGACGACACCCGTGTTCTGGCAGGCGGTCAGCAGCCAGCGGCCGTCGTCCTGCTTCGAGACCACGTACAGCGGGGCGCCCCTGGTCTCCCCGGCCGGCGACCGGTAGATCTGACTGACCTTGACGGCCGCCACGTCCGGCCGGATGAACAGCACGTGGGCGACCTCGTAGCTGACCTCCCCGTCCCAGGTCGCCTCGGGAAGGACCTTGCGGGTGAACTCCGCGACGGCGTCGAAGCCGAGCAGGATCCTGCCGTGCGCGGTCGTCCAGATCACGTCCGGGTGGAAGAGGGAGAGGAACTCCTCGGGGTCCTTGTTCCGCTGGGAGCGCTCGACGGTCGCGACGAGTCGGTGAATGGCTTCGATGTCCGTCGCCTGCGACGTGGATTCCGTGGTCATGACCAAATCCTCCGACCTCAAGCCTGGTTGAGGTCAAGCGTCATGGTCATGAAGTGTCACCTCGATGGCGCGGGCGCACAGTTCACCGGTGATCAACGGCTCGATCCGGGACCCCTCCCCCTCCTCGGTTCCGCGTCCGACGGTCGTCGTGGGCCGTCCTCCGTGCGTGCACGCGCTGAAGGGTGACGGGCCGCCTAGTCGGCGGCCACTCGGCAGGCGGTCACGGCGGTTCCGTTGGTCACGCGGCTGCCGGTCAGGTCGGTCACACACTTCGCGTGGTCGCCGGTCAGGCCGACGTAACACGCCATGCGAATGGAGTCGGGGGCCTCGCCGCCCTGTAGCTCCCGCTCGACCTGGTTGATGCAGGCCGTGACGTCCGCGTGGGCGGCGGGGGCCGTGAAGGCCACGCCGCCGACTGCGAGGGCCAGGCCGCTGAGGACACCTGCGATACGGGTGGACGTGCGCATGGACGCACCTGCTCTCCGGGATCGTTGAGCGGCCCGGGACCTGGAGGTGCCGGATCCGGCTCGGCAGGACTCCCCCCTCCTGTAATCGACGCTAGAGCAGCCCCTTCCCCCACGCACCCGCACATCCCGTTTCCCCTGCTCAGGAGGGTCGCCCCGCGATGATCCGGCCCGTGCGCCCGCCCACCCGCAATCCACGTCGATCCGGTCACCCTGACGGGCGGGTAGGGCCCGTGGCCGCGCCCGCGGTCCGGCCGCAGGCCCTCAGGCGTGCCCGCATGCCGAGCCGGGCAGCCCCCGCCCCACCCCCAAGGTGACGAGCGCAACACCCCCGCCTCGACCCTCCTCCCCTCTCCTTCCATTCCGCAGGCCGGACCCCGCGGTCGGTCGCCTATTCCAAGGGGGACGGCGGCAGCGGCCTCCCATCGCGCGAAACGGGACAATTGCCTCCCGGGAATCCGGCTCGAAAGGTCGAGCGGCGTGGCGCGGGGCCCCGTAAGCTCCCGTCATGCAGGTGATCCAGTCAACGAAACTCGCCAATGTCTGCTACGAGATCCGCGGACCCGTCCTCGAAGAGGCGATGCGGCTCGAAGCGGCAGGTCATCGCATCCTCAAGCTGAACACCGGCAACCCCGCGGCCTTCGGGTTCGAGTGCCCGCCGGAGATCCTTGAGGACATGCTCCGCAACCTGGGCACCGCCCACGGTTACGGGGACGCGAAGGGGCTGCTCTCCGCGCGCCGCGCGGTCATGCAGCACTACCAGACCAAGGGCATCGAGCTGGACGTCGAGGACATCTACCTCGGCAATGGCGTCTCCGAGCTGATCCAGATGTCGATGCAGGCACTGCTCGACGACGGCGACGAGGTGCTGGTTCCCGCGCCGGACTATCCGCTGTGGACCGCCTCCGTCTCGCTGGCCGGCGGTACGGCCGTGCACTACCGGTGCGACGAGCAGGCCGACTGGATGCCCGACCTCGCCGACATCGAGCGCAAGATCACCGACCGCACCCGGGCGATCGTGATCATCAATCCGAACAACCCGACCGGCGCCGTCTACGACGACGAGATGCTGCGCGGGCTGACGGACATCGCGCGCCGCCACGACCTGGTCGTCTGCTCGGACGAGATCTACGACCGCATCCTCTACGACGGCGTCACCCACACGAACACGGCCGCGATCGCGCCCGACCTCCTCACCCTCACCTTCAACGGGCTGTCGAAGAACTACCGCGTCGCCGGCTTCCGGTCCGGCTGGCTGGCGGTCTGCGGGCCCAAGAAGCACGCGTCCTCGTACATCGAGGGCCTCACGATCCTCGCGAACATGCGCCTGTGCGCGAACATGCCGTCGCAGCACGCCGTGGCCACCGCCCTCGGCGGCCGGCAGTCGATCGAGGACCTGGTCCTGCCGGGCGGGCGGATCCTGGAACAGCGCAACGTCGCCTACGACCTGCTCACCCGGATCCCGGGTGTGACCTGCGTGAAGCCCAAGGGCGCGCTGTACGCGTTCCCGAAGCTGGACCCGTCCGTCTACAAGATCAAGGACGACCGGCAGATGGTCCTGGACCTGCTCCGGGCCGAGAAGATCATGGTCGTGCACGGTACGGGCTTCAACTGGCCCGAGCCCGACCACTTCCGGATCGTGACGCTGCCGAACGCGAAGGACCTGGCGGACGCGGTGACCCGGATCGGCAGCTTCCTGGACGGTTACGGCCAGCCGTAGCCACCCCCTCCGGACTGATCCCGGATTCAGCTCAACTTTAGAACGGATCCAATGTAGGATGGTCTCCTGACCACGCAGGAGGCCTCCTCATGTACGAGCCGATCCGCACGAAGCCGGTCGTCCACCGCATGGGCGGCAACCGGTCCGACTATCCGCACAGCAGCCGGGGCGAAGCCCTCGACACGCAGCTGGCCGGCCACCTCTCCGCGCTGCTCGCCGTCACCGACGAACTCGGCCTGGACGAGAGCGGTACGCGCATCGCCGACCAGGTGGCGCGCCTGCGCGGGTCCCGGCCCACCCGGGCCGCGCACGGCGCCCCCGGGGACGCCCTCGCGCTGCACCGCCGGGCCCATGACCTCGCCGCCCGCGCCCTGCTCGTCGCCGCGTCCCGCGCCGACACCACCGCCGCGATCCTCGCCGCCCAGCGGATGGACGCGCACGCCGCCGCCCTCGACTCCGTCGACCTGGCCGGCGCCCACTGACGGCCCCGGTCCGGGGCCGCGGAGGCTCCGGACCGGGTGCCACGAACTTGGCTGACCCCGCTCAGAGCACGGCGAGCACCGGGTTCACCAGGAAGCTGTCCAGACCCGCCAGCTCGAACAGCGAGGTCGCGGCGAAGGTCCTGAGATCGTCTGCCGGCAGCTTCCACACCACCCCGTTCTTCTCCGCCAGAACGGTTCCGCCGCGCTCGTGGACCCGTACCCGCTGTGGCCTCCCCCGGAATTCGACGGTCCTTTCCGCCGAGGCGAACGCGACGTACCGGTGCTGCCGTCTGAGCGTCCGCAGCGCCGAGATGTCGACGGCGTCCCCGGTGATGTGCCCGGTGACCCCGCCCCTCACCTGCATCCTCATGGGATGTCCCGGCGGGGCGACGCCACGTATTTCTGCCAGGGCCTGACCATCGAGCGAGATCTTCCAGTCTTCGAGTACGCCTCCCACCGCCGAGCCGACGGACGGCACGTCCGAACGGTGGCGGCGGAGCGACAGCAGCCCGAGCGGTGTGACCGCCGTCAGGCACTCGCTGCCGTCCGAGACGGGGCTCACCCACCTCGTCCGCGACATCAAAAGCTTAGGAACGAACTGAACGTCCATCGGCACCTCCTGTGACATCGGCCCGGAGCCGTACGCCTCGCAGCGCGCGAACTCCGGGCCGATCGTTGTGTGGACCGGCTCATCCCTCACTCATGATGCGGCCGGGCCCTTGCTAACGGTCATCCGAGTCTCCGGCACCGTTGCCGTTCCGGGCAGGCCCGGGATTCGGTGCGTTGGGTGCCGGCCGCGAGGAAATCATTTCGCGCGCCGCCGTCCAACCCCGGCCGACCGCGCCCGCGGCAGCGGACCAGCCCCGCTGGACGCCGGGCTTGGCCTTGGCCACGCCGTACTGGAGCGGTGACATGGAGGTCTTGAGCCTGAACACTCCTTGGAACGCACCACCTGCGGCGTTCCTGCCCAGGTAGCCGACGGCCTGGGGCCCTGTCGTCTCGTGACCGTAGGCCTTGTCGATCGCGAGGAACGTGGGTGTTCCGATCAATGCTCCTACGGTGGCTCCGGCTATGACGACACACGCGATTCCGGCTGTTGCGGCACATGCGGCGACGGCCACCAGACCGGCGACGATCCCCACGCCTATGCCCGCGGCGAGTTGCGTGAGCTTCCGGTTGGATGTGGCCGTCTTCCACGCGCCTCGGAACTCACCCGCCGCCAGACTCTTGAAGACACTCTTCTTCTCGGGCTTCTTCGCCACCTTCTTCGGGGCGCTGTACGAGGTCCCGTAGCTGCGGGAGGACCTGCAGTCGGGGTCGTGGCGGCAGGCGGTCTTGGCGCGGCTCTTCTGCCTGACGTATCGGGTGCCGGCGTGCCGCCGCTCCTGGAGAGCTCCCGTTCGTAGTTGGTGCCGTACCCGGTGGGCTTGGTACCGCCGTTGGTGCAGGTGTACATCCCGCTGCGGCATTCTTCGAGGGCTTCGCCCGTCGGGTCCGTTTCCGTCAGCGGGCTGTTGTTGCCGTACTGGTAGCCGTTGTGCTGGCGCGGGTCGTCGACCGTCATCAGCGGGTCCACCGAGAGGAAGCGCCCGAGTACGGGGTCGTACTCGCGCGCTCCGAGGTGGGTGAGGCTCGTGGCCCGGTCCTGGGTGCCGCCGACGAATCCGCGTTCTCCGGGCCAGGCGGACGGGGCCGCTCCGCGCTCCTCGCCGAAGGGCTTGGTGGCGCGGCGCTGGACCTGGAGGGTGGCGGCGTCCACGGCGGTGGTGCCGGTGTTGTGGTGGTCGGCGGCGACGTACGAGATGCTGCCGGCCGCTGTGCGGACGATGGTGGTGCCGCCGGGGGTCGCGTAGTAGCGAGTTCCGGAGACGGTGTTGGGCCCGGTGCTCAGGGTCAGCTCGGTGGAGCCGAGGTAGAGGGTGGTCTTGCCCGGGTCCTTGCGCAGGAGGCGGGTGCGCGGAGGTCCGCACCAGCTCGTTGTCCGTGCGGCCACCGGAGAGGAACAGGCCGCCGTCACCGGCGAGCGCATGGGTGCTGAGCTGGTTCCCGCGCAGGTTCGCTCGGTCGGCGTCCACCTCGATGACGTAGTTGGTCCCGAAGTGCACGGTCCGGTCGAAGAGGCGCATCGCGGTGCGCACGTTCTCAAGGACGGCGTCCCGCCCGCGCACGAGTCCCGCGGGGGTCTCGGTGCTCGCGTCCTCGGTGAACAACGATTCGGCCCACGCCCCGTCGAACTTCCGTTCGTCGAGGGAACGCAGGTAGCGGTCGAACAGGTCGGTGACCTTGGCGCGGTCGGTCAGGGCCCGGATGTCGATGTGCAAGGTCTGGCTGTCCATACCGATGATCTTGCGGCCTCGGCAGCGGCAGGAGTCGAACGGGAGGCGGAATATGTCCCAAGCCGCCGCAGGGCCCGGGTGCGCGCGGGTTCCGGGCAGAGCCCCCACCACGGAGGACGACGCGGGTCGGGCAGGATCCGAAAGGACCTAGCGGGGCCCCGGACCGGGTGCCACGAACGAAGACCCGCTCCCCCGCCCCGCTACCCGCCCGGGATCGGGGGCAGCGGGGTCGGCGGGGGGATGGGTTGCGTCGAGGCCACGCCGCACCAGGGGGTCGTGGCCGGGGGCCAGACCGGGCCGAGGGCTTCGCCGCTCTCCGTCGCGCCCGGGGCGACGCCGGGGATCTTGACCAGGGCCTGGGCCGCGCGGCCGCCGGGCTCCTCCCGGTCGCGGAACTCGACCGTGACGACGTAGCCGCCCGCGCCGGCGTCCCGGCGGGCCGTCACCTCGACCACGCCCACCACGCGCCGGCTCGCCGGATCGACGCGGCACCCGGTGACCCGTACGTCCTGGGCCGCCGGGCCCGGCGGGGGCGCGGCGGCGCGGTCCCCGCCGCTGGCCCACACGTAGAGCCCCAGCGGGGCGAACACCAGCAGTCCGGCCAGCCCCACCAGGCCGACGAGCCAGCCCTGCCACTTCAATGCCGTCACGCCCATGGAACGATCCTCCCGGCCGGCCGCCCCGCCCACCAGCACCCACGGGCCCACACAGCATTTCGAAGTGGGACCGCCTGGACACCTGACGTTCACTCAACGCGGCGCGGAACGTGGGTTTCCGCGAGCACGCTGCACCCGTGAGACGCATCCTGGGAATCGCTCTGGCGGTCCTCCTGATCGGCGGCGTGATCGCCGTCATCGCCATCGGGGGCCGCACAGCAGAGGGCACGGCAACGAAGACCGTGCGTGGCGTCATCGGATCCGAGAAGTCCGACTTCTTCCGCGATCCGGACGTCGTCAAGGCCCTTGCCGACAAGGGCTACACCGTGAAGACCGAGACCTCGGGCTCCTGGGCCATGGACCAACTGGCCCTCAAGGAATTCGACTTCGCCTTCCCCGGCAGCAGTGAACCCGCACAGGGGATCGAGGCGGCGGCCGGCGTCAAGGGCGCGCAGACCAGCAAGCCGTTCTTCTCCCCGCTCGTCGTCATCGCCCGCGCCAACGTGGCCAAGGTGCTGTCCGACAACGGGCTGGCACGGATGACCGGGAAGAACTCCGGCACCCTCCTGATGGGCCCCTACCTGAAGGCCGCCGGCGAGGACCGGAGCTGGCAGCAGTTGTCCGGGTCCGCCGCCCACGCCGAGCTGACCGGGACGGTGTTCATCAGGACCACCGACCCGGCCACCTCGAACTCGGGCGCGCTGTTCATCGCCGCCGCCTCCAACGTGGCCAACGGCAACACCGTCGTCGCCGACGACGCGGGCATCGCCCGGACCGCCCCGCTGATGCGGAAGTTGATCTCCGTGCAGGGCGCCCTGGAGCAGAGCACCGACGACCCGTTCCGGGCGTTCATCAGTGGCAGCGGGGAGCCGCTGATCCTGGCGTACGAGTCCCAGGTCGCCTCGCTCATGCTGCAGAAGCAGGCCGTGGGCAACGCCGCCGACATGGTCGTCCTCTACCCGGACACCACCGTCAACTCCCCGCACACCTTCGTACCGATCACCGAGGCGGCCAAGGACCTCGGGGCGCTCCTGGTCGACGACCCGAAGCTGCGCGAGCTGGCCGTGCGCCACGGGTTCCGCCCGCAGGAGGGCGTCGCCGAGTTCACCGCCGCGACCGCGCCGCACTCCGGCCACCTCAACCCGGGGCTGACCGGCATCCGGCAGGTCGGCGCACCGACCGTCGAGGTCCTGATGGCGCTGGCCGCCCGTGCCAAGGGACAGGGGGACACACCGTGACACCGACACCACCCTCCGGCGGCGACGAAGCGCCGCTCGTCCTCACCGCACCCGAGCCCGTCGCCCCCGTCCGCCGGGAGCAGGCGACCGGCCTCGTCCCGGTGCGGGACGGGGTGCGCGAGGAGATGGCCCGCCGGGCCTCGGAGTACGTCGACTCGCTCGCCGCGATCGACGCCCGCTCCCCCGAGTTCGCGGGGCGGATCGGCGAGATCGCCGGGCTCGGTTCCGCCGACGTCCGCAGCGCCGCCCAGCAGTCGAACCGGATGCTGGAGCGGGCCGTGCGCTCACTCGGCCGGGACGGCGAGGGCGACGCCCAGGCCCGCGTCGCCTCCTCGCTCGTCGAGCTGCGCCGCACCGTGGAGGACCTCGGTCCGCGGGACGCGCCCCTCAAGGGGGCCCGCCGGCTGCTCGCCAAGTTGCCGGGCGGCAACAAGCTGCGCGACCACGTGGCCCGGTACGCCTCCTCGCAGACCTCCCTCAACCGGATCGTCGGCGCGCTGCGCGGCGGTCAGGACGAGCTGCGCCGCGACAACGCGGCCCTGCACACGGAGCGGGCCCGGCTCTGGGAGACGATGGGCAAGCTCCAGGAGTACGCCGTCCTCACCGAGGCCCTGGACGCGGCCGTCGAGCAGCGGATCGCCGAGGCCGGGCACACCGATCCGCAGGCGGCGGACGTGCTGCGGGCGGACGTGCTGTTCCCCGTGCGGCAGAAGCACCAGGACCTGTTGACGCAGCTCGCCGTGTGCGCGCAGGGCTACCTGGCGATGGACGTGGTGCGGCGCAACAACGACGAGCTGATCAAGGGTGTCGACCGGGTCGCGACGACGACGGTCTCGGCGCTGCGGATCGCCGTGATGCTGGCCTCGGCCCTGGACAGCCAGCGTCGGGTGACCGAGCAGGTCAACGCCTTGCGCGGGACGACCGAGGACCTGATCCGCGGCAACGCGGACATGCTGGCGACGCGGAGCGGGGAGATCCAGCGGACCGCCGCCGATCCCGCGGTCGGGGCGGAGACGCTGCGGACGGCCTTCGCGCAGATCTACAAGACCCTCGACACCATCGACTCCTTCAAGGTGCGGGCGACGGAGAACATGGCGGCGACGGTGGAGTCCCTGACCGGGGAGTTGCGGTCGGCGTCCGCGTACCTGGCCCGCACCCGTACGACGAGCGCGCTGGAAGGCGGGGACCGGTGAACGGGCGTACGGGACGACCGCGCGGACGGCTGGCGGTGGCGGTCGCGCTCACCGTGACGCTGCTGGGGGCTTCGGCGTGCACCTCGGACGACTCCTCCGGCGGCCCCGGCGGTTCCGGGGAGTCGAAGCCGACGGCGTACAAGGAGGGCCGGCTGCGGGTGTTGGCCTCCAGCGAGCTGAGCGACATGGAGCCGGTCCTGAAGGCGGCGAAGGCGGCGACCGGGGTGTCGGTGGACTTCACCTGGTCGGGGACCCTGGACGCGGTCGAGCAGGTCGCTTCGGGGAAGGCCGACGGGCGCTACGACGCGATCTGGCTGTCCTCCAACGACTACCTGCGGCTGCGGCCGGAGGCGTCCGCGAAGCTCGCCAACGAGACACCGGTGATGTCCTCGCCGGTGGCGATCGGGGTGAAGCCGCAGGCCCTGGCCCGGCTGGGGTGGAAGCCGGAGGAGGTGACCTGGTCGGCGGTCGAGGAGGCCGTGGCCGCCGGGAAGCTGACGTACGGGATGACGGACCCGGTGCGCTCCAACTCGGGCTTCTCGGCGCTGGTCTCGGTGGCTTCCGGGCTGTCGGGGGCGCAGGCGGCGCTGACCGAGCAGGACGTGCGCGCGGCGCAGCCGAGGCTGAAGGGGTTCTTCAACGGGCAGAAGCTGACGTCGGGTTCCTCGGGCTGGCTGGTGACGGCGTACGCGAAGCGCGACGACGTGGACGCGCTGGTGAACTACGAGTCGGTGCTGCTGTCGATGAACGACCGGGCCGAGCAGCCGCTGACGGTGATCCGGCCGAAGGACGGCGTGGTCACGGCGCACTATCCGCTGACGCTGCTGACCTCCGCGCCGGCGGGGGCGCGGGAGTCCGGGCGGGCGCTGACGGAGTACCTGCGGGGCGCCGACGCGCAGCGGGCGATCACGTCGGGGACGTTGCGGCGGCCGGTGGCGGCCGGGGTGGCTCCGGCGGCGGGTCTGGACCCCGCGGTGCGGCGGGAGTTGCCGTTCCCCGGTTCGCGGGCGGTCGCGGACGGGCTGCTGGCCTCGTACGAGAACGAGCTGCGGCGGCCGTCGCGGACGGTGTACGTGCTCGACACCTCGGGGTCGATGGCGGAGGAGGACCGGATCGGGCGGTTGAAGGCGGCGCTCACCGAGCTGACGGGGACGGGGAGTTCGGGGCCGGGTCACAGATTCCGGGACCGCGAGGAGGTGACGCTGCTGCCCTTCGGTGACAAGGTGAAGAAGGTGTTGACGCACGTCGTCGAGCCCGGGAGTCCGGGGGCCTCCCTGGACGCGATCCGCGGGGACGTGGCGTCCCTCCGGCCGGAGGGGGGCACGGCCGTGTACGGCAGTCTGAAGGCCGCGTACCAGCACCTGGGGCAGGGGAACGCCGACGCGTTCACCTCGATCGTCCTGATGACGGACGGGCAGAGCGGTGACAAGGTGCAGGATTTCGACTCCTTCTACGCCGGTCTTCCGGAAGGCCGCAAGCACACGCCGGTCTTCGCGGTCTTGTTCGGCGACTCGGACCGCAAGGAACTGACCCACATCACGGAGCTGACCGGCGGGCGACTGTTCGACGCGACCGACGGCAACGGCTCGCTCGACGGAGCCTTCGAGGAGATCCGTGGCTACCAGTAGGGCGCTCGGCTATCTGGAGTCGAGGAAGAACCTGGCCGGCTCGGCCTGCGGGGTGTTCGGGGTGGTGCTCGCCCTGGTCGGGGTCGCAGGCCCGTACTGGCCGGTGGTGGTCGCCGGGCTGTACGGGGCGGGCGCGCTGATCGCCCCGCCGGAGCGGGTGCCGCTGCCGGCGGTCCCGGACCCGGCGGAGCAACTGGGCGTACTGCGGGCGGACTTCGGCCGGCTGCGAGGGTACTTGGCGGAGGTGGAGCTGCCGGCCTCGGCCGGGGGGAGGCTGTCCGAGCTGACGGAGCTGTACGCGGCGCTGCTCGCGCCGGGCTGGGTCACCGAAGTGCTGGCGGTGGATCCGGAGGCGGTGCACGCGCTGTCGCGGGCGATCCGCACGGACGTCCCGGAGTGCGTGGACACCTACCACCGGACCCGGTGGTGGACCCGGCTGGCGGCGGGCGGGGAGCCGCCGGAGCGGCACCTGGAGCGGCAGCTGTCGGTGCTGTTCGACGAGGCGGAACGCCTGACGGCGGACCTCCGCGAAGCAGAGGCCCGCCGTCAGCAGACGCACACGACCTATCTGGAAGAGCGCGGACGCTCCTGACAGACCAGGCAGGTCGGTGTGCAGCGGTGGGAACCGCTTGGTCGGGGGCTCCCACGTCTTGGGCCCCGGCGGTGGCGGGGCGGGGTGGTCAGCCCAGGCGCTCGACGAGCGCGTGGTACTGGTCCCACAGTTCCTTGGGGGTGTGGTCGCCGTAGGTGTTCAGGTGCTCGGGGACCAGTGCGGCCTCGTCGCGCCAGATGTCCTTGTCGACCGTGAGGAGGAACTCCAGGTCGGCGGCGGGCAGGTCGAGGCCGTCGGTGTCGAGGGAGGCCACGGTCGGCAGGACGCCGATCGGGGTCTCGACGCCGTCGGCGGTGCCGTCGAGGCGGCCGACGATCCACTTCAGGACGCGGCTGTTCTCGCCGAAGCCGGGCCACACGAACTTGCCCGCGTCGTTCTTGCGGAACCAGTTCACGTAGTAGATCTTCGGGAGCTTGGACTGGTCCTTGCCCTTGGCGACGTCGACCCAGTGGCCCATGTAGTCGCCCATGTTGTAGCCGCAGAACGGCAGCATGGCGAAGGGGTCGCGGCGCAGTTCGCCGACCTTGCCCTCGGCGGCGGCGGTCTTCTCGGAGGCGATGTTCGAGCCGATGAAGACGCCGTGGTTCCAGTCGAAGGACTCGGTGACCAGCGGGACGGCGGAGGCGCGGCGACCGCCGAAGAGGATCGCGGAGATCGGGACGCCCTTGGGGTCCTCCCACTCGGGGGCGATCGTCGGGCACTGCGAGGCGGGGACGGCGAAGCGGGCGTTGGGGTGGGCCGCCGGGGTGTCGGACTCCGGGGTCCAGCGGTTGCCCTTCCAGTCGATGAGCTCGGCCGGGGCCTCCTCCGTCATGCCCTCCCACCAGACGTCGGAGCCGTCCGGGGTGAGCGCGACGTTGGTGAAGACGGTGTTGGCGTACATCGTCTTCATGGCGTTGGCGTTGGTGTGCTCGCCGGTGCCGGGGGCGACGCCGAAGAAGCCGGCCTCGGGGTTGATCGCGTAGAGCCGACCGTCCTCGCCGAAGCGCATCCAGGCGATGTCGTCACCGACGGTCTCGACGGTCCAGCCGGGGATCGTGGGCTCCAGCATGGCGAGGTTCGTCTTGCCGCAGGCGGAGGGGAAGGCGGCGGCGATGTACTTCGCGCCGGCCGACTCGCCCTGCGGCGGGGTGAGCTTGAGGATCAGCATGTGCTCGGCGAGCCAGCCCTCGTCGCGGGCCATGACGGACGCGATGCGCAGGGCGTAGCACTTCTTGCCGAGCAGGGCGTTGCCGCCGTAGCCGGAACCGTAGGACCAGATCTCGCGGGTCTCGGGGAAGTGCGAGATGTACTTGGTGGTGTTGCAGGGCCACGGCACGTCCGCCTGGCCCTCGGCGAGCGGAGCGCCGAGGGTGTGGACGGCCTTGACGAAGAACCCGTCGGTGCCGAGCTCGTCGAGGACGGCCTTGCCCATGCGGGTCATGGTGCGCATGGCGACGGCGACGTAGGCGGAGTCGGTGATCTCGACGCCGATCGCGGAGAGCTCGGAGCCGAGGGGGCCCATGCAGAAGGGGACGACGTACATCGTGCGGCCCTTCATGGAGCCGCGGAAGATGCCCTGCTCGCCCTGGCCGTCCTCCGCGCCGATGAAGAGTTCCTTCATCTCGGCGGGGGCCTTCCAGTGGTTGGTCGGGCCCGCGTCCTCCTCCTTCTCGGAGCAGATGAAGGTCCGGTCCTCGACGCGCGCGACGTCGGAGGGGTCGGAGGCGGCGTAGTACGAGTTCGGGCGCTTGGTCTCGTCGAGCTTCTTGAACGTGCCCTGGGCGACGAGCTCCTCGCACAGGCGCTCGTACTCGGCCTCGGAGCCGTCGCACCAGACGACGCGGTCCGGCTGGGTGAGGGCGGCGATCTCCTCCACCCACGAGATCAGCGCCTCGTGCCGGGTGGGGACGTTCGTCGGGACGGAAGTGGGAGCCGCGTTGTCGCGCGCCACGATTGCTCCTTGTTGAGGGGTTTGTTTGGTGTTTGCCCCGTGGGGGCTGCGACCCGGACGCTTCGCGCTCCGCTCATCCGGTGCCGACCGCACTCATCTGATCATCCGGTGGATGTGCGCATATGTCCAGGGGGCCTCTCACGTGAGCATGGCCACTCCCGTCAATCTTCCGTAAAGACGTACGTCCGAAGATCGCGGGAAGACGGCTACCGGGAACCTACGGACCCGTAGGTAGCATGTTCGCCATGAATTCTGACGCCGCCGCCGCGGCCGCCGAGCCCTCCCCGGCCGCCGAGGCCTCCCCGGTAGTCGACGCCTCCCCGGTGGTCGAGGCCATGGAAGCGGTCGAGTCCGTCCTGGAGGCCAAGCCGCTGCTGCGCGGTTGGCTGCACCTGGGCATGTTCCCCGCGGTGATCGTCGCGGGCCTGGTGCTGATGACCTTCACCGACACGACCGAGGCCCGGGTGGCCTGCGGGGTGTACATCCTCACGGCCTGCCTGCTGTTCGGCGTCAGCGCCGTCTACCACCGCGGTACGTGGGGCCCGCGCGGCGAGGCCATCCTGCGCCGGCTCGACCACGCCAACATCTTCCTGATCATCGCGGGCACCTACACCCCGCTGACCGTCCTGCTGCTGCCGCCGTCCACCGGGCGGACCCTGCTGTGGGCGGTGTGGATCGCGGCGGCGGCCGGCATAGCCTTCCGCGTCTTCTGGGTCGGCGCCCCGCGCTGGCTCTACACCCCCTGCTACATCGCGATGGGCTGGGCCGCGGTCTTCTTCCTGCCGGACTTCATGCGGACCGGCGGGATCGCCGTCCTCGTCCTGGTGATCGTCGGCGGACTGCTCTACAGCGTGGGCGGCGTCATCTACGGCATGAAGCGCCCCAACCCCTCCCCCCGCTTCTTCGGCTTCCACGAGGTCTTCCACTCCCTGACCCTGGCCGCCTTCGTCGCCCACTACGTCGGCATCTCGATGGCGGCGTACCAGCACTGACGCGCGGCGCGTACGGGGGCCCGGTCGCGGTGACGCGGCCGGGCCCCCGTCGCTCCGTACGGGTGCGGCGGGCGGGGTGTCCCCTCGTTGCGGCTCAGCTCCTGGTGGCGGGCGCCGCGCGGGGGCCGCGCGGCAGGTACACGAGCGCCTCGGTCGCGACGAAGCGCAGGACGAAGGTGGTGGCGAGGGCGAGCGCGGTGGCCGGCAGGGCCTCCAGGCCGAGCTTGGCGACGAAGAGCGCGATCAGCGGGATGCGCAGCAGCAGGTCGGCGTTGGCGAGGAGGGCGAACCGGCCCAGCCGGTCCGCCCAGTGGCGGTGCCGACGGTCGCGGAAGAGGAGTTGCTCGATGAGGACGAAGTTCCACAGGACTCCGGCCTGGTTGGCGATGATCTCGGCCGGTAGGTAGTGCGTGCCGGCGTGGGTCAGCAGCCACAGAGCGAGCAGGTTGGGGACGAACCCGGAGAGTCCGATGAGGCCGAAGCCGATCATCCGGGCGAGGGGGGCCGCCGAGCGCAGGGCGGCCAGGTGCGCGAGGAAGCGCAGGCCTTCGCGGACGGCGGACTTGGACTCCCCCGCGTACCGGCCCTCGCATACGAACGGCACCTCGGCGGGGCGCGCGGGACGGCAGCGGACGGCGATTTCCAGCAGGACGCCGGGGCCGAGCGAGCACGGGGCGGCGGCGGTGACGGCGGTGCGGCGCAGCGCGAAGAAGCCGCTCATGGGGTCGCCGATGCCGCGCAGGGCGCGCGGGAAGAGGCCCTTGGCCAGCAGGCCGGCGCCCCGGGAGACGGCGACGCGGTAGCCGCCGGCGCGGCCGCCGCCGGGTAGCCGGCGGGAGGCGACGACGAGGTCGGCGCCCGTGCGTTCGCCCGCACCGACGAGTTCGGGAACCAGGTGCGGGGGGTGCCGGAGGTCGGCGTCCATGACGACGATCCAGTCGGAGGCGGCCCGTCCGATCCCGGCGACGACGGCGCCGCTGAGCCCGCCGTCCGGGCTCGTGCGGCGCAGGACGGTGACGGGGAAGGGGCAGTCGGCGCCGGCCTTCTCGATGGCGGCGGTGTCGTCGGCGGAGTCGGCGGTGTGGTCGGTGGAGTCGTCGGTGTCGTCGGTGGAGTCGGCGACGAACAGCACCGCGTGGGGCGGGTGGGCGGGGAGGGCGGCGGTGAGCCGGGCCAGTAGTTCGGCGACGTGGGCGGACTCGTCGCGGATCGGGATGATCACCGTCACGGTCACGCCGCCGCCCCCGGAGGGTTCGGAGGGCTGCGGAGCCGGAGATTCCGGGTCATCCAGGGCGTGCGGGGGCCACAGGTCCTCGCTCATGGTGCGTCAGCTCCCGGTCTCGGCGTCGGTGCGGCGGATCTCGACGCGGTCCTCTCCGGTCCCGAAGACGGCCACCGCGGTCGAGTGCTCCCGTGCAGCCTTCACGGTGGACCGGTCCGGCGTCGCGGCCCTCGCCGAGTGCGGGGCGTACTTCGAGCGCCCGGACCTGATCGAACGGGCCACCGAGGCCG
>NZ_JBEZKS010000048.1:0-65861 GCF_040651775.1 Streptomyces sp. NPDC048383
TCGGTGCGGTGGCCGGGCTGCCCCTCGCCGCCTGGCTGTACGGCCGCTTCGTCACCACCGGGGTCGTTCCGGCGACCCTGGAGCGCACCGCGGGGTCCGGCCGCCCCCTCGTCCTCCGTCGGCGCGGTACGCCGTACGTCGGCGCCTCGCGTCACCGGGCCGCTCGGGCGGGTCAGCGCGTGGCGCCGAAGCTCTGCGTCCAGTACTGGCCGGGCTGGGCGAGGCCGATCCCGATCTCCTTGAAGGAGCAGTCGAGGATGTTCCGCTTGTGCCCCGGGCTGTTCATCCAGCCTTCCATGACCTTCGCGGCGGTGTCGTAGCCGTAGGCGACGTTCTCGCCGTACGTCCTCCACTGGTAGCCGGCGCGGGTGATGCGCTGCCCCGGGTCCGAACCGTCGGAACCGGTGTGGGACATGTTGGAGTGGGCGGCCATGTCGGCGCTGTGGTCCTGTGCGGCCTTCGTCAGCTTCTCGTTGACGGTGAGCACGGGGCACCCGACGGCGGCCCGCTCCTTGTTGACGAGTGCCAGGACCTCGGCGGCGGCGCCGGTGGGGGCCTGGGCGTCGGCGGGGGCGCCGGTCCCGGGCGCCTCGGTCGACGGCTCGACGGGCTGCGGCTGCTCGACCGGCGGCTGCGCCGGCTGCCGGGGTGCCTGCTGGGGCCGCTCGGCGGGCTGCGGAGCCTCGGCCACCGGGTCGGCGACGGGCGGCTCGGCGACGGGCTGCGCCACCGGCTGCGCGACGGGCTCGGCCGGCGCCGCCTCGGGGGCCTCGGCCTGGACCGGAGCCTGCACGGGCTGCTGCGCCCCCGGTCGGCCGTGCCAGGGGCGGCTGTCCTGCTGGGAGGAGACGACCCGTACGGGGTCGGTCTCCTGGGTGTCCAGGCACGCCATGGCCGTGGTGGGCACGCCCACGACGGCCAGCACGCCGACGGCGACGGCTATCTTCCGGTGGTGCTTCTTCTTACGGTGCTTCTTCATGCGGGACCTCACTCGGTGATCGCGAAGCTCCCGGCGCCGGACCGCGAAGGCGCCGGAGGAGTCGCCATTCTTAGAAGCCCGGCAGGGGCCTGGCAAGCCGCGACCCCGGAGCCGTGGAGGGGGTCCGGGACACGGCTTGAATCGGCCCGAAGATCGTGCATGCCCGGGCTGCGGCCGCGAGGGCCCCCACCTGGTGGACCGCCAGAACCGGCCCCCGTCGGCCTTGTTGGAGCGGGTCGAACAGGAGTCAGGAATTCCGTTTCTGGCGGAGTGCGGCATGTCCTCGCGAAACAGCGACATAAGCCGACATGTCGCCGCCCCGAGGATCACCGCGAAGGCCGTCCGGCCGGCGTGCGGGCCGTGACGCATGTCACGGGTGCGGGAGGGAACCGAAGAGCGCGCCGCCCGCACAGCCGCCACCCGTAGCCCCTCCGGCGCCCACAACCCCTCCGCCGCGCGTCGCGGCGCCGCGACGCACGCCGCCGCACCGCGGACCGCCGTGGATCAGAAGGCGAAGACGGCGTTGCCGTTCAGGGTCGCGTTCATGACGCAGGCGTTGGAGAACGTGTGCTTCCAGGCGACCCGGCTGCCCTGCCAGACACCGTCGGCCGTGACGGTGACGGGGTCGTAGTGCATGGGGCACGCCCGCTGCGGGTCCGGGGCGGCCAGCAGCCGGTCGAAGGCGCCACCGGCGGCGTGCAGCGCCCCGCAGGCGGCGGCGGGGTCGGGGTGCGTACCCGAGGCGGTCGGGGCGCAGCTGAGGGTGGAGGCACGTAAGGCGGTGTCCGTGGCCGTGTCGCCCTGGACGATGGTGAAGACCATCGCGGACGGGGCGTACAGGCTCGTCGGGCGGGCCTCGGCCACACCGGAAGCTCCTACGAGGCACAGGAGGGCGGCGGCAGAGACCGTGGTGATGCGACGCACAGCACAACTCACTTTCGATTCCAAGGTTGAACGCAATACTTTCTTGCAATATCGCGCCTTGACTCGACAAACAGTGTCCGATGCGAAGGGGCAGCGCACATCGATGACCGATTTACGGACACTCCGTTCGGATAGCGGGCACCGAATGGTCGTTCGGGCAGCTCACGGCGGGTGCGTCCGCTCCCGGCGCGATCACCGGCCCGCCGCGGAACGGGCCGTGACCTGCGCTCGGACCCGCCGCCCGCCGCGCGCGGTTCACCGAACGGCCACGCAGCTTGACCGGATCGGACCGGTGCGGGGCGCTGCGCACGCCCGTTCGGGGTCCGACGGGCCGGCGCCCGCCGCGTGAACGGTGCTCCGGGTCAGAGCACCTTGGAGCGGAAGGCCCGGGTTCGCTCCTGTCGTGGCGCGTCCCACACGGCCGCGGGCGACCCCTGTTCGACGACGAGTCCGCCGCCATGAACACGACGGTGTCGGCGCCCTCCCGGGCGAAGCCGATCTCGTGCGTCACGGTGCGCGGCGCCGGGTCCGCGTCCGTTGTTGCGGGAACGTGGCGAGCGTGTGGCAGTCGGGCCGGGGAGCCGCTTCGAGTGCGGTGCGGCGCCTAGGATCCCCGGCACGTGCCGCCGCTTCCGCGCACGCCGTCCCCCTGCCGAGGAACACGATCCGCCATGAGTGTGACCGCCGCCCTGAGCGTGCCCGAGGCGCTGCCCCGCCTCCACGAACTGACCGTCGTGGACGTCCGTACCCCAGGCGAGTTCGCGTCCGGGCACCTGCCGGACGCCGTCAACGTGCCGCTCGACCGGCTCGGTCGGTCCCTGCCGGAGCTGCGGGAGGCGTCCGGTCGCAGGCCGCTGCTGGTGGTGTGCGCCTCCGGAGCCCGTGCGTCGAACGCCGTCGCCGTCCTGGCCTCCCACGGCCTCGACGCGTCCGTGCTCACCGGCGGCACCACCGCCTGGGCGGCCGGCGGCCACCGCCTCGTCCACCCCGACGGCCGGCCGCGGGCCGTCTGGGCCATGGAACGCCAGGTCCGCCTCGCCGCGGGTTCCCTGGTCCTGCTCGGCCTGGTCCTCGGCCGCTTCGCACACCCCGCGTTCCAGCTGCTGTCCGCGGGCGTCGCGGCCGGGTTGGTGTTCTCGGCCCTCAGCAACACCTGCGGCATGGCGGTCGTGCTGGGCCGGCTGCCGTTCAACCGGCGGGCGGGCGCGGCAGCGGCTCGATGAAGGGGTGTCCGGACGAACGCCGCCCACCGGGGCACGCCTGCCCGGCGGTCGCGGCCGCCTGACCGCCGGGACCGGCCGACCGTCCCGGTCCGGTGCGCCCGAGCCGCTACACGGGTCGGATGACCATGCCGCTGCGCGGCCGGGTGGGTATCCGGTTCAGCGGGATCGTCAGGTCCTGGCGCGCGACGGTGTGGTCCAGCCGGCCCAGCGCGGTGGCCAGGGCGGTCAGCACACCGACCACGACGTCCTCGCCGGGGCAACGGTGCCCCGTACGGACGTCTCCCCCGCCCTGCGCGATCAGCAGGTCGCCGTGCGGTTCGCGGCCCAGGAAGCGGGTGGGGTCGAAGACGTAGGGCCGTTCGAACAGCTCCGGGTCGTGGTGGTGGCCGTACACGTCCAGGAGGACCAGGGTGCCCGCGGGAACGACGTCGCCCCGGTGTTCGAGGTCGTGCGCGGCGACCCCGCCCACGAAGGGGACGAACGGGTAGAACCGGCGGACCTCGTGCGCGAACGCCCGCGCGTACGTCCAGTCCCCCGCGCGCAGCCGTGCGCGCAGCTCGGGGTCGCGCTCCAGGGCGTGCGCGGCGAAGGCGGCGAACCAGGCGATCGCGACGGTGGGCCGGATGATGTTGAGCAGTTCCACGGCGGCGGTGTGCGGGTCGAGGGGCATGCCGTCGGCGTCGCGGTGCTCGGCCACCGTCTCCAGGACCGACCGGGACGGCCCCGCGCCGCCGCCCGGGAAGGTGAGGACACCGGGATGCGCGCGGCCGGCCCGTACGTCCGTCACGGCGTGCGCCAAGCCCTGCTCCTGTCGGGCGCGGGCCCGGCGGGCCTTCCAGTGCCGTGGCCCGGGCGTCGCGAAACCGTCGACCATGGCCACGCAGTCCTCGGCGATCTCGCGGGCCGCGTCCTGGGTCACGGGCAGGCCCACCCAGTCGCAGACCGCCTCGGCGAGCACCGCGGCCATCCGGTCGAAAAGCACGATCTCCCGGCCGCGGGCCCGCGCGAACGCCTCGTGCCAGTGCGTCCCGATCCGGTCCACCAAGGCGGCGACGCCCTCGCGCGACATGAGCAGGGACACGAACATCTCCTTGCGGACCCGGTGCGCCTCGCCGTCCAGGGTGTGGACGGCGCCGCGACCGAAGAGGGTGTCGAGCACGGGCCCCGGTAGGGCGTCGTGCCGCAGGACGTGCCGCTCCTCGTAGAAGAACGCGACATCGGCGGGACCGTGCAGGACGATCGCGGGCCGCCCGAGCACGCGGGTGCGCACCGGGCCGCCGTCCGAGCCCCGGCGTCGGCGCAGGTCGGGCAGCCAGGCGTAGCCCTGCGTCCACAGGGAAACGGTGCCGTCGATCATCGGGAGGGGCATGCCCGGCGCCTACCCGGCGATCCGGACCGCACGCGGGTTCGCCCCGGGGGCCGCTATCGGGTTCCCTGCCCGTGCCCCGTGCGCGCCCCGCCGCCACGAACGCGGTTTCCGTTCGTGTCGCCGCGCCCGCCGGCGCCCGGGACGTGGAACCGTCTCCGCATGACCGAAAGTTCGACGCCTCACATCTCCGCGGCCCGGGTCACCGTGCTGGCCGTGCAGCCCGGCAACCCGCCCTTCCGCCTCGTCGAGGTCGACGGGGAGTTCATCGGGAGGGCCACATCGATGACGGACGTGCTGCTCGTCGCCGCGGAGGCCGGCGTCACGGTCCACGACCTCGACGACCCCGAGGACGTCCACTGGGTGGGCGGCGGCAAGTTCACCTGGCACGTGCGCTAGGCCGGCGCGCGTGGCCGCGTCCCCGCCGGGCCCGGCCACCACCCGACCGGTCCCGCCGGCGGCCGGCCGGCGCGGGACGCGCCACCTCGGCCCCCGGTCCGGCGCCGGTCGCCGCGCGCCGCCCGGACTCCGTTACGGGGAACCGAGGTCCGGGATCGTCAGGGCGCCGTCCTCGGCCAACGGGAATCCGGGATTGTGGGCGATCTCCCAGAGGTGGCCGTCGGGGTCGGCGAAACAGCCCGAGTAGCCGCCGTAGAAGGTTTCCTCCGCAGGCTTGCTGAGGGTGCCGCCGGCTCGATCCGCCGCGGCGAGGAGGGCGTCGACCTCCTGCCGGGACCGCAGGTTGTGGGCGAGGACGATGCCGCCGAACCCCGTGCCACGGCTGTCGGTGAGGCCGCAGTCCAGGGCGAGCTTGTCCCGGTCCCACAGGACCAGCCCGAGGCCACCGGCCTGGAAGAAGACGGTCTCCTCGACCTCCTGCCCGCGCCAGCCGAGACGCTCGTAGAACACCCGGGAACGCCCGAGGTCCGCCACTGCCAGGGTGATCAAACTGACGCGCTGCTCCATGACCGGAAGCTAACACGGGCTCCGGCGCGATCCGCGGAAGTCCTGCGGCGGGGACGACCGGCGGCCCGGACCATGGCGTGTTCCCCGTGTCGGCCACCGCGCCGGGGGCTCCCCCGCCGGGGTGATCGTCCGGTCCACCGCTGCGGGCGGATGGCGCCGGCGCTCACGCCGCCGGGTCGGGCATCGGGTCGAACAGCCGCCACGTGGTGAGGGCGAACCGGTCCAGGAGCACCGGCGCGTGATCGGGGCCGGACGCCCGACGGTCGGCGGGCGCGGGCCGGGGCGCGCGTCCGTACGTCCGCGCCGCGTCGGCCCTACCCGCGCGGGCTCCGGTCGGGCCGTCCGTGGCGGCCTTCCGGAGTCCCGGCGGTGGGTGGTGTCGGCTCAGCCTGCGAGCAGGGTGAGCGTGTCGATCACCCGGTTGGAGAAGCCCCACTCGTTGTCGTACCAGGCGACCACCTTGATGTGGCGGCCGTCGACGCGGGTGAGCTCCGAGTCGAAGATCGAGGAGGCGGGGTTGCCGGTGATGTCGGAGGACACCAGCGGGTCGTCCGAGTACTCCAGTACGCCGGCCAGGGGGCCGTTCGCCGCGGTCCGGTAGGCCTCCAGCACCTGCTCGCGCGTCACGTCGCGGGCGACGGTGGTGTTGAGCTCGACGATCGAGCCGACCGGCACCGGCACCCGGATCGAGTCGCCCGACAGCTTGCCGGCGAGGTTGGGCAGGACCAGACCGATCGCCTTGGCGGCGCCCGTCGAGGTCGGCACGATGTTGACGGCGGCGGCGCGGGCGCGGCGGGGGTCGCGGTGCGGGCCGTCCTGCAGGTTCTGCTCCTGCGTGTAGGCGTGCACCGTGGTCATGAAGCCGTGCTCGATGCCCGCCAGGTCGTCCAGTACGGCGGCCAGGGGCGCCAGCGCGTTGGTCGTGCACGAGGCGTTGGAGACGATGGTGTGCACGGCCGGGTCGTAGGTGTCGGAGTTGACCCCGTACGCGAGCGTGACGTCGGCGCCGTCGGACGGCGCGCTGACCAGTACCTTGCGCGCACCCGCCTTGATGTGGCCGCGGGCGGCCTCCGCCGAGGTGAAGCGGCCGGTCGCCTCCAGGACGAGGTCGACACCGAGCTCGGCCCAGGGCAGCCGCTCCGGTTCGCGTTCCGCGAGCACCGTGATGCGGTGGCCGTCCACGACGAGGACGTTCCCGTCGACGGTCACCGGGCGGCCGAGCCGGCCGGAGGTGGTGTCGTAGGCGAGCAGCCGGGCGAGGCCGGCGGGCTCCGTGAGGTCGTTGACGGCGACGATCTGGAGGTCGCTGTCGCGTTCCAGGAGCGCGCGCAGCACGTTGCGACCGATGCGGCCGAATCCGTTGATGGCGATGCGAGTCATGAGCGATGTCCCTTCGTTCGCCACCAGATTCGCTGCCGCTCCCCGCTGCGCGACAGAGGCGGGATCGCCATGGTTCACAAGGATCCCGCCAGAAGGATCTCGCCGAGGAATCCCCTCCCCCGAGCTACGGCCGCCGGGGTCCCGCCGCCCGGCGCGGGCGGGCGGCGCGCTCTCGCGTGTGCGCCGCGCGGGCGGGCGCCGCGCTCTCGCGTGTGCGCCGCGGGCTATGCGCCCCGGGTGAAGGTGCGCCGGTACTCGGTCGGGGTGGTGCCGAGGATGCGTTGGAAGTGGAGCCGCAGGTTCGATCCGGTGCCGAGGCCCACGTCGGCGGCGATCTGCTCGACGCCCCGCTCCGAGCGTTCGAGCAGCTCGCGGGCCAGGTCGATCCGGGCCCGCATGATCCACTGCATCGGCGTGTACCCGGTGTCCTCGGCGAAGCGCCGCGAGAACGTGCGGGGCGAGACCCCCGCGTGCCGGGCGAGGACGTCCAGGGTGAGGGGGTCGCCGAGCCGGTGCAGCGCCCACTCCCGGGTGGCGGCGAACCGCTCGCCGAGCGGCTCGGGCACGCTGCGCGGTACGTATTGCGCCTGGCCGCCGCTGCGGTAGGGGGCCGCGACCAGTCGCCGGGCGGCGTGGTTGGAGGCGGCCACGCCGAGGTCGCCGCGCAGGATGTGCAGGCACAGGTCGATGCCGGAGGCCGCGCCGGCCGAGGTGAGGACGCTGCCCTCGTCGACGAACAGCACGTTCTCGTCGAGACGGACCAGCGGGTGCCGGGCCGCGAGGGCACGGGCGTAGTGCCAGTGGGTCGTGGCGCGTCGGCCGTCGAGGAGACCCGTGGCGGCGAGCGCGAACGCGCCCGTCGAGATCGCGGCGAGTCGGGCGCCCCGCTCGTGGGCGGTGATCAGGGCGTCGATGACGGGTCGCGGCGGATCATCACGGTCCGGGAAGCGGTACCCGGGGACGAAGACGATGTCGGCCCACGCGAGGGCCTCCAGCCCGTGGGTGACGTGGTACGAGAGTCCGTCGCCCCCCGCGACCAGCCCGGGCGCCGCCCCGCACACCCGTACCTCGTACGGCATGCTCGCGCGGGTCGTGAAGACCTGTGCGGGGATCCCGACGTCGAGCGGCTTGGCGCCTTCGAGGACGAGCACGGCGACGCGGTGGAGGCGAGGAGCGGACACGCCCCCGACCCTACGCGCCGCCCCGGCGCCCGCCCGAACTCCTCGGGGCGCCGTCGGCGCTCGTTCCGGCCCGGCCCGTCAGTGGCCCGGCGTAGGCTTCCGGCAGGCACGGACGTCGTGGGGGGCGGAGCGGATGGCTGCTGGAGCGGGACAGAGGTGGGGGTCGGAGCTCGACTCGGTCGTGGTGTACGCGCGGGGCGCGCTGTGTCGGCGCCTGGCACGCGGCAGTGTGCCGTCCGACGGCCGGGTACGGGTGAGCGGCCTGCCCCGTTCGCTGGACCCGGGTTCGCTGCGGGCCGCGGTGCTGGGATCGCCCGGCGTGCGGGTCACGGAGGCCCGGGTGGAGGTCGAGGCGCAGCCGCACGCCGCCGACGCTCCGGACGCGTTGCGCCGTGAGGTCGAGCGATTGGCCGCGGAGCACGCGGCGGCGCTGGCCCGCCGGGACCGGCAGTTGGGCCTGATCGAGGAGGTCCGGGCGCTGCACCCGGTGCCGCCGCCGCGCGGCGAGGAGGATCCGCACCGTCGGACGCCGGTCGACGCCTGGTTGGACCTCGCCGACTTCGTCGACGGGCGACTGGTCCGGCTGCACGCCCGCCTCGTCGAGCTGGAGGAGGCGCTGGCGCTGGTCGGGCACGAGTGGGCCGTCGCCTCGGACCGGCTGGCCCGCGCCTCCACCGACGCCCCGTCGGCGCACCTGGAGACCACGCTCTGCGCGGTGCTGACCCTCGACGGCGCCGCCGCGGAGGCCGAGGTGGAGCTGGAGTTGGAGTACGGGGTACCGGGCGCCGTCTGGGTGCCCGCCTACCGTCTCACCCACCGTCAGGGCGACGGGACGGGTCGTCTGGTGCTGCGGGCCTCGGTCGCCCAGCGCACCGGCGAGGACTGGTCCGGCGTCCGGATCGCGCTGGCCACCGCCGACCTGCGTCGCCGGACCGACCTGCCGAAGCTCCGGTCGGTGCGGATCGGCCGCCGGCAGGGCGACCTCGCGCCGTCCGGCTGGCGGGAGCCTCCGGCCGGCCTCGCGGACCTGTTCGCCGGGTACGCGGCGGCAGGCCCCCGCCCGGCCCCGATCCCCGCACGCGCCACGACCGTCGCCGCTCCCGTAGCGGCTCCCCCGCCGCCGCCCGTACCGTCGCCACCACCGCCGCCACCGGCGCCGCAGGCCTACGGGGGGCCGCCGCCGCCCGCGCCCGGCGGCGCCCCCCAGTCCCTCGCCGGCGGGGCACCGGCCTTCGCGCAGCCGGCCCGGGCGCGTAGGTCGGCCGGGCCCGGCGGGCCCCGGCCCGGCGCGGCCGGCGCCATGGCTCCGGCAGCGCCGGCGGCTCCCGGCATGGCGGCGCCGCCGGCGCGGCCCGCGGGTCCGCCGCGGCCGAGCGGCGCCGAGCTGGACTACGCGACCCTCGTGCTGCGCGGGCCGGAGGAGCCGGTCGGCCGCCGGGGCCGGCTGTTCCCGGACCAGCCCGTCGACCCGGTTGGGGCCGAACACCGCCGCCGCGCCGAGGCGGTGGCCGCGCTGCCGCTGCCCGGGCACGCCGTACGTCCCCGCGAGTCGGCGGGCTCCTTCGACCACCGCTTCGACGCGGCCGCCCGCGCGGACGTGCCGTCGGACGGCGGCTGGCACACCGTCACCGTCACCGAGATCCCGGTCGGGCTGCGGACGGAGTACCTCTGCGTGCCGTCCGTCGAGCCGACCGCGTACGCGACGCTCGTCCTGTCCAACGCCACCGAGCAGGCCCTGCTGGCGGGCCCCGTGGAGGTCACCGTCGATGACGAGTTCCTGCTGACCGCCGCCCTGCCGACGCTGGCCCCCGGCGCCACCCGCCGACTGGGGCTCGGCGCGGCCGAGGGGATCCGCGTCACCCGGCGGACGAACCTGCGCGAGTCGACGGCCGGGCTGCGCAACAACACCACCGTCCTGGACCACCGGGTGCACGTGGAGGTGGCGAACCGGCTTCCGGGAGCCGTCACCGTCGAGGTCCGCGAGCGGGTGCCCGTCACCTCCGAACCGGACGTCCGCATCGAGGAGCGGGCCGACTGGACCGCCCCCGAGGAAGGCGCTCCGGAGCACCATGCTCCGGGCACCCGGGTCTGGCGGGTGGAACTCCCCGCCGGCGCCACCACCGCCCTCGAAGGCGGCTACGAGATCCGCATCCCGGCCGGCAAGGCCCTGGTCGACGGCAACCGCAGGAGCTGAAGCACACCATGTCCACGGACCCGAAGCCGATCGCCCTGCCCGTCACCGCCGTCACCTGTCTGGAGGACCGCGCCCACGTCGAGCGCACCGCCGTCCTCGATCTGGAGGGCGGGATCCAGCGGCTGCGCCTGGGACCGGTCACCGCGCTGGCCGTCGACCGGACCCTGCACGCCGAGTTGATCGCCGCGCACGACGCCGCCGTGCTCGACGTACGGATCGTGCGTGCCTGGATGCCGCGCGGACCGCTGTCGCCCGCCGCGGACGATTCCGCCGTGCGGCACCGCGTGCACGCCATGGAGCAGGAGCGGACCGCCCTGGAGCAGCGCCGCGACCGGCTGGGGACCCGGCTCGCCGTCCTCGGCCGGCTCGCGACGGACCTGCTGCGGGAGATCGGCGAGGGCGCCGGCTCCGGGGAGAGCGAAGGGGAGCGCTGGCACCGCGAACTGGACCGCGTCGACGCGGAACGCGACGCGTACGGGGAACAACTCCGCGCGGTCGAGACACGACTGAACACGCTGTCCGTCGAACTCCGTTCCTTCCGCACGGCCTTGGACCTATCGGAGGAACAGCCCGCCGAGCTGGTCGCGCACGTGGAGCTGACCGTGGACGCCGCGGTCGCCGGGCCGGTCCGGCTGCGCCTGACCCACCTGGTTCCGTGCGCGTTGTGGCGGCCCGCCTACCGGGCGGTGCTCGACGGGGACTCCCTGACCCTGGAGACGGACGCGATGGTCTGGCAGCGCACCGGGGAGGACTGGTCCGACGTACGACTGACGTTGTCGACGGCCCGGTCGGCGCTCGCCACCGATCCGCCGCGGCTGGCCGACGACCGGCTGACGCTCAAGGACCGCTCCGCGGCCGAGCGCCGCGTCGTGGACGTGGAGCTGCGCGAGGAGGAGATCGGCGACCTCGGTCCGGCCCCCGTGCTCGGGCTGCCGGGGGTGGACGACGGCGGTGAGCCCCGCGTACTGAACGCCCCCGTACCGGTGTCGGTACCGGCGGACGGCCGCGCGCACCGGGTGCCGGTCTCCGCCTTCACGGTGGCGGCGAGCAGCGAGTACGCCTGCTCGCCCGAGTTGTCCCCGCTGGTGACGCAGGTGGTGCGGTGCGACAACCGGTCGGGGCACGCGCTGCTCGCGGGCCCGGTGGACCTGGTGCGCGGCAGCGGGTCCAGCGGCCGCGGCACGCTGGACTTCACCGCTCCCGGCGCTCCGCTGGAGTTGGCCTTCGGCAGCCGGGACGACCACAGGGTGGTCCGGTACGCCGAGGAGTCCCGGGACTCCGTCGGCATCTCCCAACGGACGGTGGTCACGCGCACGGTGCGGCTGCACCTGTCCAGGTTCTCGGCGCCCGGCGACCAGGACGACCGGGTCGTCACCGTGCGGGAGCGGATCCCGGTGTCGGAGGTCTCGGCGGTGGAGGTGCGCCTGCGCCGGGAAGCGTGCTCCCCGGCGCCCGACGCGGTCGATGCCGAGGGCATCGTCCGCTGGGACGTGACGCTTCCGCCCGGCGGTCGCCGTACGGTCACCCTGGCCTACGAGCTGTCGGCGAGCGCGAAGGTCGTCGGGCTCTGAGGCCGGGCCGCGCGGGCCATGAGGCGGGCCCGTCAGGCCGGGTCGACGGTGCCAACGCGGCTCGGGTCGGTCGTGTCGTGGACGGCGTGGCGGGCCGAGCGGGTGGCGCCGGTGATCGACGTGACGCAGAAGAACGAGTCCTCCGGCTTGGCCGGGACCGGCGCCCGTTCCAGGGTGACGGCCGGTCCGGGAAGGGGGTCAGTTCCGGCCGCTGTCGGTCCACGGGCGGAGTTTCTCCGGGTTGCGGATCGCCCAGATGTGGGTGATCAGGCCGTCGGCGAGGTTGAAGGCGGCCACGGTGACCGTGGTTCCGGCGTGTTGGGCGACCAGGCCGGGTCGGCCGTTGACCGTGCGTTCCAGCAGCGTGAGCCCGGGGGCCTTGTCGGCGATGTGGATCAGGTAGGCGGCGATGTTCTCGCTGCCCTCGACCGGGTGCAGGACGGTGCCGACCATTCCCCCGCCGTCGGCGGTCATCGTCGCTGCGGGATCCAGGAGGCCGACGAGGGCCTCGATGTCCTTGGCCTCCCAGGCCTCCTTGAAGTCGCGCACCAGAGCGGCCTGCCCGGCCGTCGCGGCCGCCGGCGCCTGCGCGGCGCGAATGCGGCGGCGGGCCGAGGTGGCCAGCTGCCGACAGGCCGCCGGTGTCCGGCCGACGATGGCGGCGACCTCGGCGAACGGGTACCGGAACACGTCGTGCAGGACGAACGCCACGCGTTCGGCGGGAGTCATGGCCTCCAGTACGACGAGAAAGGCCATGTTCACGGACTCGTCCAGGGTGACCCGGTCCGCGGGGTCAACCGGTTGGCCCGTGCCGCCACCGGTGGATCCGCTGATCCACTCCCTGCGGTCGGGCAGCGGCTCCGGTATCCACGCGCCGACGTAGCGCTCGCGCCGCACCCGCGCCGAGCGGAGCAGGTCCAGGCAGATGCGGCCGGCGACCGTGGTCAGCCAGGCGCCGGGCGCGGCGATGGCTTCCTGCTGCTCGCGCGACATCGCGTACCAACGGGCGTAGGTCTCCTGCACGGCGTCCTCGGCCTCGGCCAGCGAACCGAGCAGCCGGTAGGCGAGGTTGATGAGCTGGCGCCGCTCGCCGACGACCGCGCTCAGGTCCGGCTCGGGCCGCTCGGGTGTTGCCTCGGATGGGGTGATCATGGTGGCGGCCTCTCCTCGGTTCTCTCGTCCGGTTCCGTTCTCGGCGGTTCGACGAAACAGCGCATCGGATCGTGAGGCCGTCGGGGCGCCTCACATGTCGCGGGCCCATCTCGTCGGGCCAGCAGGACAGTACAGATCCACCGCCGCGAGGCAGAAGAGGGGACCCCATCATGGCCATCACCCGGACGACGACGACACATCAGCGCCTCACCACGTTCCTGCGCGTCTCCGTCGTCCTGCAGACCGCGGCCCTGTTCTTCCAGGCCGTCACCGCCGGAATGTTGCTGTCCTCGTCCGTCGGTGGGGTGTTGCACGATGTCGGCTCACGCGTGATGTACGGCGCCTCGATGTTGTACGTGCTCGCGGCGGTCCTCGCCTGGCGGCCGGGCGGCAGATCGCCGCGTCCCATCCTGTACGCGTCCGGCTTCCTGGTGCTCGCCTCGGTCCAGGTGGTGCTGGGCATCGCCCACATACCTGCGGCCCACGTCCCCCTGGGCGTCCTGATGTTCGGCCTGAGCGTGCTGGCGCTGGGCGCGGTGGTGGCCCCCCTCCTGCCGCGACGCTCCGTCGAAGCCCGGGCGTAGTCGCCGGAGGACGACCGTCCGGGAAGTCCCGGACGGTCGCCCTCCGGTGCGGGCGGCGAAACGGTGACATGCGCCACACGGGACGCCCGGGTCACGGAACCATTACGGCCGCATGCTGGTCCGTGACATGTCACCATTTTCCCGTCCGCGGTCGACATTCCCCTCTCCGGCGAAATGGGCATCTCGCATGCTGGGACGCAACCGAGCAATGCTCCTCGTCAGCGCGATTTCTGAAGGTACGTCACCCGTCTCACCCCGGCCCCGGCCCGCGCGGCCGGCACGATCTCCCGGCCATGACAAGCCCGGCGCGCACCGCCACCGCTCGGGCCGGCGGCGAGACTTGCCGGCCCGTTGGGGGGCTTCTAAGAATGGCGGCCCGTCCGGCGCTCCGGCGGCAGGGGACGCAGGACGCTTCGCAGAAACCGAGTGAGGTCAGGTCACGTATGCAGAGGCACCGCAAGACGACGCGCTACCGGAAGATATCGATCGCCGCAGTGACGCTGGGCGTCGTGGGCATACCCACCGCCGCGATGGCGTGCCTGGACACGGGCGGCAGCTCGGCCGACGCCTCCCGGAAGCCCTCCGCGCGCCCTTCCTCCAGCGCTTCGGTCCCCGACGTGCCCCTCCCCGGGATCGCCTCGCCCACCCCGTCGACCCGGACCCAGGGTCCGGGCACGAGCCCGACGGCCCCCGTAGGTGAGGGCGGCAACGGGTCGACCGTGCCCGTCGCCCGGACCTCCCCGGCCACGCCGCCGGCGCGGCCGAGCAGCCCGCCGGCGGGCAGACCCCGCCCACCGCCCCGGGTTCCGGGCCGACGGCGCAGGTGGTGGCCCTCGTCAACCAGGAGCGCGCCAAGGCCGGATGTTCGGCGCTGACGGTCAACGACAAGCTGACGGCGGCCGCGCAGAACCACAGCCAGGACATGGCCTCCCACAGCAACATGTCGCACACCGGATCCGACGGCTCCGACCCGGGCCAACGCATCACGCGCGCCGGCTACGCCTGGAGCACGTACGGCGAGAACGTCGCCTACGGATACGGCTCGCCCGAGCAGGTCATGAACGGCTGGATGAACAGTCCGGGCCACAAGAAGAACATTCTGAACTGCTCGTTCAAGGAGATCGGCGTCGGCCTGGCCCAGCCGAACTCCTACTGGACGCAGGCCTTCGGCGCCACGCGCTGACCCGCCCCACCACCGGGGCGGGATGCCGACGGGTGTCCCGCCCCTGCCCGATCAGTTGGTGCCGGTCCCGCTCCGCAGGCGGTCCCGCAGCTCCTCGATGTCGGCGAGGAACCAGGTCTGACGGCCCCGGTTGCACTCGCGGACGAAGTCGCGCAACGCCGAACTGGCCTCGGTGTGGGGGGTGATGTCGCCGAGCACGACGAGGCCCATGCCGTAGGTGGCGAACTTCTGGACGATGTCCCCCGCGACGCGGCTGCTCAGTCGGAAGAACGTGTCGTCGAGACGTTCGGCGGGGATGACGACCCAGCGGGCGCCCTCGTAACCGGCATTGCCGATGAGGTCGAGGGCATCGGCTTCGCAGCGGATGGCGTCGCCGTCGGGGGCGCAGGTGAACACGGGGACGTCATGGATGGTCAGCAAGGTACTCATGGACTCCGAGGGTAGTTCCGTCCCGCGCCGTATGCCCACCGATTCTCACCGGGACCGCCCGACGGGTACGGGAGCCTCCCACCCGGCCCACGCTCCTACTCTCTGACCAGGCAGAACGGATGCCCCGCCGGATCGGTGAGGACCCTCCACCTCTTCTCGTCCGGCTGGTGGACCGGCTTGCCCGCCCCCAGTGCGAGCAACCGCGTTTCGGCTTCGTCCAGGTCGTGGACCGCGAAGTCGAAGTGGAACTGTTGCGGAACGCTCTGGTCCGGCCAGCGGGGCGCCCGGTAGCCGGCCACCCGCTGGAAACCGATGAAGAGGCCGCCCTCACCGCCCAGCCCCGCGAAATCGGCATCGGATCGCGGATGCGGTGGGAGGCCGGTGGCCTGCTCGTAGAACGCGGCCAAAGCCTGCGGATCCGGGCAGTCGAGGGTGATGGCGCACAACTTCATCGTGACGGGCATGAGGGCAGCATGCGGGAAACGGCGACCGGTCACCGCCGAATACCGGGGGCGAGGGCCGTGACCGGCGGTGGCGGAACGTACGTCAGCAGCCGAGTGCGACCGGGGGAAGGTACGGCGGGAGACGGCGTACGGCCGCGGACACCGCCTCCGCCGGCGTGGGGAACACCGGATCGTCCTCGTTCGGAAAGCCTTCGGCCACCGAGTACCGGACTGGCGGCGTGTCGACCACCAGCGATGCTCCGACGGGCCTCAGGCGAGGGCGCGTCCTCGTGGAGAAGCGCAGGGACCAGTGACTGGTGAACGGGTAGAGCCGGCGCAGTGCCGGTTCGGCGTGGGCGGCCTCGATCAGGGCCTGGTAGAGGGGCCGCCAGGCGTACTCCAGCTCTCGCGCCTCGGTGCGCAGGTGCTGCCAGGCACTGGCCACCAGGCCCGCCGGGTCGAGGTCGGGGACCTCGAAGCGGCCGGTGAGGTGGACGAAGGGAGTCGCGCGTCGGATGTCGCCCAGTTCCACCCCGTCGTGCCAGGCCGACGCGGCTTCGGCGACCGCCGCGAGGTCGTCCGTCGTGCCGTCGATGAGCGTCATGTCCTCGAAACCGTCGCCGCCGCGGATCGACCACTGCCGCGCGTGGTGTCCCGCGCTGATCCGAAGGGGTCTGCGGTGCGGCAGCGGGCAGCCGACCGTGACACCGCGCAGCGGGGCGAATTGGCGGGAGGTGAGCCGTACGGAGTCGAGACGACCGCCCGCCGCGGCCCGGAGGGCTGCGGCCAGGGTTCCGTGCGCGGCTATGTCGGGATACAGGACGGCCGGGTCGGGGGGTGTCGTCACGGCTCTCGATTCTGCCCGAACCGCCCGGGGCGGTGCGGCGCGTGGGGGGGCTCGGGTCGGCCGTGGGTGGGCCCGGCTGCCGCGGCGGGCGGTACGGGTCGCGGCCAGGTCCGGTTCTCGTCGGTGACGGGTTCCGTTGCGGCGTCGGTGACGTTCGCGCGGGGGTCGGCCAACGCCGCGAGGGCGGGTCCGATCGGCGGGAAGATCGGCAGGGCGGCGCTCTCCCGGTAGTCGACCCGTTCGACGATCCCCACCTCCTGGCTGCCGTCGGGAAGTTCGTCGCACTCCCGCTCGGCGAAGCCGGCACGGACCTGCGGGGTGATGTGCAGTCGGTGGATCAGGTGGAGCTCGCGCGGCGGCGGCGCCCGCTACGGCCCGGCCGCCGCGACCGGGATGACGACCGGTGACTCCTGCGGCCCGTCGGGCCAGAGCCACAGGCTTCCGGGCGGCGCGCTGCCGGTCAGAGAGGCCAGGACGGGTTCCCGACGCCGGCGGGACGGGTGGGCGGTGATCCGCGCCCGGGCCTCGTCCAGCGGGACCCAGGCGGCCTCCAACACCTGCTCATCGGGGTCGAGGGGGGCGAGCGTGCCCGTCGGTCGCTCCGCGCGGAAGGTGATGACGGTCCAGGTGCCGTCCCAGCCCGGATCCCCGGTGACCGCGTGCTGCGAGACGCAGGCCAGGCTCGTCGGCCCGGTGAGGGTCAGTCCGGTCTCCTCGTGAACCTCACGTACCAGGGCGTCGTGCGCGAGCTCGCCCGGTTCGACGACCCCGCCGGGGAGCACCCACTGCTCCTGCTCGTCCCCCAGGCGCTCGCGCACCATCAGCAGGCAGCCATCCTGTTCGACGAGGGCCGACACTATGGTCCTGGACGTTCCCGACATCCGACTCCACTCCCCTGATGCGCTCCACGTCCCCGCGACGTCGACCGGACGAACTCCCGTCGCGCATGGAACGGTCGACGGAGGGACAGGCGGGTATCCGTGCACCCGTCAGTCCACCGAAGCGTAGTCGGATCATGGATCCACGCCCACGGCACCGGCGCGTTCCCGCCCGTCACCCGGACGTGGGAAGCCGCCCGGAACCGCTGCCGGCAGCGCCGGCCGTACGCGACCGTTCACCGGTCGGGTGACAGTGCGCTCGCGCCGCGCCGGAGGGGTGGGTCGCAGCGCGATCATCGGAGGTCGCATCCTTGGACCGAACGACCTCGCGTACCCGCGCGACGCACCCGAGCGAAGAGGAGCAGCCGATGAACACCGCCGGAGCAGGTCCGCAGCTGCCGGACGCGGCCAGCGTCGCCAATGCGAAGACGACGCTCCTCCAGCTCCTGGCCCGGGCGGGCGTCTTCACCGGCGACGCGGAGGAGCTGATCGGGGTCGTCGAGGCCGGCGCCATCGCCCGCGCGTACGAGGAGATCACCGGCGGGCCGGCGGGTGCTGCGGGCGGGACCGGGGGCGCCCCGGACGGCTCGGGCCGGGCCGGCGTCGGCGACGTCGTCCACGAGCTCGGGGGCATCGCCGAGCGGGCCCTGCGCCGCGCCGTCGGCTCCGACGCGTCGGTCTCCTCGCCCGAGGAGCGTCCGCGGGTGCGGCGGATGGAGGTGGAGCGGGCGCAGGTGGCGGTCAGTCCGCTGTACCTGTCCCTCACCTCCGTGTCCGACTTCGACCCGGAGGTCACCACGGAGGTGCTCTCCGCTGTCCTCGGCACGATGGGCTACAGACAGCGGGCCATGTACGCCGGGCAGCTCACGGAGTTCGGCACGGCCCACCGGGCCCGCCTGGAACGGCTGTACGCGCAGTACGGGCCCGGCAGCGCCATCGCGATCCACGGCCGCTACTCGCTGATCCACTCCCCCACCAGCCTCGCCGTGCTGGAGCGGCTCGCGACGGCCCCGGCCGCGCTGCGCGAGGAATGGGACGCGGCCGAACTGCCGCCCGCGTGGCTGGACGGCCTGCTGACGGCGTGGGACTCCTCGGCCTGACCGGCGGGGTCGGCCCCGCGACGGGCTGGCGGTGATCGGGCCACCGCCAACGACGAGGGGGAAGGAGAATCCCTTCATCCCGGTGGTGTCACGAATGCGCCACAGCGCGGTCGTGGCGCGAACCGGGTGGGGCGCGGGGTCGTGTCCGTCGGCGCGAGAGCCGGTACGGGACCGGTCGCGAACCTCGGGGAGCTCCCATGCGCTGCACAGTGGCCGTACGACGCGGCACGTTGGTCCTGGCGACGGCGGCGGTGGCCGCGGCCCTGGTCACCGGTTGTACGCCGACGGGCGAGGACGGCGCGGCCACCGGCCCGTCGACGCCTCCGACGGCATCCGGCCCGGCGAAGCCCACCGCAGCCGCCACACCGACGGGTCCGGGGGCCGGTGGGGCCGCCTCCGGCGGAGGCGGCAAGGGGACGCCGAGCGCGTCGGGCTCCACTCCGGCAGCCGGGGCGAAACCCTGCACGAGTGGGCACGTCAAGGTGTCGGAGGGCCACCAGGCGGACGTCAGGCCGCCCGGCACGGGCACGGGGGCCGTCGTCGTCTCCGTCACGAACACCTCGTCGCAGCCCTGCGCGTTGACCGGCTTCCCCACCGTCGCGGGGGCGGGCAACGGCTCCCCCGACAAGAACCGACCGCTCACGGTCACCCGCGCCGGCGCCGCGGCCCCGGTCACCCTGGCCCCGGGGGCCCGCGCCTGGACGAAGCTCACCTTCGTCCAGGTGCAGGGCGAGGCGGACGGGTACTGCGTGTCCGGAGCCACCCCATCCAGCTTCCCCACGCTGGTCCTGGGCGTGCCGGGCGCGGGCGCGCACCAGATCGCCATGGACGACGGGGTGTTCGCCGAGTGCGACGACAAGGTGACGGTCACGGCGTTCTCCGCCACCAAACCGTCCTGATTCCCCGCGCCCGGGCCGGACTGTGCGTACCGCCCGATAGGCGGCATCGGTGTCATTCCACCCTTAGGCCCCTCCCGGGGACCAGTCGGTCTTCGGCCGATCCCGTGGGTCACCCTCCGGCCGCACCCCTTCCCGCACCTCTCCCGGCCGACGCCGTCGTGGCTCCTCAACCGACAACTGCGCTGATGCGAAAGTCAACTGACGAGCCGTCCGACACCAAGGGAGACCACGCCAGCAACAGGGGGGAACCGAATTGATCACTTTTGACGTCTCCCGACTCACCTGACCGCGCAGAACTGACGAACCCTGA
The DNA here is from genome assembly GCF_040651775.1 of Streptomyces sp. NPDC048383. Classification (NCBI taxonomy): domain Bacteria; kingdom Bacillati; phylum Actinomycetota; class Actinomycetes; order Kitasatosporales; family Streptomycetaceae; genus Streptomyces; species Streptomyces sp. NPDC048383. The sequence continues at coordinate 19,610 of NZ_JBEZKS010000048.1, forward strand.
TGGAAACTGACGGAAGAGGAGAAGCTGACGTGAAGACCCCGGGTACCATCCCGTCCCGTCGCTCGCTGCTGACCGCGGGAGCGGGGGCGGCCCTGGCCGTGGCGCTGCCGGCGGGCACGGCCCGTGCGGCCTCGTCGCCCGGTCCGACCGATGTCGTGCCGCGGTTGCGCGAACTGGAACGCGCGTACGGGGCGCGGCTGGGCGTGTACGCGCGGGACACGGCGACGGGCCGGACCGTGCTCCACCGCTCCGACGAGCTGTTCCCCATGTGCTCGGTCTTCAAGACCGTCGCCGCGGCGGCCGTCCTGCGCGACCTGGACCGGGACGGCACGTTCCTGGCCAAGCGCATCCACTACACGCAGCAGGACGTCACGGACGCGGGCGGCGGCGAGATCACGAAGCTCCCCGAGAACATCGCGGGTGGTCTCACCGTGGCCCAGCTCTGCTCGGCGGCCATCGCCCAGAGCGACAACGCCGCCGCCAACCTGCTGCTCCGCGAGCTGGGCGGCCCCACCGCGGTCACCCGCTTCTGCCGCTCGGTGGGGGACCGTACGACCCGGCTCGACCGGTGGGAGCCCGCACTGAACTCGGCCGAGCCGGAGCGGGTGACCGACACCACCACGCCCCGGGCGATCGGGCAGACGTACGCGCGGCTCACCCTCGGCCGGCTGCTGGTGCCGCAGGACCGGGAGCGACTGACCGGCTGGTTGCTGGCCAACGCCACCAGCGCCGACCGGCTGCGGGCGGGGCTGCCGCGCGACTGGGCCGTCGCGGACAAGACCGGCGCCGGTTCGTACGGGACCAACAACAACGTGGGCGTCGCCTGGCCGCCCGGGCGACCGCCGGTGGTCCTGTCCATCCTCAGCACCATGCCGGACGTTGACGCCGTCCGCGACAACACCCTGATCGCCAAGACCGCGAAACTGCTGGCGGACACGTTCGCATGAGGGCCCGGCCCACAAATGCGTTCGCGGTCCGGGGTGCTCGTGGAGGATCATTCGCCGCATGAGTGACCAACCCGCGCGATGGACCCAGGCGACCGTGTACGCAGACATGTGGGTCGACCCCGCCGACGACCCCCGTGACACGGGGCCCAGTCCGGAAGGCGAGCTCGCGACGCTGGGCGACTTCCTGTCGGGCTACCGGCTGACCCTGCGGATGAAGTGCGAGGGCCTGACCCCGGAACAACTGGCCCGTCGTTCGGTACCACCGTCGACGATGTCACTGCTCGGTCTGCTGCGGCACCTCGCCGAAGGGGAACGCGACTGGCGCAACTGGATCACCGAGGGTGATCCGCTGCCGAAGCTGTACGGGAAGCGCGACGCGGACTTCGACGAGGCCGTTGCCGACCAGGCCCAGGTCGACGCCGCGTACGTCGATCTGGAGCGCGAACAGGCCGCGACCGACGCGGTGTTGGCCGGCCATCCGGACCTGGGCGAGCGCTGGGGAAGGACGACGTCGCGGTGCGGGAGCTGTTGGTCCACCGGATCGAGGAGTACGCCCGCCACTGCGGACACGCCGACCTGTTGCGCGAGTGCGTCGACGGTCGGGTGGGCCAGTAGGACACGGGGGTCGCTCGGGAGCCCGGCCGAGCCCAACGGGGTTTCGGCGGGGCTCCCGGGCGGCCTCGTCCGCTCGATGACCGTGCCCGCCCGATGACCGTGCTCACCCGGCGCCGGCCGGGGCGGCGGCCTCCAGGTCGTCGACGCTGCCGGACATGACGGTGCGCACGTGCCGGGTGAGGTGCTCGACCGGCCAGTCCCACCAGGCCACGGCGAGCAGGCGGGCCACGTCCGCCGCTCCGTAGCGGGTACGGATCAGTTCGGCCGGGTTGCCGCCGACGATGCCGTAGTCGGGTACGTCCGCGACGACGACGGCGCCGGAGGCGACGATCGCGCCGTGTCCGATGCGTACTCCGGGCATAATCGTGACGCCGTGGCCGAACCAGACGTCGTTGCCGACGACGGTGTCCCCGCGTCCGGGCAGACCGGTGATGAGGTCGAAGTGCTCGGCCCAGCCGCCGCCCATGATGGGGAACGGGAAGGTCGAGGGGCCGTCCATCCGGTGGTTGGCGCCGTTCATGATGAACCGGACACCGGTGCCCAGCGCGCAGTACTTCCCGATGACGAGCTTCTCCGGCCCGTAGTGGTGGAGCACGTTGCGGGTTTCGAAGGCGGTGGGATCGTCCGGGTCGTCGTAGTACGTGTACGCGCCGACCTCGATGAGCGGCGACGTCACCAGCGGCTTCAGGAGCACGACGCGCGGCTGTCCGGGCATCGGGTGGAGAGTCGCGGGGTCGGGCGGACCGTCGGGCCGGTCGTCGCGCGGATCGGGATTCATGGTGGCACCACTCCGAACGGTCTGTGCGGGCGCGGACAGTGCGTCCATGATCCCGGACCCGGCGCCGGCGGGTCCGTCAGGGGGCGTCGCCGATCAGGTGGACCCGCTGGTCGGTCAGTTCGTACCGGGCCGGAACGACGGCCAACCCGCCGGCCCCGATCCGGGCGGCCAGGACGGGCTCGGCGAGCAGGCGCGCGGCCACCAGCCGTACGTTGGCGTCGACTGCGGCGTCCACCCTCGCGTCACCCGTCAGCGTACGGTCGATCGCCGGACGGATCTGATCGACCAGGTACTGCATGTGGCCCGGCAGCCCTCCACCGCTCTCGTCCGCGTGCACGGCCGCGGCGACCGCCCCGCACGACTGGTGCCCCAGGATCACGACGAGCGGAATGGCCAGCTCCACGACCCCGTACGCGATGCTGGCCAGCACGGCTTCGTCGAGGACTTCGCCCGCCGACCGTACGGTCAGCAGGTCGCCGAGACCTTGGTCGAAGACCAGCTCCGGCGGCACCCTGGAGTCGACGCAGCCGAGGATGACGGCGAAGGGGTGCTGGCCCGTGACGACGGTCCTGCGCACCGCCTTCGTCGCGTCCGGGTGGCGCTCGTGCAACGTCCTCCAGCGCAGGTTCCCCGCGTCGAGCGCCCGCAGCGCGGACACGGGCGTCGTCGGGCGCGGCCCGTTCAGGCCTTGCGTCGGGGAGGGCCTGACGTCGGGAAGGCCCGCGATGAGCCCGGCGCCGACGGCGACCGTTCCCGTCAGCGCGGCCCGCACGAACAGGCGCCGGCCCCTGTCCTCATGACGTTCGACATCGGGAGTCATAGCGGACCAAAGTAGGCGCATATGCGCTCCGATACGATGTTCGGCGCTCTTCTTTGATCGGCCTTGATCGAGCTTTGGATGAATTTCGACGAAGCGTCTTCGTGCAGCGCCTGGACCGTCGGCAGGACACGACCTCCGATGACGTCGTCCACCGTCGGCGCGGACGGCGTTCGCGGGGAGGGGGCCGGGGCGGCGGGGGCGGGGCACTCTCCCCATGACCGCGTGCGAGGGTGGACCCGTGACGACTCTCGCCCAACTCCGCCGGACCGCGCTCGCCCTCCCCGAGGCCGTGGAACAGCCCGCCGCCGGCGGCGCCGGGGTCGTGTTCCGCGTACGGGACCGGTGGTTCGCCCGGACCGACGCGGACGGGGAACTCGGCCTCCACCTGCCCGAAGCCGAGGCCCGTCGGGTGCTCGACGCCCACCCGACGGCCCGTACGGTCAGCCGCGGCACCGCGGCGATCGGCGTCCGGATCCCGCTCGGGGACCTGGACGGCCAACAGCTGAACCACTGGGTACGCCGGGCCTGGCTCGGGCGGGCCCCCAAGGCGCTCGCGACAGCCCGGTCGGCCGCCGCGACCGTCACGGCCGGGGAGCTCGGCGACCTGCTGCGGGGCATCGGCAATCCTGCGACCCGGGCGCTGGCCGCCGCCGGTATCACCACCCTGGACGGGGTCGCCGGCCTGCGGCGGGCCGAACTGGCGGCGCTGCACGGCGTCGGCCCGAAGGCGGTCCGGGTCCTGGAGGAGGCGCTGGCCGCCACCGGTCGGGCGTTCCGGGTGGCGTAGGGCCGGGGGCGTTCCGTGCGGCGTGGGGCCGGGCGCGTTCCCGGGCCGCCCTCACCCGGCCCGCCGCCCGGCCCGCCCGCCTCAGTCCGTCGGGGGTGTCGAGCGGGCGTAGCGGTCGGCGAGCCGGCGCAGGTGGGCGACCAGTTCCGGCGGCTCGATGACGTCGAAGTCGAAGTCGAGCATGCCCAGGTGGACGGCCAGGGTCTGCAGGGTGTCGGCGCCCGTGATCAGGGTGCAGTTGTCGGCGTCGACGGCTTCCACCGTGCCGACCGCGGGGTTGATCCGCTCGACCACCTCCGCCGCCGGCGCGTGGACGCTCACGCGGGCGTGGTGGCGCCAGGCCGCACTCGACACCCGTCCGGAGACGTAGGCCGCGAGGTCGGCGTCGGGCCCCTCGCGCGGGACGAAACGCGGGCCGGTCGGGGTGCGGGGTCGCATCCGGTCGATCCTGAAGGTCCGCCAGTCCTCCCGTTCGACGTCCCACGCCACGAGGTACCAGCGCCGCCCCCAGTTCACCGCCCGGTACGGCTCCACGACGCGTCGGGTCGGTGAGCCGGCGTGGTCCAGGTATTCGAAGCGCAGGCGTTCCCGGTCCCGGCAGGCGGAGACCAGGGTGGTCAGCACCTCCGCGGAGACGGTCGGCGCCGGGCGGTCCGCCGGCACGGCCACGGTGTACGCCTGGAGCGTCCGTACCCGCCGACGCAGCCGCGACGGCAGTACCTGTTCGAGTTTGGCCAGGGCCCGCAGGGAGGTTTCCTCGGTGCCGGGAACGGCGCCCCGCGCGGCGGTCCGCAGGGCGATCGTCACCGCGACGGCCTCCTCGTCGTCGAGCAGCAGCGGGGGCATCGCGGCCCCCGCACCCAGCCGGTAGCCGCCGGTAGCCCCGCGTGCGGCGTCCACGGGGTAGCCGAGTTCGCGCAGGCGGTCGATGTCGTTGCGGACCGTACGTCCGCTCACCCCCAGGCGTTCGGCCAGCTCGGAGCCCGGCCAGGAGCGCGGGGTCTGGAGGAGGGAGAGCAGTTTCAGGAGGCGTGCGGAGGTATCGAGCATGGAACCAAGCCTGTGAGGTCATTAGGAAGGCAACGTGCCTATATCGAGACTAACGTCTTGCCCATGGAGAACAGCAGCGACATCGACGTCCGGATCCACCCGTACCGCATCGACATCGCGCAGGAGGAACTCGACGACCTGCGGGACCGGCTGGCGCGCACCCGCTGGGGCAGCGAGATCCCCGGTGTGGGCTGGAGCCGGGGCGTGCCCACCGCCTACCTGAAGGACCTGGCCGCGTACTGGGCGGACGGCTTCGACTGGCGCGGGGCGGAGGCGGAGCTGAATGCGTTCCCGCAGTTCACCACCGAGATCGACGGCCAGAACATCCACTTCCTGCACGTCCGTTCGCAGAACCCGGCGGCCGTCCCGCTGCTCCTGGTGCACGACTGGCCCTGCTCGTTCGTCCAGTTCGCAGACGTCATCGGGCCGCTGGCCCGGGACTTCCACGTCATCGTCACCTCCACGCCCGGCACCGGCTTCTCCGGCCCGCTCGGCGAGGCCGGTTGGAACACCGGGCGGATCGCCGGCGCGTTCGTCGAGTTGATGGACCGGCTCGACTACGACGCGTACGGGGTTCAGGGCACCGGCGGCGGGGCGTGGATCGTCGCGGAGATGGGGCGCCGGGTGCCCGACCGGGTGATCGGCGTGCACGTCAACGGTCTGATCACCTTCCCCTCCGGGGACCCGGCCGAGTTCGTGGGGCTGACCGGGCCCGAGCAGGAGCGGCTGGCCCGGCTGGAGGCGTTCCAGCAGGAGAGGATGGGCTTCAACGCCATCCAGTCCACCCGCCCGCAGACCCTCGCCTACGGGTTGCACGATTCACCTGTCGGTCAACTGGCCTGGATCGTGGAGAAGTTCAAGGAGTGGACGGATCCCGCGGCCGAGCTTCCCGAGGACGCCGTCGGCCGGGACCGGCTGCTGACGAACATCAGCGTCTACTGGTTCAGCGGCACGGCCGGCTCCTCGGCGAACCTCTACTACGAGGCCGGCCACGACGCGAGCGCCTGGGCCCCGAAACCGCGCGGCACCGTCCCGACCGGCGTGGCCGTCGCACTCGGCACCGACGTCGCCATTCGGCGTTTCGCGGAGCGGGACCACCACATCACCCACTGGACGGAACTGGAACGGGGCGGCAACTTCCTCGCCCTGGAACAGCCCGAGGCCTTCGTGACCGACGTACGCTCCTTCTTCACCACCCTCGGCCCCTGACGCGTAAGCCCCCGCAGCCGCCCCCACCGCGCGCCGGCCCGGCGAGAGGTCAGGCGAACCGCGCCGACGTTCTCCGCTGCCATCCCCGGTCCGTCAGGGCCACCAGATGGGCCGCTTCCGCGCGGGCCGGGAGCGGCAGGAGTTCCCGTACCCGCTCGCCCACGCGACGGGCCTCCGTCCCGTCGCAGCCCAGCGCGACGGTGACGTGGGCGCTGGGCGACTCGCCGAAGCGACCGCCGTACGGGCGCAGGTCCGGCCAAACATCGCGGAACGCCGCGATGGCCGGGTCGAGTTCGCCAGCCCCGACCGCGACGAACCCGGGCGCGGTCACCAACCGGCGCAACAGCAGGTCCGCCGCCGGGATCGACCCGGCGAGCCGGTGGAACTCACGCTCCGTGTCGTCGCCGAGGTCCGCGACGGGCACGAACGGGTACATCACCGTCACGTGGGCGGGCAGCCCCGTCCGCACGAGGCTCGCCCTCACACTGGCGGCCGCCCGCAACAACACCTCTGCGGGCGGCAGTTCGATCACCACGGCGGTCGTTCCGATGGGCGGCACGAACCCATCCTTCCACGCGCCCTCCAGGTCCTGACACCGTGAACGGACCAGGGCGGCCGGACCACGGGGAACAGGTCCGGAACGGTCTCTCATACCGCCGCCCTGCCCGGACCACTTCCGAGGCGCCACAGGATATGGAGCCTCGGCGCCGCGACCATGGTCCGATCGCTCTCCCGCTGGAACTACCGGGTCCAGCGGGCCACCGCCCAGGGCGTGGCGTGTCCGCGGAGCGCTGAGGTCGGTGAGCGGCCTTGGGCGCAGGCGCGCACGGGCGACGGGCCCCTTGCTGCGGCGGGCCCGCAAGGCCATCGACGGTTTCGGCGACCCCGTCGGGTCGCCCTGCCCGCTCAGCCCGGGAAGGCGTCTTCCGGCCGTCCGACGGCGAGGGGCGGGAGGGCGTGGGGAGCGGGCGCGGTGGGGAGGCCGGCCGCGGCGGCGAAGGCGGCGAGGGTGCCCACCAAGGCGGTGCGTTCGACGGGGCCGAGTCGCGCGAGGACCGCCGAGGTCTCCGCCCGCCGGCGGGCCGTGACGGCTTTCACCAGGCGGGAGCCGGAGTCCGTGGCGGTGAGCACCGTCTCCCTCCGGTTCTCCCGGTTGGGCCTGCGGTCCGCCAGGCCCGCGGCGATCAGTCGGTCGACCATGCGCATGGCGGTGGACGGGTTGACCTCCATCAGACCCGCGAGGGAAACCAGTTTCACGTGCCGGCGTGCCACCAGGACGTCGAGCATCCGGAACTGCGCGGGCGTGACTCCGTCTCCGGCTGCCGCCAGGGCTCGGGCGGAGATCGAGGCCAGCAGGTCGGAGGCGGCCAGGACCGCGTGCGTCACGTCGTTGACGTCGTTGACGTCGTCGACCTCGGCGACCTCGTCGGCGCCGAGGACGGCACGGATGGCCTGGACGGTGTGGGCGTCTGCGGCGTCGTTCGCGGCGCGTGGGGGATCCGCGGGGCGCGTTTCCTCGGTCATACCTCTTTGTACCGCCTGACAGTTCGGGATACCCAGTGGTCCGGTGCCCCGGAGGGGACTCAGATGTGGGCGCGGGACGACGGTCGGACCGAGGGGGCGGTTTCACATGTCCCGTTCCCTCGAGTCGAAACGGGGGGACGGCCCAATGTCGTGGCTTTCACACGGCAAATGTGGCACAGGGCAAAGACGTTACGATCTCGTGATCTTTGGAAATTTTGGGGTGGTTTATGCCGATGAATAGGCATTCCAGGCAAGCTCCTGAGGGGCTTGTCCGCATCGTGGACGGCACCGGATATCACGGACGTACGGCGTACGGAACCCCGTACGGGCATGTTTTTTGGGGAGATGGTCGGTAGCTTCGGCCCGCATGACCGCCGCCCATCCAGATCCGGCCACCCGTCCTCGACCCTCCGTCCCCACTCCCCCACCCGGGATCCGGGCCGACCGGCCCGACGTCTCCGACGGCCCCGACCTCTGGCGCATCGCCCGCGAGACGCGGACGTTGGACGTCAACTCGCCCTACAGCTACCTGCTGTGGTGCCGCGACTTCGCCGCCACCTCGGCCGTCGCACGCGACCCCGACGGCCGGCCGGCCGGCTTCGTCACCGGGTACCTGCGCCCCGACGCGCCGGCCACCCTGCTGATCTGGCAGGTCGGCGTGGACGCCGCGGCCCGCGGGAAGGGCGTCGCCGGGTACCTGCTCGACCACCTCACCGCGCGCGTCGCCGCCGAGCACGCGCTCGATGTTCTGGAGACCACCATCAGCCCGGGAAACACCGCGTCGGAGCGGCTGTTCGCGTCCTACGCCGAACGTCACGGTGCGCGCGTCACCCGGAAGGTCCTCTTCGCCGAGGAGCACTTCCCCGGTGGCGCCGGGCACCACGACGCGGAGGTGCTCCACCGCATCGGTACCCCCGGCGAGCCACTGACCACGTAGCTCGGCCCGCTCGTCCAGCCGTCATCACACACATCCCACACCACAGGAGAGTGCCGCTTGACCACGACAGCACCGGTCCCCACCGTCTTCGAAACCGTCGAATCGGAGGTGCGCAGCTACTGCCGCGCCTGGCCCGTCGTCTTCGACCGGGCGCAGGGCAGCCGCCTCCACGACGAGAGCGGCCGCAGCTACCTGGACTTCTTCGCCGGCGCCGGCTCGCTCAACTACGGACACAACAACCCCGTGTTGAAGCGGGCGCTGCTCGACTACATCGAGCGCGATGGCATCACGCACGCCCTGGACATGTCGACGACCGCCAAACGGACCTTCCTGGAAACCTTCCAGTCCACCGTCCTCGCCCCCCGCGCTCTGCCCTACAAGGTGATGTTCCCGGGACCCACCGGGACCAACGCGGTCGAGGCGGCGCTGAAGTTGGCGCGCAAGGCCAAGGGGCGTGAGGCGGTCGTCTCGTTCACCAACGCCTTCCACGGCATGTCCCTGGGCTCGCTCGCCGTGACGGGCAACGCCTTCAAACGCGCCGGCGCGGGTGTTCCGCTGGTCCACAGCACGCCGATGCCCTTCGACAACTACCTCGGGGGCCGGACGCCGGACTTCCTCTGGTTCGAGCGGTTGTTGGAGGACCAGGGTTCCGGTCTCAACAACCCGGCCGCCGTGATCGTCGAGACCGTGCAGGGCGAGGGCGGCGTCAACGTGGCGCGCGCCGAGTGGCTGCGCGCCCTGGCCGACCTGTGCCGGCGACGGGACATGCTGCTGATCGTCGACGACGTGCAGATGGGTTGCGGCCGCACCGGTGAGTTCTTCTCCTTCGAGGAGGCGGGCATCACGCCCGACATCGTCACCGTCTCCAAGTCCATCAGCGGCTACGGGCTGCCCATGGCGCTGTGCCTGTTCAAGCCCGAGCTCGACATCTGGGAGCCGGGCGAGCACAACGGGACGTTCCGCGGGAACAACCCGGCCTTCGTCACGGCGACCGCCGCCTTGGAGACCTACTGGCGCGACGGCGTGCTGCGCGAGCGCACCCGGGTACAGGGCGACCGCATCGAGCGGGCCCTGACGGACCTGTGCGCGGAACACGAGCGGGACGGTGCTTCGTACCGCGGTCGCGGCATGGTGTGGGGCCTGGAGTTCACCCGCAAGGAGCGCGCCGGGGAGGTGTGCCGCAGGGCCTTCGAGAACGGCCTGCTCATCGAGACCTCCGGCCCGGAGAGCGAGGTGGTCAAGCTGCTGCCCGCGCTCACCGTGTCGGCGGACGAGCTCGACGAGGGCCTCGACATCCTCGCGCGGTCCGTCCGCGAGACGGCCTGACCGCACCACACCAGACCGCACCCCACCCCACCCCAGCCCACCGCACCCGACACCACGAAAGGCAGCCCCACCGTGATCGTCCGATCCTTCCGTGACATCGAGGGCACCGACCGGCACGTCAAGGCCGCGTCCGGTACCTGGGAGAGCAAGCGCCTCATCCTGGCGAAGGAACGCGTCGGTTTCTCGCTCCACGAAACCGTCCTGTACACCGGCACCGAGACGTCCATGTGGTACGCGAACCACATCGAGGCGGTGGTGTGCGTCGACGGCGAGGCCGAGCTCACCGACGAGGAGACCGGCGAGAAGCACCGCATCACGCCGGGCACCGTGTACGTCCTCGACGAGCACGAGCGGCACACCCTGCGCGTCATCAGCGAGTTCCGCTGCCTGTGCGTCTTCAACCCGCCGGTGACCGGACGTGAGGACCACGACGAGAACGGCGTGTACCCGCTGCTCAACGAACCGGATCCGGTCTGACGTTTCCCCCGGTCCGACCCGGTCCGCACCCACCGAAACCGAGAGGAGAGGCAAGCAACGCCATGCTCACCGCAACCGAACGCACCCTCGCCGACCTGTACCCCACCCGGGGCTCCGAAGAAGTCCTCATCGGACGCAAGGACCCCGTCGTATGGTCCGAACCCGGCACTCCCGGGCCCTTCTGGGCCCGCGAGTTGGAAGGTTTCGAACGCGACGGATTCGTCACCGCGGAGCGGTTGATCAGCCCGCAGGAGGTCGAGGAGTACCGCGCCGAGATGGACCGACTGGTGTCGGACCCCGACGTGCGCTCCGACGAACGGTCCATCGTGGAGCCCGGTTCGGGCGAGGTCCGCTCGGTATTCGAGGTCCACCGCGTCAGCGAGGTGTTCGCACGCCTGGCCGCCGATCCCCGGCTGGTGGACCGGGCGCGGCAGATCCTCGGTTCCGACGTGTACGTCCACCAGTCCCGCATCAACGCCAAGCCCGGTTTCGGCGCGAGCGGCTTCTACTGGCACTCCGACTTCGAGACCTGGCACGCGGAGGACGGCCTGCCCCGGATGCGTACGGTCTCGGTGTCCATCGCCCTGACGCCGAACCACCCGACCAACGGCAGTTTGATGATCATGCCGGGGTCGCACCGGACGTTCCTCGGCTGCGCGGGTGCGACGCCGAAGGACAACTACAAGAAGTCCCTGCAGATGCAGGACGCCGGAACGCCCTCCCCCGAGGCCCTGACGCGGTTCGCGTCCGCCTGCGGCATCCAGCAGTTCACCGGGGCGGCCGGGACGGCGACCTGGTTCGACTGCAACGCGATGCACGGTTCCGGGGACAACATCACCCCCTACCCGCGCAGCAACGTCTTCCTGGTGTTCAACAGCGTGGAGAACCTGCCGATGGAGCCGTTCGCGGCGCCGATCCGGCGGCCGTCCTTCACCGCCTCGCGGGACTTCACCCCGCCGGCCTGAGCCGCCGGCCCAACCCGTCGGCCTGAACCGCCGGGCGGGCACGCCGCACCCGTCGTGCCCGGGCTCCGGTCCGGGCGCGGGGCCCGGTCCCCCCAGGCCCGTGCACGGGTCCGGCCCGTTCCGTACCCTGGCGGCATGCGCATGCGCCCCACCCTGAGCTGGACCCCCACCGAGGACCCGGAGCCAGGCACCACGGATCTGGAGCCGGTCTCCGACCTGCTGCGCGCCGGCGGGGTGCTGGTGCTTACCGGGGCGGGCATCTCCACGGAGTCGGGCATCCCCGACTACCGGGGCGAGGGCGGGAGCCTGCGCCGGCACACCCCGATGACGTACCAGGAGTTCACCGCGAGCGCCCGGGCCCGGCGCCGGTACTGGGCGCGCGGTCACCTCGGCTGGCGCACCTTCGGCCGCGCCCGGCCCAACGCGGGTCACCGCGGCGTCGCCGCGTTCGGGCGGCACGGGCTGCTCTCGGGTGTGATCACGCAGAACGTGGACGGTCTGCACCAGGCCGGCGGGAGCCGGGACGTGGTGGAACTGCACGGGAGCCTCGGCCGGGTCATCTGCCTGTCCTGCGGCGAACTCAGCTCGCGCGGCGACCTCGCCCGACGGCTGGAGGAGGTCAACGCGGGCTACGAGCCCGTGGCCGCCGCGATGAACCCGGACGGTGACGCCGACCTCACCGAGGAGCAGGTCGGGGACTTCCGCGTGGTGCCCTGCGCGCGGTGCGGCGGCGTCCTCAAGCCGGACGTCGTGTTCTTCGGCGAGGCCGTCCCCCCGGAGCGGGTCGAGCGATGCCGGGCCCTGGTAGACGGGGCGTCCTCGCTGGTGGTACTGGGATCCTCGCTGACGGTGATGTCCGGGCTGCGGTTCGTCCGGCAGGCGGCTGGGGCGGGTAAGCCGGTGGTGATCGTCAACCGGGATCCGACCCGGGGGGACCGGTACGCCGCCGCCCGGGTCGAGCTTCCCCTGGGGGCGGCCCTGACCACGCTGGCCGAACGCCTCGACCTCCCTCTCGACGGCCCGTCCGCGCCCTGACCACGGCTCGGCCCCGACCCCGTCGGCAACGGTCCGATCAAGGCCGGCCCGCGAACGGGGGCCGGCGCCACCACGCCCCCCGTGCCCGCCGAGGTACGGTTCATGGTCGGCGTGAGCGGCTCGTCGCCCCACGCCCACCGACTCAGGGGGCCGATCCGACCCTCCGCTTCCACCCGCACTACCCGGCCTGTCGACGGGGTGTGCCCGAGCACGACAGGTCCCCTTCCTTGTCTTTCGCTGATGCGGTCGTGTCCCCCGCCGCGCGCCTGCGCGGGCTGAGGCCCGACTGGCTGTCCGACCCACGGGTGTGGCGCACCGAGGTGCTGGCCGGCCTGGTCGTCGCGCTCGCGCTGATACCCGAGGCGATCTCCTTCTCGATCATTGCCGGGGTCGACCCCGCGATCGGGCTGTTCAGCTCGTTCACGATGGCCGTGGTGATCTCCGTCGTCGGCGGACGGCGGGCGATGATCTCCGCCGCGACCGGGGCCGTCGCCCTGGTGATCGCGCCGCTGAACCGGGAACACGGTCTCGGTCACCTGATCGCCGCGGTCATCCTCGCCGGCGTCCTCCAGGTCGCCCTCGGGGCGCTGGGCGTGGCGAAGTTGATGCGGTTCATCCCCCGTTCGGTGATGGTCGGGTTCGTCAACTCCCTGGCCATCCTGATCTTCATGACGCAGATCCCCGAACTGCGCGACGTGCCCTGGCCGGTGTATCCGCTCCTCGCGGGCGGCTTGGCGCTGTTGGTGTTCCTCCCGCGGATCACCACCGCCGTGCCGGCGCCGCTGGTGTCCATCGCCGTCCTCACCGCCCTCACGGTCGGCGCGGCCATCGCGGTGCCCACCGTCGGGGACAAGGGCGCCCTGCCCACCTCGCTCCCGGTGCCCGGCCTCCCCGACGTACCGTTCTCGCTGGACACCCTGACCACCATCGCCCCGTACGCCTTCGCCATGGCGCTCGTCGGGCTGATGGAGTCGCTGATGACGGCGAAGCTCGTCGACGACATCACCGACACGCACTCCGGCAAGACCCGGGAGTCCATCGGCCAGGGCATCGCCAACATCGTCACCGGCTTCTTCGGCGGCATGGGCGGTTGCGCCATGATCGGTCAGACGATGATCAACGTGAAGGTCTCCGGCGCCCGCACCCGGTTGTCGACCTTCCTCGCGGGCGCGTTCCTCATGGTGTTGTGCATCGTGTTCGGCCCGGTCGTCTCCGAGATTCCGATGGCCGCCCTGGTCGCCGTCATGATCATGGTCTCGTTCGCGACCTTCGACTGGCACTCCATCGCCCCGAAGACCCTGGCCCGGATGCCCGCGGGCGAGATCGCGGTCATGGTCATCACCGTCGCGGCCGTGGTGGCCACCCACAACCTGGCCGTGGGTGTGGTGCTCGGGTCCGTGACCGCCATGGTCGTCTTCGCCAAGCGCGTCGCCCACCTCGCCGACGTCACCGCCGTCGCCGGCCCCGACGACGACACCCTCGTCTACCGGGTGACCGGCGCGTTGTTCTTCGCCTCCTCCAACGACCTCGTCGGCCGCTTCGACTACGCCACCGACGCGAGCAGGGTGGTCATCGACCTGAGCGCCGCCCACATCTGGGACGCCTCGTCCGTCGCCACGCTCGACGCGATCGGGACGAAGTACGCGCAGCGCGGCAAAACCGTCGAGATCACCGGCTTGAACGTCCCCAGTGCCGACCTCCACAGCAGGCTCTCCGGGCAGCTCACCCGCCCCTGACACCGGGATCCGGGCCCCGGCGCCCTCCCGCGGTCCGCCCACCGCACTCACGGACGAACCGCATAAAAACGGATCGATCCATCCCATCCACGCCCCCCGGCGGCTTCGAACTACTTGTGTCACATCAACCACTGCTCTCACCACGGTGAGGGCGAGGAGGTGGGATCCATGTCCGTTCCCATCCGTGTCAGACACATGGCGGTGGCCGTCGCCTCGACCGGCATCCTGGTGGGCGGCGCGGCACTCGGCGCCGCGGCCCCCGCCATGGCGGCGCCCGCCGCGACGCAGACCGCGTCCGCGTCCGTCACGGGCGACCGCGGCGAGCGGTGCGTCTGGAAGAAGGGCCATTGGGACAAGCGGTGGGTCAAGGGCCACTGGGAGAAGCGCTGGGTCAAGAACCACTGGGACAACCACGGCAACGGGAACTGGAGCGGATACGGGAACGGGGACGGAAGCGGGGACCGTGACCGTGACCGTGACCGCGGTCGCGGCCACGGCGACTCCCAGTGGGGCAACAAGGGTCACTGGAAGTGGGTGTACGTGCCCGGCCAGTGGGACAAGCAGTGGGTCAAGGGCCACTGGGACTGCTCGTACAAGCACCGCTGGTAGCGGCTGCTCCCACCCGCAGCACACACGGTTCGACGAGGGCCCGCACCGCGGGCCCTCGTCGCCGTGGTACCCGTCCGCTCCGGATGCGCCCGGTCCACAACGGTGATGGGATCGGAAACCGACGCACGCACCCGAGGAGCACGGGACCTCAGATGGCGGACAGCACGAACAGGGCGGTGAGCGCGGACGGCGTGAGCGCCGACCCCGACGACGGGCCGGACGCCTTGCTGCTCCGGGTCGCCCAGGGCGACGCGGAAGCCTTCGCCCCCTTCTACGACGCGCTGGTCGCCTCCGTGACGGGCGTGGTGTGCCGGGTCCTGCGGGACGAGGACCAGGCCGCGGAGGTCACCCAGGAGGTGATGGTCGAGGTGTGGAGGACCGCGGCCCGGTTCCGCCCGGAGATCGGGACGGCGAAGGCCTGGGTGCTGGTACTGGCCCACCGGCGGGCCGTGGACCGCGTGCGTTCGGCGGAGGCGCGCGTGGTGCGGGAGGAGAAGGCGGCCCTCCTGAACCTGCTGCCTCCCTTCGACGAGGTCGCGGACGAGGTCGAGGGACGGGACGAGTACGCCCGGGTCCGGCGCTGCCTGGACGCGCTCAGCGGGCCCCAGCAGGAGGCCGTACGGATGGCCTTCTACGAGGGGATGACCTACCGGGAGGTGGCCCGCTCCCTGGAGGCGCCCGAGGGGACGGTCAAATCCCGGCTGCGCGACGGCCTGCACCGGTTGCGCGGCTGTCTGGAGGCGTCCCGATGAGCATCGCGCCCGACCCCCACGCGTCCCTCGGGGCGTACCTGCTCCACGCGATGCCGGCCGACGAGGAAGCCGCCTTCGCCCGGCACCTCGCGGGCTGCGTGTCCTGCCGCCGCGAGGCCGCCGCGTTGGCTCCCGTCGTCGCGGACCTGTGCGCCACCCCGCCGGTGGCGCCGCCCGCGGAGTCACGGGCCCTCGTGCTGGAGGGGATCGCCCGGACTCCTCAGGAGGGCGCCGACTCCCCCACGCCGCCGTCCCACGCTCCGGGTGCACCCGTCGGCCGGGCCGGTGCGCCGGTGGCCCGGGTCCCCGGCCGGGTGCGGCGCCTGCGCTGGGCCCTGGCCTGCTGCGCCGTCGCGGCGGCGGCCTTCGGCGGCGTCGCCCTGTGGCAACACCAGGAGGCCGAGCAGGCCCGCACCGGCTTGTCCGCGTCCAGGCCCGCAGGCCCCGCCCGGGAACTGGCGGAGGTACTGGCGGCTCCGGACGCCCAGGTCAACGCCGCGCGCTTCGAGGACGGGGCCACCGGTTGCGTCATCGTCTCCCGCAGCGAGAGCCGGGCCGCCTTCATCGCGACGGGCCTGCCGAAACTGCCCGCCGACCAGGTGTACGCGCTCTGGTACGACGACGACGGCACCACCCGTTCGGCGGGCACCCTGGCCGGTGGCGGAAGCTGGCACATCCAACTCCTGGACGGGCCGGTCGACCGGGCGACGGCCGTCGGCGTGACCGTCGAATCGGCAGCGGGGTCCACCGGGCCCACCACCGCGCCGGTCGGAGTCGTGGACATTCCCGCCTGACCTGCCGCACGCGGCGGGCCGGGCGGCCGGCCTGAAGTCCGCGGGTTCGGGGAGTGCCGGCCGCCGGTTCTGGGCAGGCGCGCCGAAAGCGGGCAGCAGCGGTGCTGCCCGCGCCCTTACCCCACAGCCGTGACCAGGAGGGTCCACCATGTCGCAGGTCAAGGAATCCATCGCCGTCGACGTCCCGGTCGGTACCGCGTACGACCAGTGGACGCAGTTCGAATCGTTCCCGCAGTTCATGGACGGTGTGGTGACGATCGAGCAGCGGAGCGAGACCCTGACCCACTGGAAGACGCGGATCTCCGGCGTGGAGCGGGAGTTCGACGCGGAGATCACGGAGCAGATCCCCGACACGAAGGTCGCCTGGGTCTCCGTCGGCGGCGACACGGAGCAGGCCGGACTGGTGACCTTCCGCCCGCTCGACCCCTCGCACACCGAGGTCACGCTGCGCATGGACTTCGACCCCGAGGGGATGGCGGAGAACCTCGGCGACAAGCTCGGGTTCGTCGACCGTCAGGTCAAGAGCGATCTGCAGCGGTTCAAGCACTTCATCGAGAACCGCGGTGAGGCGACCGGAGCCTGGCGCGGCCGGATCTGAGCAGCCGGACAGCGGACAGCCGGACACCACGGGCGCCGCACACCCCTCGCCGGCGCACGCTGAGCCCCCCGCCACGTCGTGGCGAGCCCCGCACCAGGACCCGGCCCGGGCGACTTCGGTCGCACCGGGCCGGTCCTGTTCTTGTTGTTCTTGTTCTTGTTCTTGCTTGTTGTTCCCCGTGGATTTCCCACGCCGTTGCGACGGACCACCTCGTGCGCGGCGTCCGCCGTCGGGCCGCAGCCCGACGGTCACCCCCTGCGCGCGCCGGCTCCGCTACGCGCCGCGCCGGCGGCCCGCGTGCACGGCGAGCGCGGCGACGGCCGTCACGGTGAGGACGCCCGCCTCCAGGAACCCGTCACGGGAGCGCCAGGACAGGACGGACCAGCGGGACCGCGCGGACAGCAGCGAGCCCGTACTGAGCCAGGAAGCGGTGGAGAGCAGGGAGAGCGAGGACCCGATGGAGGCGGCGGACAGGGCGGAGCCCACCGAGCCGACGGACAGCACCGAGCCCACGGAACCGATCGACAGGACGGAGCCCACCGAGCCGATCGAGAGCACCGAGTCCTTGGACCAGAGGGAGAGGAAGGAGCCGTCACCCCGGCGGCACGACTTCGTCAACGTACGCGGTTCGATCACCCGTCCATCGTGACACGGGGACGGTCCTGAGGGCCTGTACCGAGCACCGGTCGTGGGACCGAACGGACGGCCGGAACGCGTCCCGCGTTCCTTACTGTGGGTAACTGGACGGCCGGAGGCAAGAATCCGGCCGACCTCCGCGTCCCGGCGGCGCGCCCCCGGGTCCAGTACGGCCGCCGGGGCTACGGTCACGGAACGCCACGCCGGCCCGGCGGGGTACGGCAACCCCGCCCGGGCGCCCGCGGGGCGGGGAACCGCGCTGCCCGAGCGCCTGCGCCGCCGGGCGGTGCGCCGGTGGCCGAACTAGGCCGTCCGCATCGGGACATGGGAGAAACTCCTGTTCAGGGGGGTTTCCCGCAGCCGGGACGGATGTCCTGGCCGCATGCGGCGCAGCCGACCGGGTGTGCGCGGGGTTGACCTCCCGCGGCACTTCGCACTCCTTCCCGGCAGGGCACAGGAGCAGGCCCGCCGGGGCCGGGCCGGACCAGTACGAGGGCATGGGGCACGACATGAACACCGACGCGATATCCCTGCGGTTCACGCTGCTGGGCCGCCTGCGGGCCTGGCGCGGCCCGCGGGAACTGGAGTTGGGTTCGCGCCAGCAGCGGACCCTGCTGGCCCTGCTGTTGTTGCGGCAGGGTCGACCCGCGCCCGTCGACACCTTGGTGACCGACATCTGGGGCGACCTGCCGCCGGCCCGTGCCGTGGGGTCGCTGCGCACGTACGTCTCTCGGCTGCGCAAGGAGATCGAGACGCCGGACCCGACGGGCGAGGGGCGGCGGGTGCTGGTCTCCGAACACGGCGCGTACGCCCTGCGGGTGGCCCCGGAGGCGGTGGACCTCGGGCTGTTCCAGCGGGACGTGACCGCCGCCGAACTCGCCCGTGCGGCGCGCAGGCCCGAGGAGGCACGCGTCCTGTTGCACGGCGCCCTCACCCTGTGGGGGGAGGAACCCCTGGCCGGGTTGGGAGGTCCGGGTGTCGAGGCCGAGCGGAGCAGGTTGGCCGGTCTGCGGCTCGCCGCCCTGGAGACACGGCTCACCCTGGACGTGGAACTGGGGCACCACATAAGGGCGTTGGCCGAGCTACGCGCGTTGACGGAGCAACATCCCCTGCGGGAGCGACTGGGCGCCCTGCTGATGCGGGCGTACCTGCTGAGCGGCCAGGACGGGGAGGCACTGGCCGTCCACGACCGGACGCGTCGGCTGCTGGCGGCGGAGTTCGGGATCGACCCGGGGCGCGAGATGGCCGCGATGGCCGAGGGCATCGCGCTCGGCGCGGGCGGGGCGCGTGGTGCGGGCGGCGTGGGCGGTACTGCCGGCTCGGACGGTACCGGCGGACCGGGTGACACGGGCGGTACGGGCAGTGCGGGCCGATCGGACGCGGGCACCAGCGGGAAGGGCCCGGCTGCGAGGGCCTCGGGGTGCGAGGGGCCGTGCGAGGGGGCCGCCATCGGGACCGGACCGGCGGACACCCCGCGCTCCGGACGGCGATCGGCGCCGGAAGATTTCCGACGGCCGGCCCAACTGCCGCGCGCCCTTGCCGACTTCACGGGCCGCGAGGAGACGCTCGCGCGGGTGATCGGCGAGCTGACCGGTGCGCGGAGCGACCCAGCGGAGCCGGGCGCGGCCCGGCCGGCTCCGGTCGTCGTGGTGTCCGGCTCCACCGGCATGGGCAAGAGCGCGCTCGCCGTGCACGCCGCCCACCGGGTGCGCGGCCACTTCCCCGACGGCCAGCTCCACGCCGACCTGCGCGCCCCGGACGGCACTGCGGTGGCGCCGGCGACGGTCCTGGAGTCCTTCCTCCGCGCGCTCGGGGGCGCCGGCCGGGCGGTGCCCGAGCGGCAGACCGACCGGGTGGCGCTCTACCGGTCGGACCTCGCCGAGCGCCGCGTCCTGGTGGTCCTCGACAACGTCGAGGACCCGGCGGCGGTCGACGACCTGGTCCCCGGCGGTCCGGGCTGCTCCGCGCTCATCACCAGCACCACCCGGCCCTCCGGGCTGGCCGGGGCCCGTCACACCCATCTGGACGTGCTCTCCCGTACCGAGGCGTTGACCTGGTTGGAGGCGGCGATCGGCGCGGCCCGCGTGGCGGCGGAACCCCAAGCCTGCTCCGAACTGGTCGAACTCTGCGGGGGGTTGCCGTTGGCGCTGCGGATCGTGGCGATGCGGCTCGCCACCCGACCGGCCTGGGCCGTCGACTCGGTGGTGGGCGCGCTGCGCGGCCGTCACCGGTTGGCCGTGCTCGGGATCGCCGACCTCTCCGTGCGGGAGGCGTTCCGGCGGGAGTACGGGTGCCTGCCCGCTCCCCTGCGGTCGGTGTTCGCCCGGGTGGCGCTGCTGCGGGAGCCGGACGGGCGGTTCGGGCCGGGCGCGGTGGCGCCGGCCCTGGGGGTTCCGCCGGCCGAGGCCCGCGCCCTGTGCGAGGAGTTGGTGGACCGCAGCTGGCTGGAGTCCGCGCTGCCCGGCCGCTACCACGTGCACGGCCTGCTGCGGGAGTTCGCCGTGTCCGTCCACCGGGACGAACTGGCGCCCCGCGCCGACGGGGACCGGCCCGTGGCGATGCTCTTCGCCCCCGACGGGGCCGACACCCGCCTCGGCAGCCGGTCGTCGCGGCCCCCGCGCGGCCTGCGGGAGGGTTTGGCCTCCTGACCCGGGCGGGTGGCCCCTCCCGCCCGCCCGGGCGCCCCGTACGCGCCCACCGCACCCCCGCGTGCCGTTGAACGCCGCGTCCGCCGGGCCCGTGTCCTTCGTGGTCACCCGTACGCCGCCGCGGCCCGCGCCGCGAAGGCAACCGTGCTCCCGATCCCGAGCGCGGACCCCGACACCGACGCGGTCCGGCCACCCGGATCCCCGGCCCCGGGGCCCGCACGCCTCGACGGCACGCCCGTCGCGGCCCCTCCCGAACCCCGTTGGAGAACCTCCCCCGTGCCTGCCGCTCACCGTCCGACCGCCGCTCCGTTCCACGCCTCCGACCCGGCGCCGCCCGCCCTGTCCTTCCGGGTGCTCGGCCCGCTGCGCGTGCGGACCGACGGGGTCGAGACCGACGTACGGCCGCCCCTGGCGGCGGCCCTGCTCAGCACCCTGCTGCTGCGGCACGGCCGCCGGGGCAGTACGCAGGCCCTCATCGACGCCGTGTGGGGCGACGGCGCCCCCGGCGGGGCGCCCGGGGCCCTGCGCGGCCACGTCGCGGCCCTGCGCCGGGTGGTCGAGCCCGGGCGGGCGCCGCGTACCCCGGCGCGGGTGCTCGTCTCCCGCCCGAACGGCTACGCCCTCCACCTGCTGCCCGACGCCCTGGACCTGACCGTCTTCGACCGGCGGGCCGGCAGCGCCGCCCGGGCGGTGCTCGCGGGTCGGCCCGGGGACGCCCTCAAGCTGTACGACTCGGCGCTGGCGCTGTGGGACGGGGACGATCCCCTGCCCGGCGTGCCCGGTCCGTTCGCGGCGGCGCAGCGTTCCGCGCTGCGGGAACGGCGGCTGGCGGTCCTGGAGGACCGGTGGGAGGTGGTACTGCTGCTCGGCGGTCACGCCCGGGCCGTGGAAGAGCTGCGCGGGGCCGCGCAGGCCCATCCGCGGCGCGTACGGCTCCAGGAACTGCTGATGACCGCCCTGTACGAGTCGGGCCGGCAGACCGAGGCCCTGGACGTGCACGCCCGCGCCCACGAAGCCCTGCGCGGCGCGGACGGGCCGGGGGCCGGGGCGGGACTCGACCGGATGCGCCGGCGCATCCTGGCCGGCCCGGGCGCCACCGACGACGACGGCCCGGGCCGGGGCGGGCCGTCGAGCAACGAGCATCCGGCGATCGTCACGGTCGACCCGGCGGCACGGGAGCGGGGTTCGGGGGCCGGCCGGCCGGCCGCGCCCTTGCCCGTACCGGCCGCCGCACGTTCGATGTCACCGGCGCTGAGCCTGCCGCCCGACCCCGCGGACCTCGTCGGGCGCGACGCGGAGGTCGTGCGGTTGCGGCAGGTCCTGGAAGGCGGCTCGGTGGCGGCGTCCGGCGCGATCAGCGGCATGGGCGGCGTCGGCAAGACGGCCCTGGCCGTGCGCGTCGCGCACGAGGCGGCGGCGAGCTTCCCCGACGGGGTGTTCTTCGTCGACCTCTGCGGCATGGACGACCGGCCGGCCGACCCCCACGAGGTCCTGGGCGACCTGCTGCGCGCCCTCGGGGTGGCCCCGGCGCAGTTGCCGGCGGAGACCGTCGAGCGGGTCGCGCTCCATCGTGCGCTGCTCACCGACCGGCGCGTGCTCCTCGTCCTCGACAACGCCCGTGACCTGGACCAGATACGCGATCTGCTGCCGACCGCGCCGGGCTGCGCCCTCCTGGTGACCAGCCGGACGTGGCTCACCGGGTTCGGCAACCTCGGTGGGGCGACCCTGGTGCACCTGGAGGAACTGGCCGACGGGGTGGCCCTGGACCTGCTGGTCCGACTCGTCGGGGAGCAACGGGTACGACGGGAGGAGGAGGCCGCGCTGGCCCTGGTCGCCGACTGCGGACGGCTGCCGCTCGCCCTGCGCGTCGTCGCCGCCCGGATGGTCGGCTGCCCGACCCTGTCCGTCGCGGAGACGGGCCGTCGACTCGCGGACGAGCGGCGGAGGTTGGCGGAGCTCAGCGGCGACGGGGGCGCCGTGGAGGCCACCTTCCGGCTCGGTACGGCGCTGCTCACCCCGCACCAGCTGCGGGCGTTCCGGTTGCTGGCCCTGCCCGACCTGCCGGAACTGGGCGCGATGAGCGCCGCCGCGCTGCTGGACCGACCCCGGGCGGAGGCGGAGGCCCTGTGCGAGGCCCTCGTCGACGCCAGTCTGCTCCAGTCCCCGGCGCCGGGCCGCTACCGCTACCACGACCTGCTGCGCCTGTTCGCCCGGACGTCCGGGGCCGAGGAACTGCCCGCCTTCGACCGGGGGTCGGCGATGCTGCGGTTGCTGGACGCGTACACCGGCATGGCCCGCGAGGCCTACCGGACCGCGACCGCGGGCGACCCGTTCCCGGCCGACGAACCGCCGACCCCGCAGGCGCTCTCCCCGGCGGGGGCGCCCACGGGCCGTCCGGGCGGCGGTGGGCGGCCCGATCGCCGGTTCACCTCCCCGGCGGAAGCCACCACCTGGCTGTTCGACGAACGGCTGCACCTGCTCGCGCTCGTCGAGCAGGCCGCCGGTTTCGCGGAGGTCCCGGCGTCGGTCTGCGCGCACCTGCTGCTGGCCACGGACCCGTTGGGGCGCGACAGCACGGGCAAGCGGCACCTGGAGCGGGCCGCTCGCGCCGTGCTGGCGGCGGCGGAACGGTCGGACGACGCGGTGGCCGGGGGCATCGCGCACTTCATGCTGGGAGGTTCCTTCGCCATCCGCTTCGCGATGGGTCGGGCGCTTCCGCACCTGCGTACGGCGGCCGACGTCTTCCGTCGTGAGGAGCGGTGGCCGCTGCTCGCCCACGCGTTGAACGCCCTGGGTGGCTGCGCCCTCGCCCAACGGGACTTCCCGACCGCCGTGCGCCTCCTCACCGAGGCGCTTCCGCTCAGCCTGGAACCGCCCAGCCCGGCCTGCGAGTCCGTCACCCTCGGCTTCCTCGCCCTGGCCCAACTGGCCACCGGGCGCGCCGAGGAGGCCGTACGGTCGGGCCGCACCGCGGTCGCGTTGGCGCGGTCCTGCGGCGACGCCCCCGGTGAGGCGAACGCGTTGCGCTCGCTCGGACAGGTCCTGCTGTACACGGGGCAGCGGCACGAGGCGTTGGCGTGCATGCGCACCAGCCTGCGGCTGTGGCGTACGACGGGCTCGGCGTTCCGGGAGGCGCTGGTGTTGGGCGGGCTCGCCGAGGCGTTCAACCTGCTGGGCCGGTACGAGGAAGCCGTGGCCCATGCCACGGAAGCGCGCGACGTCGCCACGCTGCACGGGGACGCGTACCTGCTCGGTCGAGCGCTGACGCAACTGGGGGACGCGGTCGCGGCGTTGGGTCGGGCGGGGCAGGCGGCGTACTACCGCCGGCAGGCGTTGCAGCTCTTCCGGGACCTCGGCATGCCGGACGCGGCGGACGTCGAGGCGCGCCTCGGTACCGGCTGACCGGCGCGGCAGCGTGCCGCGCGTCCGCTTGGAACAGGGCGCGGCCCCGGCGGCGTTGACGTCCGGTTGATGCGCTGTTGACGTCGCGCGAGCAGGGCGGTGACAGGCTCTTGTCACCGCCCCCCGCACGGATGTCCTCTCCCCTTCGGAGGTCCCTGCCGGGGGGCGGCCCGGGCACACCGCGGCATCCCGGGACCGCACGCCGATCTGCTGAGGACTCCCCTTTGGACCCCCAGGCTCTGCTCTTCTCCTTGTTCACACCGGAAGGTCGGGAAAACCCGTTCCCGGCGCTGGAGGCGCTCCGCGAGAACTTTCCGGTCTACTACGACAAGGACCTCGACACCTACTTCCTGACCACGTACGCCGATTGCCAGGGCGTGCTGACGGACACCTCGTTCCGTACGCCCGACCTGAGTTGGTGCGAGGACAACCTGCCGGACTGGCGCGAACACCCGGCCGCCGACTTCTTCTACGCCTCGATGCTCCGCGCCAACCAGCCCGACCACACCCGGCTGCGCCGGCTGATCGGTGCGGGGTTCACCCCGCGCCGGGTGGCCGCGCTGAGTACGGCGGTCGAGCAGCTCACCGACTCCCTCCTCGACGAGTTCGCGGCGGCCACGACGGACGGCGCCGCGGCCAACTTCCAGGAGCTGGTCGGGTATCCGCTGCCCGTGGCGGTCGTCGGCGAGCTGATCGGCGTACCGGCCGAGGACCGGCTGCGGTTCCAGCGGCTGGGCGGCGACGCCAGTCGACTGCTGGAGCCGGTGCGCACCGAGGAGGACTGGGCCCGCGCCGATGCCGCGGTGACCGAACTGCGCGCCTACTTCGAGGACCTGCTCCGGCGCCGGGCCGTCGAGCCGCGCGAGGACCTCGCCACGGTGCTGCTGGAGACCGGCCAGGGCCAGGAGCGGCTCAGCCGGAAGGAGGTCATCGACACCCTGATCCTCACCTTCGTCGCCGGTTTCGAGACGACCGCCGCCATGCTGGGGATCGCCACCCACGCCCTGCTCACCCACCCCGAGCAGTTGGCCGCGCTGACCGCCGACCCCGCGCTCGCGGCGCAGGCGGTCGACGAGGCGCTCCGCTGGGACACGCCCGTCCAGATGACCGAGCGGATCGCCTCCGAGGAGACGGAGATCCGCGGGGTGACCGTACCGGTCGGCGCCAACGTGACCACCGTGCTGGCCGCCGCCAACCGCGACCCGGCGCAGTTCCCCGACCCGCACCGGTTCGACGTGCGCCGGACCGGGAGCAGGGTGCTGAGCTTCAGCGCCGGTCCGCACTACTGCCTCGGCGCGGCCCTGGCCCGGCTGGAGGGTTCCATCGCCGTCCGTCGGCTGTTCGCCCGCTTCCCCGACCTGGCCCTGGCGGGGACACCGGTACGGCGCGAGTCCTTCAGCCTGCGCATGTACGAGGACCTGCCCCTGACCACCACGGCCGGATCGGCGGCGACCCGTCCGCGGGCCGCGGTCGGCGCGACGACGACGGCGAAGGACTGAACCCATGGCATTCCTGGACACCGAACGCGCGGTGCTCGAAGCACTGCTCCCCGGCCTCGACGCCGAGCTGGCCCGCCATCCGCTGGCCGAGCTGGAGCGGCCGGGCAGCCCGGCCGTCGCCGCGTTCCGCGCGGCGGGCGGCGCGGCGCTGCTGGTGCCGCGGGCGAACACCGGCCTCGGCGCAGATCCGCTGCAGGCCGTGCGGCTGCAACGCGCCGTCGGCGCGCGCTGCCCGTCGCTGGCGGTCGCCACGACGATGCACCACTTCTCCGTGGCGAGCCTGGTGGAGGCCGCGAAGAACGGCGCCGGCTTCGAATGGATGCTGCTGGAGGCCATCGTCGGCAAGAAGATGCTGCTGGCCTCCGGGTTCTCGGAGGGCCGCACCGGCCAGTCCATCCTGCGGCCCGCCATCCGGGCCGAGCGTCGCGGCGGCGAGATCGTGCTGAACGGCAGCAAGAAGCCGTGCAGCCTCGCGCACTCCATGGACCTGCTGACGGCCTCGGTGGTGATGACGGACGAGGACGGCGCCGAGCGGCTCGGGGTCGCGATCGTCCCCGCCGACACCCCCGGGGTGTCCGTGCGGCCCTTCTGGCGCAGCTCCGTACTGGCGGGCGCGGAGAGCGACGAGGTCGTCCTGGAGGACGTCGCGCTCGACCCGCAGATGGTCGTGCTCACCGAGGTCACCGCCGATTCGGTGCTGGACCCCCTGAACGTCGCGGGCTTCCTCTGGTTCGAACTGCTGATGTCGGCGGGCTACTTGGGTACGGCGAGCGCCTTGGTGGAACGCGTCCTGCTGCACGGCCGCGCGCCGGCCTCGGTGCGTGCGGCGCTGGTGACCGAGGTCGACGCGGCGATGCTCGCGGTGGAGGCGGTGGCGCGGACGATGGGCGAGTCCCCGCAATGGGGCGAACCCCTGCTGGTCTCCGCGCTCACCGCGCGCTACGCCGCGCAGGACGCCATCGCACGGACCACGGCGACCGCGCTGGAGGCGCTCGGCGGCATGTCGTTCATCGGCTCCGACGAGGGCACCTACCTGGCCTCGGCCGCCGCGGGCCTGAACTTCCACCCGCCGTCCCGGGCGCGGATGGCCGAGCCGCTGTGCGCGGTGCTCGACGGCGAGCCGCTCCGTGTCGGCTGACGGCGGGAGCGCGGCGCCCGGCGCTTCCGGTCGGGCCCCCTCCTCCCCGACCCCGACTTGGGTCGCGGCCGAGGCGGATCCGGGGGATGCGGATGCGGTCTACACGGTCGAGCGGTTGGACCGCGCCGAGGACCTGCCCCGCCCGGTGTGGGACGAACTGGCCCCGTCGCACGACCCCATGTGGGGTCAGGACGTGTTCAGCGCCATGCAGGGCGCGCGGATCGGCCCGGACCTGTACGCCTACCTGCTGGTGCGCCGGGACGGCCTGCCGTTCGCGGTGCTGCCGCTCAGCGGGGTACGGGGACTGCGGCTCGACCAGGTCGTGGGGCCGCGCGAACGCCGCCTGATGGCGCCGGTGGCCCGGACCTTCCCGAGGCTCGTACGGGTGTCGATGCTGTTCTGCGGCAACTTCCTCGGGCAGGGCCACGTCATGGGCCGGGGCCCGCTCCCCGCCCGGGCGGCCCGGTTGCTGGTGCGGGAGGTCATGGACTACGCCCGTGAACAGCGGCTGGGCACCGTCGTCTTCAAGGACTTCGTCCCGCACGACCTCGAAGCGCTGGGCCCGGGTCTGGAGGAGGCGGGCTTCTTCACCGTCGCCTCCCTGCCGGACACCGAACTCTCGCTGGAACACGTCGACTTCGAGGCGTTCCTGAATTCACTGTCGGCCAAGCCCCGGCGCAACGCCCGCAACAAGATACGGAAGTTCCGCCGGCAGGAGGACCTGCGGATGGAGGTGCTCGACGACTTCGGGCACCTCGTCCCGGCCATGATGGAGCTGTACCGGCAGGTCATGGACCGGGCCGACCAGACCCTCGACGTACTCGACGAGGAGTTCGTCCGCGCCCTGTCCGGCGGCGACCCGGGCGAGGACGAGGACGCCCGCACCGATCAGCGGCTCGTCGCCTGCTTCGAGGGCGACCGCCTCGTGGGCTACCTGCACTGCCTGTTCCGCGGCAACGGCGCCGTCGGCGCCCGGATCGGCCTGGACTACGGGCTGGCGCACCGGGCCGGCCTCTACCACAACCTGCACTACGCGGCGATCGAACTGGCCCTCGCGCGGGGTTGCCGCCACATCCGCTTCGCGCAGACCGCGTACGAACCCAAGCGCGAGTTCGGCTGCGAGCTGGTCGAGCAGTCGTACGCGCTGAACCACACCGGACGGCTGCTCCGCGCCGTTCTGCGGCTCCTGCTGCCGCCCGCCCTGGAAGCGGCCCGCGAACAGGCCCTGGCGCCCAAGTCCTGACGGGCCGCCGCCGGCCGTGCCGGAACCGCCCCGACCGCGCCGAAACCGTCCCGACCGCGCACGACCTCCCGCACGTCATCGACGAGCCCCCACGGGCTCCCCCACCGGAAAGTGAGATCCACCATGCCCCTCGTCCAGGTCGAGATCCCCATCGCCGCCCGCCCCGAGGACAGTTGGAACGCCGTCATCGACGTCGAGAGCTACTCCTCCTGCATGGACAGCGTCCAGTCCGTCACCATCGTCGACCGCGCCGGCCCGGACGAGCGCACGACGGCCTGGTCCGTCCACCTGAAGGGTTCCGTCCTGGAGTGGGTGGAGGCGGAGAAGCTCGACCACGTCGCCCGGCGCTTCGACTTCCACCAGGTCAGCGGCGACCTCGCGCACTTCGTGGGCCACTGGGCCGTGCGTCCCTCCGAGGACGGCGGGAGCCACGTCTCCCTGACCGTCGAGTTCGAGATCGGCATCCCGCTGCTCGCCGACATGCTCAACCCCGTCGCCGCCACCGCCCTGCGGGAGAACGCCGAGCAGATGCTCCAGGCCCTTGAGCGGCGGCTCATCGGCGGCGCCGCCCGCTGATGGGGTCCCCGCCCACCGCGTCCACCGTTCCGCCGCTCCCCAGGAGGTCCCCCGTGGCCGACCCGTCCACGACCGTCCCGCCCACCGCCACCACGACCGTCCCGCCCACCGCCACCACCGCCGCCGAGGTCTTCGACCAGCTCCGCCGGCACCAGTCCCCGAAACTGGCGCTGACCGGCAAGTTCGCCGGTCAGGGCGCCGTGGAGGCCAGTGCTCTGGGCTCCCGCGTCACCCTCTCCGACGGCCGTGCGGCACTCGACTTCGGTTCCTACGCCGTCGCCCTGCTCGGCCACCGCCACCCCGGTGTGGTGGCCGCCGTGGCCCGGCAGCTGGAGGTGATGCCGACGTCGACGCGCAGCCTCGCCAACCCGGTGGCGGCCCGGGCGGCGGCGCTGCTCTCCGCCTACCTCGGCGACCGGCTCCCCAAGGTGTACTTCGGCCTGAACGGCGCCGACGCCGTCGAGGTGTCGGTCAAGCTCGCCCGGCTCGCGACCGGCCGGGACCGGGTGCTCGCGGTGACCGGCGGCTACCACGGCAAGACGCTGGGCGCCCTGTCCCTGACGCACAGCCCGCTGTTCCGCGCCGGGCTGCGGGGCGCCGTCGTCGACGTGGTCCACATCGACCCGCAGGACCCGTACGCCGTCCGCGCGCAGCTGGCGGCGGCTCCGGTGGCCGCCGTGGTGTTCGAACCCGTTCAGGGGGAGAACGGCGCGGCGCCGCTGCCCACCGCCGTCCTGCGCCAGTGGTGCGAGGACGCCCACGCCCACGGGGCGTTCGCCATCGCCGACGAGATCCAGTGCGGGCTGCGCCGCTGCGGCGAGCGTTCGGTCGCCCTCGCCGACGGCCTGCCCGTCGACGCCGTGCTCGTGGGCAAGCCGCTCGGCGGCGGCGTGGTGCCGCTGTCCGCGGTGGTGTGCACCGAGGAGTTGTATGCCCCGCTGGCCCAGGACCCGTTCCTGCACTCGGCGACCTTCGGCGGCCACCCGTTGAGCTGCGCCGCGCTGCCCGCGGCCCTGGAGGCCGTCGAGGAACTCGCCGAGCACGGCGCCAAGTTGTCGGCCCGGCTCGCGGACGGCCTGCGGGACCTCGGCGAACGCCACCCGCGGGTGATGGCCGGCCACCACGGCCGGGGGCTGCTGTGGGGCATCGACTTCACCACCCCCGCGGCGGCGGGCGAGGCCGTGGTCTCCCTGGCCAACAACGGGCTGCTCGTCTCGCCCTGCCTGGGCCGCCCCACCACGGTGCGGCTGCTGCCGCCGCTCGTCACGACCGAGGCGGAACTCGACGAGGCGCTCGACATCCTCGACACCGCACTGGCCGCGGCCGCCCCGGCGGGCCTGCCCGGCTGACCCCCACCGCCGCGGTCCCCGGTCGACCACGGCGCGAGCACGACCGTTCCCCACCCATCCACCACCCATCGGAGGACCCAGGTGAACCCCACCGAACCCACCACCGAAGCCCCCGTCGTCTCCCCCGACGACCTGTTCGGCCTCGTCCGCGAAACCATCGCCGACGTCCTCGGCACCAGTCCCGACGTCATCGTGGAGAGCACCGACCTGCGAACCGAGTACGGCATCGACAGCCTGGAGATGATGTCGATCGGCGCCCAGCTCGAACGCGCGCTCAACGTGCGGATCAAGGCCGAGGACCTGATGCGCGCCGAGACCGTCGGCCAGGCCGTCGCCTTCCTCGCGGAGCGTCGGGCGGGCCGTTCATGACCCGGCAGCACCCCGAGCCCGCCCCCGGCCCGGCGGGCGGACGCCCGCGCGTGGTCGTCACCGGGATCGGCGTGAAGTCCCCGGCGGGCCTCACCCTGGACGAGGTCATGGACACCGTCCTCGCGGCGCGCCCCACCGCCGCGGTGCACAAGGACCTGATCGAGTCCGGTTCGCCCGTGCACATCGCCTGCCGGGTACCCGAGTTCGACGTCGCCTCGTACATCGCGCACCGCGAGCGCCGGCAGATCGACCGGCCGACGGAACTGGCCCTGTGCGCCGCCGCGGACGCCGTGCGGCAGGCCGCGCTGCCCGACCTGCCGCCCTCCCGGGTGGGCGTCCACCTCGGCACCGGCATCGGCGGACTCCCCACCATGGAGGGGCTGGTCCGGGACAACGACGCGAAGCCCACGTCCATGCCGGTGCACTCCGTGCCCCGGACCATGGCCAACTCGGCGGCGGCCCGCGTCGCGATGCGCTTCGGCTTCCAGGGCTCCTGCGTCACCTACGCCACCGCCTGCGCGAGCGGCGCCACCGCCATCGGGGAGGCCGCCCGCCGGATCCAGTACGGGGAGCTCGACGTCGCCGTGGCCGGCGGCTTCGACTCGGCGGTGACCACCTTCATGCTCAGCGGCTTCTCGCGGATGCAGGCCCTGTCCACCCGCAACGACGACCCGGACCGGGCGAGCCGCCCGTTCGACGCCGAGCGCGACGGGTTCGTCATGGGCGAGGGCGCGGCCGTGCTCGTACTGGAGCGGCGCGAGTCGGCGCTGCGGCGCGGAGCGACCATCCTGGGCGAGATCGCCGGCTACGCCACCAACGCCGACGCCCACCACATCGTGGCCCCGCACGCGGACGGCGCGGTCGCGGCGGCGTGCATGGCGCAAGCCATCGCGGACGCCGGACTGCTGCCGTCCGACATCGGCCAGATCAGCGCGCACGGTACGTCCACGCAGGCCAACGACCGGGCCGAGGCCGCCGCCATCCACCGGTGCTTCAACGGCCAGGCACCGCCGGTGACCGCCGTGAAGGGCGTCACCGGGCACCTCATCGGCGGCTCGGGAGCGTTGGAGGCCGCGATCGCCCTGGTCTGCGCCGAGCGGCGGCTCGTACCTCCGGTCGCCAACCTCACCACCGCCTCGGAGGCGGACCGGATCGACGTGGTCGCCGGAGCGCCGCGCCGGGTCGACGCCGCCCCGGTGCTCTCCAACTCCTTCGGCTTCGGCGGACAGAACGTCTGCCTGGTCCTGCAGCCCGCCACCTGAACCCCAGGAGCCTTGCCATGCGCATCCTCGTCACCGGCGCCTCGGGCGTCGTCGGCACCGAAGTGGCCGAGCGCCTCGTCGCGGAGACCGCCTCCACCTCGGGCCGCGCCGGACCCGCCATCGTCCGTACCGCGCGCCGTGCGGCCGGCGGCGCCACCGATCCGCTGACCGCGCCCGTCCCGTGGGACATCGGCGCCGCACCCGCCCCGGACCCGCTCACCGACCGGCCCTGGGACGTCATCGTGCACACCGCGGCGTCGACCCGGTGGACCATGACCCGTCAGGAGGCCACCGACGCCAACATACGGACGCTGCGGTCGGTGCTCGCGCTCGCCGGACCGGACACCCACGTCGTCCACGTCTCCACCGCGTACGTCGGCGGCGTACGCGCCCCCGAGGACCTCAGGGGGGAGGAGTTCGAGGGCTACCGCAACGGCTACGAGTGGTCGAAGGCCGCCTGCGAGGAGATCGTGACCGGCGAGCACCGCGGACCGGCGACGATCGTCCGCCCGCCGCTGGTCCTGGGCCGGCGCGGCGACGGCGCCATCGGCCGCTTCTCCGGCCCGTACAGCCTCTTCCCGGCGCTGGTCTCCGGCCTCGCGGCGGTCGTCGTCGGCGACCCGGACGGCTACGCCGAGATCGCTCCCGTCGACGAGGTCGCCGGGGTGGTCGCGGGCGCCGCCCTCGGCGCCCCGCCCGGGTCGCCGCGCACCGAGGTGATCTCGTCCGGGCAGGACAGCATGCGCCTCGCCGACCTGGTCCGCATCACCTGCGACACGCTCAACGCGTTCCGGGCCGAGCACGGCGTGGATCCGATCGCGCAGCCGCCGACCGTGTCCACGGACAGCTGGAACCGTTTCTTCCTGCCGTTGGCCGCGCAGTGGCTCTCCCCCGTCCAGCAGGAGGCCGTGAAGCTGCTGGCGATGTTCCAGAGCTACACCAGCATGAGCGAGCCGTTCGAACCCACCCACAAGGTCCTCGACCCGGGCGGGGTGATGGCGGCGTCGGTGCTGCACTGGGCGCGGAGCAAGCCCCGTCAGGCCCTCGGCCGTACCGTGCCGTGGACGTTGATCGACGCCGCATGAGGGACGGGGGCCCGCCGCCGGCGTCCCTGCCGCCACCCGCCCGAGGAAAGGACGACCGACCGTGCACGCCCTGCTGATCAGCGGAAGCCCCCGGGTGGGCTCCGGCACCACCGCGCTGGCCGCGTTGGTGGGCGACGCCCTGCGCACCCGGGGAGCCACCGTCACGTCCCTCGAACTGGCGCGGGCGGCGGGGCCACGCCCGCGGGACCTGCCCCGGACCTACGACGCCGTCGTGCTGGCCAGCCCCGTCCACCACGGCAGCTACTCGGGCCTGCTCAAGGTGGCGTTGGACGAGGTGCCGGGCGACTGGCTGGCCGACACGGCCGTCGGCGTCCTCGCGCACGGCGCGGGCCCGCGGACCGGCAGCGTGGTGTGCGAGCACCTGCGTACGGTGGCCAGGGCGCTCGGGGGGTGGGTGGCCCCCACCCAGATCGCCTCGTGTCCCGCCGACTTCGTCCCCGGGCCGCACGGCGCCGCCCCCGCGCCGGACGAACCCCTGCTGCGGCGCTGCCAGGCGCTCGCCGCGGAACTGCACCGCTGCGCGACGATGCTCCGCACACCGGTCGCGGAACCCGTCTGACCCCACGCCACCCGTGCGCGCCACGAAGCCCCGACGCCCCGACGCCCCCGCCAGGCCCCCGACCGGGCCGACCGGGCCGGCCGGGGGCCTCGGGGCGCACGGCGTCCGAGCGGCTCCGCCCCGGCCGGGCGCCCCCGAAGGGGTCGGTGTGAGGCCCGTCACGGCCCGGCCGTCCCGGGGTCGGCATGCGTGATCATGGCCGGATGGATGCTCGTTTCCTCGGCATCGGGGACCTGGCCGAGACCCCCTCCGTGGCGGTCGTGGTCGACGTCATGCGCGCCTACACGGTGGCCGCCTGGGCGTTCGCCCGCGGCGCGGAGAAGATCGTCCTCGCCGAGTCCCTGGAGGAGGCCCTGGCGCTCAAGGACCGGCATCCGGACTGGGTGGCGCTCAAGGACGGTCCGCCCGCGCCCGGCTTCGACGCCGTGAACTCGCCGGGCCTGGTGCGCTCCGTCGACCTCGGCGGGCGCACCGTCGTGCAGAAGACCACGGCGGGCACGGTCGGCGCCCTCGCGGTCAAGGACGCCTCCCTGGTGCTGTGCGCCGGTTTCGTGGTGGCGGAGGCGACGGCCCGGCTCCTGCGGACGCGCGGGGGCGACAGCGTCACGTTCGTGGTGACCGGCGAGGACGGTCGGGCCGAGGAGGACCTGGCCTGCGCCCAGTACATCGCCGGCCGGGCGAGCGGGGCCGCGACGGACGCGGCCGGGTACCTCCGCCGCGCCGCCGACTCGCGGGCCGCCGGCGAGTTGACGCGGGGGGTGCGTCAGGGCGCCCATCCCGACGACGTCGCGCTCTGCCTCGAACTCGACCGCTTCCCCTTCGCCATGGTGGCGACCCCGGAGGGCCCGCTCATGGTCCTCCGCCCGCTCGACGTGCCGGCGGGCACCGCCGGCAGCGGTGGCGTCGTCGACCGGTGAGGCCGGGGGGAACTCCGGACCGACAAGTTGCGCGTCGCCCGCGCCGACCTGCGCGCCGGCCGCATCGACACCGCCGCGCACGGGGTCCGCGTGGGCCTCACGACCGACGGCTCCTGACCCACCCGGTGGCCGGCCGGGGACGGATGCCCGTCGCGGTGTCCGTCCCCGGTTGGGCCGCACACCGGCGCGGGCCGACCCGGCCCGCGCCGGCGCTCCGACCCGGCCGGCACCGCCGCGGTACGACGGGTTCCGGCCGGTGATCCGCGGCGGGATAGGGTGCGGCATGTCCTCCGCGCCGCTCGACCTGTCCTCGCTGGAGCGCCTGCCGCTCCTCTCACGCGTGGAGGACGGCCGGGCGCTGCCGATGCTCCTGTGGGTGCCCGGCCGCAGCCGTCGCATGATCTCCAGCGCACCCCTGGGCGGGGGCATCGGCGAGCGCCGATGGGTGCTCAACGCCCAAGTGGCCCACGGATACCGGCGGATGGATCCGGACGTGCACCTCGCCGAACTCGCGGCGCGGGCCGGGGCCCCGGGGTCGGGTGTGGGACTCATGACCGCCGCCTCGGTCGCCGATCACGGCCGCGCCTCCGACGGGGGCGTGCAGGCCGTGGCGTCCGCCGGACTCGGCGTACGCGGCTGGGCCGCCGACCCGGCGCCGGGCCTGCCGGGGCCGAGGCCGGCGGGGACGATCAACATCGTCGTGTCGGTACCCGTCGCCTTCTCCGACGCGGCCCTGGTCAACGCGGTCGCCACGGCCACCGAGGCCAAGGTCCAGGCGCTGCGCGACGCGGGGGTGGATGCCTCCGGCACGCCGACCGATGCCGTGTGCGTCGCCGCGCCCCGACCCTCCGTAGGGCGGCCGGGTGAACCCTTCGCGGGTCCCCGGTCGGTCTGGGGGGCGCGGCTGGCGCGGGCCGTGCACGAGGCGACGTACCGGGCGTGTCTGCGCAGCGAGGACCCCGAGCGGCTCCTGGCCGCGGGACGGGCGAGCGGCCGCTCGGGGGACGACCTCAGCGGTGGGTGACGTTCGGGGACCTCTTGACGACGAAGGCGCTCATGCCCCCCTTCGGGTCGGCGGTGGCGAGCACGGCGCGGAACGGCCGGCGGTCCGGGTTCGCGGTCGCACCGGAGACGGCCGACGCTCTCCACTGTCGTCGCTGCCGCAGGCGGCTCCGATCCGCAGGCCGGACGGCGCCCATTCTGCTTGCTCGTGCGCGCCGCTCACATCCGACGCGGGCGTACTGTGCGGCCCGGTTTACACTTAGTGCCCCCGGGTCGTGACGGCCCGGAAACGCGCTCTTCCTACGGTCCTGAACGTGGGAACCGTCCCACCCCTGCCGCAGCCGACCGGCACACCGGAACAGGGCCGTGTCCCAGGTGGGAGGAGCCTTCGTGACGACGTCGGATTCGAAGGCGGAGCGGGTGCGGACGGTCTGCTCGTACTGCGGCGTCGGTTGCGGCATCGTGCTCGACGTCACCCGGGACGCGTCGACCGGGCGGCGTACGGTCGAGAAGGTCGTCGGCGACACGTCGCACCCGACGAACTTCGGACGGCTCTGCACCAAAGGAGCCACGAGCGCGGACCTGATGGCGGCCCCCGGGCGCGCGGCCACGGCGCTGATCCGGTCCGAGCGCGGCGCCGCGGCCGTCGAAGCGGACCTCGACGAGGCCATCACGACGGTGGCCGGGCGACTCCGGTCGCTGCTGGACGAGTACGGTCCCGACGCACTCGCGTTCTACGTCTCCGGGCAAATGTCCCTGGAGGCACAGTACTTGGCGAACAAGCTCGCCAAGGGCTTCGTCCGGACGAACCAGATCGAGTCCAACTCCCGCCTGTGCATGGCCAGTGCGGGCACCGGCTACAAGCTCTCGCTGGGCGCCGACGGGCCCCCGGGCTCCTACCAGGACTTCGACCGGGCCGACACGTTCCTCGTGATCGGCGCGAACATGGCCGACTGCCACCCGATCCTGTTCCTGCGCATGATGGACCGGGTCAAGACCTCCGGCGCCAAGCTGATCGTCGTCGACCCCCGGCGCAACGCCACGGCCGACAAGGCCGACCTGTTCCTCCGGATCGAACCGGGCACGGACCTGGCCCTGTTGAACGGCCTCCTCCACCTCCTGGTGGAGAACGGGCACACCGATGAGGCGTTCATCGCGGAATTCACCGATGGTTGGGAGGAGACGCGTTCCTTCCTGGCCGAGTACCCGCCCGCGAAGGTCGCCGAGATCACCGGAATTCCGGAGGCCGACATCCGGCGGGCCGCGCAGTGGATCGGCGAGGCGGGTGAGTGGATGAGTTGCTGGACGATGGGACTCAACCAGTCCGTCCACGGCACCTGGAACACCAACGCCCTGGTCAACCTGCACCTCGCGACGGGCGCGATCTGCCGCCCCGGCTCCGGACCGTTCTCGCTGACCGGTCAGCCCAACGCGATGGGCGGTCGCGAGATGGGATACATGGGCCCCGGTCTGCCCGGCCAACGCTCCGTGCTGGTGGACGCGGAGCGTGCGTTCGTCGAGGAGTTGTGGGGTGTCGAGGCAGGCACCCTGCGCACCGACGTGGGACGCGGAACGGTGGAGATGTTCGAGCGGATGGCCGCCGGGGACATCAAGGCCTGTTGGATCATCTGCACCAACCCGGTCGCCTCCGTCGCCAACCGCAAGACGGTCATCGCCGCCCTGGAGGCCGCCGAACTGGTCATCACGCAGGACGTGTTCGCCGAGACCGAGACGAACGCCT
Organism: Streptomyces sp. NPDC048383; assembly: GCF_040651775.1. Lineage (NCBI taxonomy): Bacteria > Bacillati > Actinomycetota > Actinomycetes > Kitasatosporales > Streptomycetaceae > Streptomyces > Streptomyces sp. NPDC048383. The sequence continues at coordinate 56,016 of NZ_JBEZKS010000048.1, forward strand.
ACGCCGACGTCACCCTCCCCGCCACCCTGTGGGCGGAATCGGATGGCGTCATGATCAATTCTGAACGGAACCTCACCCTGGTCCGAGGCGTCGTCGATCCGCCCGGGCAGGCCCTGCCCGACTGGGAACTCATCGCCCGCGTCGCGTGCGCGTTGGGTTTCGCCGACGCCTTCACGTACGCGAGCGCCGAGGACGTCTTCGAGGAGCTCAAGCGCGCCTGGAACCCGACGACGGGTTGGGACCTGCGGGGGGTCACCTACCCACGTCTGCGCGAGACCCCGGTCCAGTGGCCGGCCCCGCCGCCGCCTCCCCACTCCGTGGACAGCGGTACCGGTACCGAGACGGTCGCCGGTACCGGTACCGAGACGGTCGCCGGTGCCAGTTCCGACCTGGTCGCCCACACCGGTACCGACGACCGCAACCCCATCCGCTACCTCAACGACGGCATCAGCCAGACGCTCCTGGTGCGCGAGGACGGAACCCGGCCCCGGCTCGCGTTCCCCACCCCCTCCGGCCGCGCCCGGTTCTTCGCCCGCCCGCACCTGCCGGCCGCCGAACTCCCCGACGGTGAGCACCCGTTCGTCCTGAACACCGGACGCCTCCAGCACCAGTGGCACACCCTCACCAAGACCGGCAAGGTCGCCAAGCTCAACAAGCTGAACCCCGGCCCCTTCGTCGAACTCCACCCGGAGGACGCCGCCGCCATGGGCGCCGAGGAGGGCGACCACATCGAGGTCGCCTCCCGGCGCGGTCGCGCGGTGCTGCCCGCCGTCGTCACCGACCGGGTCAGCCCCGGGAACTGCTTCGCGCCGTTCCACTGGAACGACTTGTTCGGGGAGTACCTCAGCATCAACGCCGTCACCAGCGACGCCGTCGACCCGCTCTCGTTCCAGCCCGCGTTCAAGGCCTGCGCCGTGGCACTGCGGGTCGTGGCCGCCCCGCAGTCGCGGGAAACCCACCCCGGCCCGACGTCGCAGCGCCCCGGCACGCCGACGCCGCGACCCCACGACCTGCCCGCCGCGGCGCGGGCCGGCGAGGCGACCACCGCCGTCTCCGCACTGGCCACCCTGTTCGGCCTGCCCGAACTCACTGGGCCACCGTTGGCGGAGACGGAGCGCACCTACCTGGCCGGCTACCTGTCGGGGCTCTCCGCGGCGCCGCCCACCGGCGTCCCGGTCCTGCCCGCGGGCGCGCCCTTCGCCGCCGGTACGGCGCTGTGGGTCGACGGTGTGCTGGCCGGCATGTTCTCCCGTACGGCCGGCCCCGACGCTCCCCCGCCTCCCGCAGTCCCGGCGCGGTCCGGCGACGCCGGGTCCGGATCGGCCGCGCCCAGGAAACTGCTCGTGCTGTGGGCATCGCAGACCGGCACCGCCGAGGAGTTCGCGACCGCCGCGGCCGCCCGGCTCACCGAGTCCGGTCTCAGCCCGACGCTGCTCGCCATGGCCGAAACCGCACCCGAACAGTTCACGACCGATACCGATCTGCTCCTCGTCACCAGTACCTTCGGCGACGGTGACAGCCCCGACAACGGGGCGAGCTTCTGGCAGGCCCTCGCCGCACCCGGCACCGTCCTGCCCGACGGGCTGCGGTACTCCGTGTTGGCCTTCGGCGACTCCGGCTACGCCGACTTCTGCGGCCACGGCCGCCGCTTGGACGAACGCCTCGCGGAACTCGGCGCCACCCGCCTGCACCCGCGCACCGAGTGCGAGCCCGACCACGACGAGAGCGCCGGCCAGTGGCTCGACCGGATCGCCGACGCCCTCACCGCCGTGCCCGACCTCCCGCCCGCGCCGCCCCGGGCTCGCCCGACCGCCACCACGGCGGGGTCCGCGAGCCCGCCTCCCGCCCCTGCGAATCCGTCGTCCGTGACGTCCGCCGGCGGTCCGGCGGCGGTCCGACCGCCCGCAACCGCCGGCCACTCGAAGGCGTCTCCCTTCGCGACCCTGCTCGTCGGAAACCGGCTGCTCAGCCTGCCCGGAGCCCAGAAGGAGGTACGGCAGTTCGCCTTCGACACCCGCGGGGGCGAACTCCCCTACGAGGCCGGTGACGCCCTCGGGGTGTGGCCGGTCAACGGCTCCGCGCTCGTGGCGGAGTGGCTCGCCCTCACCGGTCTCGACCCCGACGAGGTCATCACCCTGCCGAACAGCGGGGACACCCCCCTCGTCGAGGCGTTGCGGACCCGCTTCGACTTGGCCCGCATCACCCCGGACCTCCTCAAGTTCGTCGTCGCGCGCACCGGTGACCGCGGTCTCCAACGGCTCCTGCGGCCCGACAACAAGGACGAGTTGGCGAAGTGGAGCTGGGGCCGGCAAGCCGCCGACGTCATAGGCGCCTTCCCCGTACGGGCCTCCGGCGCCGAATGGGCCGGAGTCCTCAAGCCCCTCCGGCCCCGGTTGTACTCCATCTCCTCCAGCCCGCTCGCGCACCCGGGCGAGGTCCGCCTGACGGTGTCGGTCGTCCGCTACACCAACGGCACGGGACGGGACCGCAAGGGTGTCTGCTCCACCTATCTGGCGGATTCCGCCGACGACGGCCCGGTCCAGGTGTTCGTCCAACGCGCGCCGCACTTCCGCCCTCCCGCGGGCCCCACCACCCCGATGATCATGGTCGGGCCGGGCACCGGTGTCGCGCCGTTCATCGGATTCCTGGAGGAGCGGCGGGCCCTGGGGCACACCGGCCCCAACTGGCTGTTCTTCGGCGAGCAGCACGAGGCAACCGACTTCTACTACCGCCAGGACCTGGAGGACTTCCGCTCCGGCGGCCACCTCGCCCGCCTCGACGTCGCCTTCTCCCGCGACCAGCGCAACAAGATCTACGTCCAGGACCGGATGCGCGAGCACGGCCCGCGCCTGTGGCGGTGGCTCCGGGACGGCGCCCACCTCTACGTCTGCGGGGACGCCGGTCGCATGGCCAAGGACGTGGACCGGGCCCTGCACGAGATCGTCGCCGCCCACGGCTCGATGGACCAGGAATCGGCCGCCGCGTACGTCCGCCGGCTGGCCACCGACAAGCGCTACGTCCGCGACATCTACTGACCGGCACGGCCCGGCCGGCCGAGGGGCTCTCGGCCCCGGGGCGCGGCCGGCCGCGTGGAGCACGCCGGGCGCGGCGGCGTCGGTCCCGGGGGCCGCGTCCAGGAAGGCCCGGGTGGCGTCGGCGGCTTCGGCGGGGGTGGCCGCGAACGGCACGTTCCGTACGGTGACGGTCGTACCGTGCGCCCTGCCCCAGTCCTCGGTCGCACTGACGCGGGGGCTCCGCTCCCCCGCCCTTCCCTGCTGCCGCACCTGCTCCGACCGTGCCGCAGTCCCCCTGCGCCGTCTCTCGACGAGGCGGCGCAGAGGGACACGCCGGTCCTTGCCCGAGCTCGGTTCAGCCGCGCGGCTCCGTGCGGTGGTCGAAGTACGCCCACGCGAAGATCCCGAGCAGCGCCACGACGCCCACGGTCGGGTACTGCACCGCTGCGTGTGTGTCCCGGGTGAGGAACCCGGCCAATCCCGCCGCCAGGGCGCCGCCCAGCATCACCATGCGGCTGGCGAGGAGCTGGCCCGGGTCCACGCCCTCGCGTTCGGAGAACAGCCCGTTCACCGCCGCCCTCGCCGGCCGGGCGTCGCCTCTGCGTTTCTTCGACCGGTACTCCAGCGCGTAGCCGATCAGCAGGTAGAGCGCGAAGATCGCTGCGATCCATGCCCAGTCGGACGGATCGTCCGAGCCCCGAGCCAGTGACACCTTCAACTCCGCATTCATCCCCAACTCCTCTCCGTACAGCACCGGATGCCCTTCCCTTGCGATCACATGTACGTGGGTTCACGCCCTGATCACACGGGTCCCCGACGATCCGCGGGGTGATCGGCCACGTGCCACGAGCCCGCTGGTGACGGGCTTTCCGGGGGAGGAGCGGCCGCTTCGGATCCGTCTCCGCCACGCTCAGTCGCTCATGGCCTGCGAGAGTGTCCAGGTGCTGGTTCCCGCACCCTCGTCGACCCGCGCGGGATGGCCGCTGCGGCGGCGCTGGAACGGTGCGCGGCAGGTGCGTCCGTCATCGACGCGGGCTCAGACCTACGCCTTCCCCGGCGCAGAGCGTTGCGCCCACCGCTGGTCGGGCTACGGCCGTACCGGCCGGGAGCGTCAGCGCCCGGTCGCGGGGTGCGCGCACTCCTGCAGCGCCGGGCGGTCCTTGGTGCGGACGGCGGGGAGCCACGCTGTCGGGGGTGTGGAGCCGGGCGGGAGGCGGACGTGGAACCAGCGGGTGGACTGCAGGTCCGCCTCGTCGATGACGACCCGGCCGTCGGGCAACTGGCAGTCGACCGCGAGGACGTCGCCGTGCCACACCCGGGACGGTACGACGTTGTCCGCGGTGTACTGGCGCATCGGGTCGATCGCCAGGCCCAGACTGCACTGCGGGTCCCGGTCGGCCCGCTCCTGGCAGCCCTTCTCCGCATTGAACACCCGGATCGTGCCGGCCGCCGCGCCCTCCGGGCCGTCCGGTGCGGAGGAGCTCGGCCGTGCCGCGTCCGACCACAGGGTCGTACCGGCGATCCCGCAGAGCGCGGTGGTGAGGATCGCGGCGCGGGCCCGGCCCCACAGCCGCCCCGCGCCCCTCCCGCGCGCCTCCTGTTCGGCGGTGATGCGGGCGAGCAGGCTCCCGGCGGTGTGCGGGGCACGCGCCGCGTGGGTCGGGGCGAGGCAGTCGGCGGCGAGCTCGCGCCAGAACGGCGGCACGGCCTGGTCCATACGCAGCGGCGCGCGCCCTTCGCCGTACTCCTGGACAGCGGCGCCCCGTGCCATGGGCGTGGCGCCGGAGAACGGGGAGGCGCCGGAGCCGAACACCTCGTGGATGATGATGCCCAGGGCCCAGATGTCGGCACTGGGCCGGACCTTCACGCCCAGCTCCCCGAGGGGTGCCCGCCAGCGCTCGGGCGGAAGGTAGTCCAAGGTGCCCATGGGGGGCGCGTACCCGAACGTTCCCGTCATCCGGGTGGCCAGCCCGAAGTCCGAGAGCTTCACGGAACGGCTGCCGTCCAGCAGGACGTTCTCCGGCTTGAGGTCGGCGTGGACCCAACCCGACCGGTGGAGGTGGGCGAGTCCCTCGCAGATCCCCACGATCAGCCGGGCGCGGTCGGCGTCGGCCACGCCGGCGTCGAGGAGTTCCCGCAGGCTGCCCGCGGCCCGCTCCATGACCAGCACGATCGCCCCGTCCAGGGCGGGGCGGTCCGGCGCCTCCAGGACGAAGGAGTCCAGGAGGCGGATCAGCCGCGCGTGCCCGGCCCTGCGTCCCAGTTCGACCTCCCGGCGGGCGGACTCCACGATCCTGCGCGTCTGGCGCGGGGCATACCCGGCGGTCGGCATGATTTTGAGAGCGATCTCGGCGGGTGCCGCGGACGGGTGCGCGGGGGCCCGGCCGGTCCGGTCCGGGTACCGGTCGGCGGGCCGTGCGGCGTAGACCGTGGACCAGCCTCCGGCCCCGATCAGCTCGGTGATCGTCCAGTCCTGCACCCGGTGGCCGGGCGGGAGCAGGTCCGTGCCGTCGCATTCCGTGATGTCGCGCAGGGCGTCGGGCGTCGTCATCGCACGGCCTGCCGCTCCCGCCCGCCGGCCCCCGTCAGGGGTGGCAGCAGCGTCAGGTGCTCCTCGCGCACGAGCCCGAACCGCAGGGCGAGGCCGACGATCTCCTCCCGCTTGCCATTGCGGCGGTCGCCCTTGCCGGGTTCGCGCGGGTCCGAGGCGCCGATGCGCAGCTTCTCCTCGGCGAGGTAGTCGATGTGCGAGCTGACCGCTCGCGCGGTCAGGGTGGCGCAGGCGACGTGGCCCCTGAGCCGTTCGACGATCTGGGGCGTGGTGGGGACCGCGATGCGGGACTGGTCGCGCAGGCGCGGTTCGCAGAGCGCGAGGAGGACCAGGAAGTAGGTGGCCGTCTCGTCCAGCGAGTAGGCGGTGACGGTCAGGCGGCCCCAGGGGGCGCCCATGTCCTCCGGGTCCAGGTAGACGTGATCGGGAGCGAACACCTGGAAGGAGACGGGGACATCGCTGCGGGTGGGCAGCACGACGCGCGAGAACTCGAACGGGACGGGTGCCCCGACCCGGCGGGGCGGGACCCTCAGGTACTCCCCGGCGCCCTCCGGGTTCTCCACGAGGTAGCTGTGGGTAGTGCTGTGGTTCGTCAACTGCCAGTGGTCGTCGATCACGCGGATCTCCCCGGCGAGCCGGGAGATCGCCGCGTCGGCGAGGCGGAGCTCCACGGGGATCTTCGCGGATCCGCGTCCGAAGCGGGCGACTTCGCCCGGTCCGAGGCGTAACGTCACCGCATCGCCGTACGGTTCACCGCCGTCGGCGCCACTACACCCCCGCGGCAGATGGACGACTACACCGCTCACCGCTCCCCCCGTTCCACGCGTCGTGCCGGACCGTGAGTGGAACAGTACTCATCTTTCAGTGAAGTTCATCGGCGCACTTCAGCCACTTCGGCCAGGGCGGTCCGCCGGGTCGGACAGCCCGCACCGGCTGCCCCGGGAGGCTCTCCGAGCCGCTTGTCGGGAGGCTCGCCGGCCCTCTCCTCGCGGGCGGCTCCCCCGGTGTCCCCGGTCACTCCGGCCCTCGCGCGGTGATGGTGGTTTGGGGTCGTTTTCGACTCTCCGGCGAGCGGTTCGGGGGAAGTTGCCGCGCCGCGGCGAGCGGGCGCGGCAAACCGCCACCGCGGGCGGCTGTGCGGGATCGGCCCGTGCACCCCCGGTCGCGGACGTCGCGTACGGGATGTGCCGGGGTGGGGAAGGTCACCGTGCCGGAGGGGGGCACGGCCCGCGGAACCGCCCTTCCACCCCTTTAGCGTGGCGCGATCCGCACTCCGGGCCCTGCGCAGACGGTCGATGGGGACATCACGCGAGGTCTCCCCTTCACGCCTTGCGCAGGCGGTCGATGACGCCGTTGATGTCGCGCTCCAGCAGATGCCGGCGGACCCAGTGGCCGCCGTCCACCTCATGCTGCTCGTAGGGGATGCCCGCGCGGTCGAGGTGCCACTTGAACTCCCGCTGGGTGGCGAGCACCAGGGTCTCGTTGGCGTAACCCTGGATGTCCTGGGGGCTGGTGCCGGCAACCAGGAAGACCCGCTTGTGCCGGTAGCTCTCGACGCGCTCGCACGGGTTGTCCGCGCTGACCCGGGCCTGGTCCCAGAAGGGCGCGCCATAGATGCTGCCGCCGTTCAGTTCCACGGCGGCGGAGGAGAGGTTGGCCCAGTGGGTCACCAGGTCACCGTTGCCCCCGCGCAGGTTGGCCGGGCCGGAGTGGGCGCTGACCGATGCGAAGTGGCCGTAGTACTTGGCCGCGTACTTCAGGGCGCCGAAGCCGCCCATGGAGAACCCGGAGACGGCGCGGCCGTCGTACTCGGCGTAGGTGCGGAAGTTCGCGTCGATCCACGGGATCAGCTGCCCGATGTGGAAGTACTCCCAGTTCCGGGCGCCGATGTTGGAGCTCACCGCGTTGGAGTACCAGCCGGCGCGCCCGCCGTCGGGCATCACGACGATGAGGTCCTTCCAGGCCGTCAGACCCCGGATGTCGTGGTGCGCGTCGAAGGTGATGAAGTCCTCCAGGCCACCGTGGAGCAGGTAGAGAACGGGGTAGCGGCGCCCGCTGGTGTGGTAGCCGTCGGGGAGCAGCACGTTGACGGCCGGGGTCCAGCCGCCGATGGCGGAGGTTTGGAACCGGTAGTACCACATCCGGTGATCCTGCTCGTTGCGTTCCGTGACGCGCAGGAAGTCGTCGGCCGCCGAGGCCGCCGACGTCGACGCGAGGACGCCGCCGGCTCCCAGGGCCGCCGCGGCGGCGAGCCCGCCCGCGGACGTGAGGATGCTCCTGCGGGTGGGGTTCTGCGTGGTCAAGGTGACCTCCTGTGGGCGAGCTGACGGGGGATCCGGTTGCCGTCCCGGCGGCACCGGCGGTTTGGAGGCTAGTGATCACCGCCCGGGAGGAGTATCCGGAACCTTACGGACTGACAGAACCGGCTCGCGTCCTCTAGGGCCTGCGTGGTGTCGTGAGGGCAACTTGCCCGACGGACCCGACGGGCAAAGCGCGCGAGCCTTAGCGGGAGGAGCCGAGGGTGACCATCCGTAATTCTCCGGATCCCCGGGCCGTGTCCCTCTCGGTAGCTTTCAGCGCGATCACACTGTGACCCGGCGCGACCGCGACGGGTCCCTTTTCCGTAGTGCCTCGTACCGCTACCGACCAGGAGCCCGTTGTGAGCGCACACCGTCCCTCCCGCAGAGCCGCCCGTCCCGTCCCGTCGGACGTGGGCGGCCCGATCACCCGCGACGAGATCCTTCTCCGTGCCCGGCCCGGGACTATGGCTGGATCGAACGCCAGATGCGGTCGGACAGGACACGAGTGGCCTCGGTGAGGTCGATGTCCTGCGGGGTGGCCAGCCAGCGGTGGGCGGCCACCGCCACCGGCCCGACGACCAGGACCTCCAGCAGCGCATCGGGCAGCGCCGCGATCTCACCCGCCTCGACCCACGGCCGCAAATGGTCGGCGACGTGCGGAAAGTGGTCCGGCTCGACCCCGCGGGCCGGGTCCGCGCGGACGGCCAGGTAGCTGGAGTAGGCCGAGCCGTGCAGGAACCGGGCCATCTCCGGGTTCTCCCTGGTGAACCGCAGGTACGCGGTCACCAGTGCGCGGATTCCGGTACGGGCGCTCCTGGCCCGGCCGAAGGCGGTGAGGACCTCGCCGTACTGCCGCTCCAGACAGCGCGAGTAGAGCGCGGCGGCCAGGCCGTCGACGCTGCCGAAGTGGTGGTACAGGCTGCCCAGGCTGACCCCGCTGGCCGAGGTGATCGCGTGGACCGTGAAGCCGGCCTGGCCCTCGGCTGCGTACACCTGGAGTGCCGCGGCCAGCAAGCGTTCGACGGTGATCTCGCCACGGGACTGCTTCATTGCCATGGGCGGAGAGTTTAGTGCGCGACCGGAAGTGTGCGCCGGGTGACGGATTTCGGGCCCCGCCGCGGTCGCGCGCCGGGGCGGGCCGACCAGTGAGAACCGCCCGGCCTGACGGCCGCTTCGGACGGGTCGGGCCGTGTTGCTCCGGCAGCGTCATCCCGCCAAACTAAAATACTTTTCTAGAAACTTGTTCCATATCCGGGCCCCGAGGAACCATACTGACGCCGTTCCGCGGCCCCGAGTCTTACGGCCTTCAGGGTCCATCCCACTCCGAGGAGACGCATGAGAATCACACGGGTCGGCCTCCTGGCAGCGGCGGCGGCAGCGCTGCTGCTCGCACCGATCGCGCCCACGCCCGCCTCGGCCTCCGCCCCGGCTCGACAGGTGAACGCGGCGGCGGACCGGCCGGACTTCTTACTTCCGTTCCCCTGTAGCAGCGTGATCGAAGTGAAGACCTACCGAGGTCACAACCCGGACGACAAGAAGATGGACATGTACCGGCAGGGCATGCGGGAGGGCAGCCCCGTCCTGGCCTCGGCCGACGGCTACGTGCACGAGACCTTCTCGCCGGGCGGGCTGGAGATCCGGCACGGCGGCGGATGGTTCACCACGTACATGCACATGACCGGCGTGGCGAGGGAAGGCACGTGGGTCAAGCGCGGCGACGTGGTCGGCTACATGGGGGACGTCGGTTCGGAAGGCAGGCCCCACCTGCACTACGAGCAGCTCTACAACCCCAGCAGCGACCAGGACGCCGACAACCAGCACATCGTCAACCCCGTCCTTCAGGGACAGGGGCCGCTGGTCCTGAACCCCGACAGCCCGATCACCATGACGAGCACGAACTGCGGTGTGTCCGCCGGCAGTAGCCTGTTCGCCCAGTCCCCGGACCGTTCCGCCGTGTTCCAGTGGTCCGGCAACGGGACGA
>NZ_JBEZKS010000049.1:0-65229 GCF_040651775.1 Streptomyces sp. NPDC048383
TCCGCATCGAACTCGGCGAGATCGAGGCCGCCCTCGACCGCCACCCCGACATCGCCCACGCCGCCGTCGTGGCCCGCGAGGACACCCCGGGCGACCGTGCGCTCGCCGCGTACGTCGTATCCGAGCCGGGGACGGCGGCCCCGGGCGCCGACGAGCTGCGCGCGCACCTCGGGCAGCTGCTGCCCGAGCACATGGTGCCGGCCGCCTTCCTCGCCCTCGACGCCCTGCCGGTGACCACCAACGGCAAGCTCGACCGCAAGGCCCTGCCCGCCCCGGACCTCGCGGCCGGGGTCTCGGACCGGGCCCCGCGCACCCCGCGCGAGGAGCTGCTGTGCGCGCTCTTCGCCGAGGTACTGGGCCTGGAGCGGGTCGGCATCGACGACGACTTCTTCCACCTGGGAGGCCACTCGCTGCTGATCATGCGGCTCGCGGGCCGGATCAGGGAGACCTGCGGCGCCGAACTCACCGTCCGCAGCATGTTCGAGGCACCCACCGTCGCCCGGCTCGCCGAGCGGCTCGGCACCGACACCGTCGACGACGCGCTGGAGGTGCTGTTGCCGCTGCGCCCGCAGGGCTCGCTGCCCCCGCTGTTCTGCGTCCACCCGGGCCTGGGCATCGGCTGGGTGTACTCCGGCCTCGTCCCGGCGCTGGAGCCGGACCGCCCCGTCTGGGCGCTCCAGGCCCGCGGCCTGACCGGCGAGGACGAACTCCCCGCCACCTCGGCCGAGATGGCCGAGGACTACGTCGCGCGGATCCTCGACGTCCAGCCGTCCGGCCCCTACCACCTCCTCGGCTGGTCCTTCGGCGGCGTGGTCGCCCACCTCATCGCCACCCGGCTCCAGGAACAGGGTCACGAGGTCGCCCTCCTGGCCATGCTCGACGCCTACGCGAGCGGCACGCGGCAGGCCGACCACGACGCCGAGGAGTTCCGCCGCGAGCTGGCAGAGGCCCTGCGGGGCGGCGGCGACGGGTTCGCGGGCCTTCAGGAACGGCACCTGGCGGCCGTCGAGCGGGTCGCCGCCAACAACGGCCGGCTCCAGGCGGACACCTCAGGGTTGGGCCGCTTCCGGGGCGACGTCCTGTACTTCTTCGCCACCGAGGGCCGGGGCGAGGACGCGCCGTCGGTCGCCTCGTGGGAGCCCCACGTCGACGGGCGGATCGAAGTCCACGACATCGCCTGTGCCCATGAAGACATGACACGGCCCGAACCGGTCACGCAGATCGGCCGGCGGCTCGCGGACCGCATCCGCGGGGAAAAGAGGAGTTGACAGTGGAGCTGGCAATCCAGGCGGAGGGACTCCGCAAGCGGTACGGCGCCCACGAGGCGCTGCGCGGTGTCGACCTCGCCGTCCCCGCGGGCTCGGTGCTCGGGGTGCTCGGCCCGAACGGCGCGGGCAAGACGACGACCGTCCGCATCCTGGCGACGCTGCTGGAACCGGACGCGGGCACGGCGCGGGTCGCCGGGTTCGACGTGGTCCGCGAACGCCGCCGGGTGCAGCGGGCGATCGGTCTCACCGGCCAGTACGCGGCGGTCGACGAGCAGCTCACCGGCCGGGAGAACCTCCGGATGGTGGGCATGCTGCTGCGGCTGTCCAGGGCAGCCGCCCAGGCGCGGGCCCGGGAACTGCTGGAGAAGTTCGACCTGGTGGAGGCGGCCGACCGACCGGCGGGCACGTACTCCGGCGGCATGCGCCGCCGGCTCGACCTGGCCGTCAGCCTGATCGGCGATCCGGCCGTGCTCTTCCTCGACGAGCCGACCACCGGGCTCGACCCGGCCAGCCGGATCGCCCTGTGGGCGATGATCCGCGAGCAGGTCGACGCGGGCGTCACCGTCCTGCTGACGACCCAGTACCTGAAAGAGGCCGACCAACTCGCCGACCGGATCGCGGTCGTGGACAGCGGGCAGGTCATCGCCGAGGGAACCGCCGACGAGCTGAAGAACAAGGTCGGCGGCGAACGCCTCGACGTGGGCCTCGCCGACCCCTCCCAGCGGCCCGCGGCCGCCGCCGCGCTCACCCGCGCGGTCGGCGTCGCGCCGGTCGCGGACGACGACGGCCGGAGCCTGTCGGTGCAGCTGGCCACCGGCATGGAGGACATCGCGGAAGCGGCGCTGGCCCTGCGGGCCGCCGGTGTCGAGGTGGTCGACTTCGCCGTCCGCCGGCCCTCCCTGGACGACGTCTTCCTCCACCTCACCGGCCACGGCGGCACCAAGAACACGGAACGGAGCGCGGCATGAGCGCGGCGGTCGAAGCGGTCCAGGACGGCGCCGTCTGCGTCGAACGGCACCTGCGGCACCTGCGACGGGCCCCCGGCCGGCTGGTCAACGCCGTCCTGCTGCCCATGGTGTTCGTCCTGCTCTTCGGCGTGCTGTTCGGCAGCGTCATCGAGGTCCCGGACGGCGGCTACGCCGAGTTCATCATGGCCGGCATCTTCGTCCAGAGCGTCCTGACCGCCGTACCGGACACCTCGGTCGGCGCCGTGGAGGACCTGCGCAACGGCCTCGTCGACCGGTTCCGGTCGCTGCCCATGTCGGGTGCCGCCGTACTCATCGGCCGCACCGTCGGCGACACCGCACTGCGGGCGATCAGCTGCCTGGCGATGGCCCTTGTCGGCCTCGCCATCGGCTGGCGCACCCATACCGGCCCGCTGAGCGTCGCGGCCGGCTTCGGGATCCTGCTGCTCTTCGGCTTCACCGTCGCCTGGCTCGGCGCGCTGATCGGCCTCTCCGTGGGCGACCCGTCGACGGCCTCGTCCGTGCCCGCGCTGCTGCTGATGCCGGTGATGTTCCTGTCCAACGCCTTCATCCCGCTCACCGGGCTGCCCGAGTGGCTCCGCGTGGCGGCCGAGTGGAACCCGCTGAGCTCCGTGGTCGGCGCCTGCCGCGAACTGTGGGGCAACCCGGCCGCGACCGCGGGCCACTCCTTCCCGAACGACCATCCCATCGCGCTCAGCCTGATCTGGATGGCGCTGCTGCTGGCCGTCGCTGCACCGCTGGCGACCCGCAAGTACCGCACCGCCGTCGCCCGCTGACGCTCCACCTAGGGGGAACACCACGTCATGACCGACACGATCGCCGAGCCGCTCACCGCCACCGCCGTCCCGGCCCCCGCCGCCGACGTCACGCCCCAGCCGCTCAATTACGGCACCTACCTGGAGGTGCCCGGCCTGCTGGAACTCCAGCGCCCACGCACCGACGCCCACGATGAACTGCTGTTCATCGTCACCCACCAGGCGATAGAACTGTGGTTCTCCTGCGCCCTGCACGAACTGGAGCAGGTCCGCGTCTGCCTGGACCAGGACCTGCTCAGCCGGGCCCGCTGGGGCCTGCGCCGGCTGACCCGGATGAACTCCCTGTGGCTCGGCCACCTCGACGTGCTCGCCACCATGACCCCGGCCGGGTTCAACGAGTTCCGCGGCGCGCTGGGGGAGTCCAGCGGTTTCCAGTCCGTACAGTTCCGCGAGCTCGAAATGCTCTCCGGCCTGCGCGACCGCCGCTACCTGAACCTGCCGGGCGCCACCGTGGACGAACGGGAACGGCTGCTGCGCCGCTTCCACGAGCCCTCCCTCAACGACGCCTTCCACGCCCTGCTGGAGCGACGCGGCCTGAGCGTCGAGAAGCTGTTCGCGCCGGGCGCGCCCGACGAGGAACTGCGCGACACGGCCGAGGACCTCCTCGCCTACGACGCCCTGTTCCACCAGTGGCGCTACCAGCACTGGATGCTGGTGGTACGGGCGCTGGGAACCCGCCCCGGCAGCGGAGGCAGCGCCGGATCGGAGTTCCTGCGCACCACTTTGGACAAATGGTTCTTCCCCGAACTGCACGAGGCGCGCAGCCAGGTTCACGCGGCGCCCACGGGGGAGACCACAGCCGAGGGCGACGGCGACGTCGTCTACGGATGCCCGATGGGCTACGGCCCGGACCCCTCCTCCTGACACCCCTACCGCGATAGGAACCGCATGCGCACCGCACCCGCCGACGCCAGCCGTAGGACGAGCCGCCTGGCGGCCCGCGCCGACCTCCACCCCGCAGCCACGGCCCGGCAGAGAGCGACGGGCGCCGCCGCATGCGTCTGGATGGTCCTCTTCGCGGCCTTCCACGCCTACTGGGCCCTGGGCGGCACCTACGGGCTGCCGCCGGGCGAGTCCCTCGTCGACAACAAGCCCCTGTTCATCATCGACCTGATCGCCATCCCGATGAACCTCGGCGGAGCCGCCCTCGCCCTCGCCCTGGTCCAGCGCTGGGGCCTGTTCTTCCCGCGCAAGCTGGTCCTGTTCGGGGCCTGGGGCTGCGCCCTGCTGATGGTCTTCCACGCCCTGCCCGCCATGGTCGACCTCGCGGTCTACCTGGCCGGCAGGCGCACCGGGCCGCTGGAGGGCATGGACCGCTTCGCCGTCCTGCTCTACGAGCCCTACTGGATGCTCGGCGGCCTGCTGTTCACCGCACTCGCCGTGGCCTTCCAGCGGCGCACCCGCCCGCCCCGGCCCGAGGAGGCCTGACCGACATGAAGACCGACACCACGGCACTGGAGCGGCTGCTGCCGCGCTACGACCATCACGAGCGGCACTCCGTCGCGGTGCGCGCACCGCGCGAGAGCGTGCTGCGGGCCGTGGACGAGACCCGCTGGCGCGACGTCCCCCTCTTCCACGCGATGATGGTGGTCGGCTCCCTCGGCACCAAACGCGACAAGGCCCAGGAGCCCTTCCTCGGCTCCATGACCGGCGGCGGCTTCACCGAACTGCACCGCGGCCCCGGCGAACTGGTCGTCGGCGCCGCCGTGTCCGTCCGTGAGCCCAAGGGGCCCGCCGAACTGGCCGAACCGGCCGGCGAGTCCTTCGCCGCCTTCGAGCGCCCCGGCCACTACAAGGTGGCCTTCAACTTCCGTTACGACAACGGCCGGCTGATCACCGAGACGCGCGTGCTCAGCACCGACGAGGCGACCCGGCGCAGCTTCGCCCGCTACTGGACGCTGATCCGGCTGCCCGGCGGCCTGATCCGCCGCGAGTGGCTGCACGGCATCCGCCGCCGCGCCGAATCCCCGTCGGACCGGACCCCCTGACCGCGTGCGCGTCGCGCACGGACCGAACTGAGAGCGGACATGACCACTACGACCGAGACCATCGGGACCGGCCCCGGCATACCCGGCGACCTCGACGCCGTCGACCTCACGGACCCCCGGACCTTCGTCACCGAGGACCCCGCCGCGATCCACGACCTGTGGCAGCGGTTCCGCACCGAGCGGCCCGTCCACCACCACCGTGCCACCGCGGGCCTGCCCGGCTTCTGGGCGCTCACCCGCCACCACGACGTGATGGCCGTCTACAAGGACACCACCCACTTCACCTCCGAGCGCGGCAACGTCCTCTCCACCCTGCTCCAGGGCGGTGACTCGGCGGCCGGCAAGATGCTCGCCGTCAGCGACGGCGCCCGCCACCGCGCCATCCGGAACCTGATGCTGAAGTCCTTCTCCCCGCGGGCCCTGCGCCACGTGGTCGAGCAGGTCAACACCCGCACCCGCGACCTGCTCTCCCAGGTCGTCGACCGCGGCGGCTTCGACTACGCCGAGGCCATCGCCGAGCACATCCCGATGGGCACCATCTGCGACCTGATGGCCGTACCGCCGCAGGACCGCCAGCGGCTGCTGGACTGGAACAAGCAGGTGCTCAGCGCCGACAGCAGCGACGGCACCGCCGACGAGGCGTGGCTGGCGCGCAACGAGATCCTGCTGTACTTCTCCGACCTGGCCCGCGCCCGCCGCCGCAACCCCGGCGACGACGTCATCAGCGCGCTGGCGACGGGTGAGGTCGAGGGGCGTCCCCTCAGCGAGGAAGAGATCATCTTCAACTGCTACAGCCTGATCATCGGCGGCGACGAATCCAGCCGCATGGCCTCCATCGGCGCGGTGCTCGCCTTCATCGAACACCCCGCCCAGTGGCAGGCCTTCAAGGCCGGCGGGGTGAGCGTGGAGAGCGCCACCGAGGAGGTGCTGCGCTGGACCACCCCGGCCATGCACTTCGGCCGCCGCGCCCTGGTGGACGTGGAGATCGACGGCCACACCATCGCGGCCGGCGACATCGTCACCCTG
Organism: Streptomyces sp. NPDC048383; assembly: GCF_040651775.1. NCBI lineage: Bacteria > Bacillati > Actinomycetota > Actinomycetes > Kitasatosporales > Streptomycetaceae > Streptomyces > Streptomyces sp. NPDC048383. Next base: position 6,084 of record NZ_JBEZKS010000049.1, read on the forward strand.
TGGAACACCTCCGCCAACTTCGACGAGAACGTCTTCGCCGACCCCCGCCGCTACGACCTGGCCCGCACCCCCAACAAGCACGTGACCTTCGGTTTCGGCCCGCACTTCTGCCTGGGCGCGTTCCTGGGGCGCGAGGAACTGAAGGCCCTGCTGTCGGCCCTGCGCGACATGGTCGCCTCGATCGAGTCCCGCGGCGAGGCCCGCCGGGTGTACTCCAACTTCCTCCACGGCCACAGCAGTCTGCCCGTCGCCTTCCGGGCGGCCTGAGAACGCGCACCGGACCGGGCGGCGCACAGAACGAAGGGGCCGGGGTCCACACCCCGGCCCCACCCCGCACCCTTGCCGCCGGTCACCTGCCGGGAAGCCGCCGCTGGGCCTTGAAGATGCCGAACACCACCCGGATCACCAGCACGCAACTGACCACCAGCAGGTTGTAGCCGATCAGCTGGAACAGCGTCAGGGAGTCGTTCAGCGGCGGCCCGTGGTCCGTGTCCAGCAGCAGGACGCCGATCAGACCCGTCACCCCGCCCAGGAACGCCAGCAGCACGTCGTGCACGAGGGAGCGCACGAACCGCCGGTCCCGCTCGTCGGCGAGCAGCCTGACCTGCACCCCCAACCGGCCGTGCTCCAGCGCGTTCGTGATCCGCTCCAACCGGCGCGGCAGCCGGCGCAGCATCGGCGCGAGCGCGAGCGCCTCTTCCGAGAGGACCTGGCCGATCGAGCTCGGGGTCAGTTTGCGCTCCAGCTGCCCCGCGGCGAACTCCCTGGCCTCCGCGACGATGTCGAAACCCGGGACCAGTTGCTCCATCGCCCCCTCCAGGGTGGCGAGCGCCCGGAAGGTCGCGGCGATCTCCGGAGGCACCGTCAACCCGTGCCGGGCCACCAGCAGGAACAGGTCCGCGAACATCTCCCGGTCGGGCCGCACCCCCGGCGTCAGGTGCCGGGCCATGAACCGGCCGAGCGCCCGCTCCAGACGCATCTCGTCGATGTCCTCGCGCCGGTCGACCAGCTCCAGCAGCGCGTCGGACAGCGCCACGGGGTCGCTGCGATGGATGGCCAGCAGCAGGTTGCGCAGCGCGGCACGCAGCACCCGGTCGATGCGCCCCACCGACCCGAAGTCGAGCAGGCCCAGCTTGCCGTCGTCCAGCAGCATGATGTTGCCGGGGTGCGGGTCGGCGTGGAACACCCCGCCGATCATGATCTGCTCCAGTACGCACTCCAGCAGCTGCCGGGCCATCTCCGTACGGTCCAGCCCCCGCTCGTCGATCACCGCCCCGGCCGCGTTCAACGGTACGCCGTCCAGGCACTCCAGGACCAGGATCCGGCGGGTGCACAGCTCCTCGTGCACCAAGGGCATGCGGACCGTGGACGCCATGTCGGGACGCTCGTTCGCGGCCCTGATGGTGGCCATGTTGCGGGCCTCGATCCGGAAGTCCAACTCCTCGTTGAGGGAGTTGGCGAAGCCCACGGCGAGGTCGACCGCACCGAGGTCCCGGCCCCAGGAGGTGTGCTCCTCGAACTTGCGGCTCATCCGGAACAGGATGTCCAGATCCCGGTCGACGACGGGCCGGGCACCGGGCCGCTGCACCTTGACCACCACCTTCTCGCCGGTGGTCAGCCGGGCGCGGTGCACCTGGGCGATCGAACCCGCGGCGAGCGGCTCGCGGTCGAACTCGGCGAAGAACACCTCCGGTTCCTTGCCGAGTTCCTGCGTCAGCACGTGTTCCACCTCGTCCCAGGAATCCGCGGCCACCTGGTGCTGGAGCTTCGTCAACTCCTCCACGAACTCGCTCGGCAGTAGGTCGTAGCGGGTGGACAGTACCTGGCCGAGCTTGACGAAGGTGGCGCCGGCCTCCTCCAGGGCCAGCCGTACGCCGGCCGCCAGCTGCTCCCGGTCGGCCGTCGCCTCCGGCCCGCTCCGCCCCCGGCCGCGCAGCGCCCCGCCCAGGCCGTGCCGTACGGCGATCCGGCTCAGCTGGGTGTACCGGCGGGTCCGGGCGACCCGGCGGCGCAGGGCCTGCGGCCAGCGCACCACCTCCGCCAGCGACCCGGAGGGCACCACCATCTCGGAAAGGGCGAGGAAGACCACCGCGACCAGCACGGTCAGACCGATGTGCACGGAAACGAGGGCGCCGCGACGGGCTTCGCCCATCGCGGCTCCGATCAGGCCGCCGGCCCCCATGGCGACCAGTCCGGTGAGTGCCGCCCGCACCTTGCCGATCCGCAGGCCCAGGAGGCGGCGGGCGCCGACCGCGAGCAGTGCCACGGTCAGGACGAGGGTGATGGTGGCGATGAACAGGAAAACGGTCAGCTCCATGGGCGTGCGCCGCCCGGTCCCCGCCCCCCTCGGGAAGCGCGGACCGGGCGGCGCCCTCCTCTCGCACAGGTCACACGGTGGATACGGCTCAGACCAGCGTTCGGTCGTCGGTACGGGACGTTCCCGGCCCGGCTGTCCCGCTCCCCGGGCCGTCCGGGCCCGCGCCCGGGCCCCGATCGCCGGCGGTGGTCGGCAGGGTGGTCCGGTGGCCGGGCCACCAGGCGTGCCGACCCAGCAGGCTGGTCAGCGTCGGGACCAGCAGCATCGCCATGACGAAGGCGGACAGCAGGATGCCGAACGCCACGGCGAAGCCCATCTGCTGGAGCATCGAGTTCTTGGCGAGCATCAGCACGCCGAAGGTGCCGGCCAGGATGACCGCGGCGGCGCTGATCGTCGGCGTGGTGGCCGTGACGGCCCGGCGCACCGCCTCGCGCGGGCTCCGTCCGGCCCCTATCTCCTCGCGCAGCCGGGCCACCATCAGGATGTTGTAGTCCGTACCGATGGCGACCACGAAGAGGTAGACGATGATCGGCAAGGTGAACAGCAGGCCCTTCTCGCCCGCGCCGTTCTGGAAGAGCCAGACCGTCGCGCCGAGGGTGGCGGCGAAGCCGAGGGCGACCGACACCATCAGGTACAGCGGGGCGACCAGACTGCGCAGCAGCAGGCCCAGGATGAGCATGATGGCCAGGCCGGCGGCCGGGAAGACCACCTTGTAGTCGCGGTTGACGGCCGTGCTGATGTCGGCGAGCACCGCGGACGTGCCACCGACGAGGGCCCTGGCGCCCTCGGGTGCGGCCTCGTGGGCGGCGTCCCGCAGCGGACCCGAGACCAGGGAGAGCGCCTTGTCCTCGGTGGGCTTGAACTTCAGCACCACGCTGTACTGGGCGATGCCCCCGCCGGCCCCGGGCGTGGCGGGGGAGACGGAGTCGACGCCGTCGACGGCGCCCAGCGCGGTGCGGAACGCCTCCAGCCGGGCCGGGTCCAGGGCGGAGCCGTCGCGCTGCTCCAGGTAGACGGTGGTCGGGTCGGTCTGCCCGGCCGAGAAGCCGCGCTGGAGGTCCTTCATCGCCTGCACGGACTCGGTGTTCTGCGGCAGCGAACTGTCACCGTCGAACTCCGCGTGGAAGCTGAGGACACCCACGGCGAGCACCGCGAGCACGGCGGAGGTGACGCCCGCGACGATGCCCGGACGCTTGGCGGCGAGCCCGCCGATCCGGCCGGCGAGGACGTTCTTCGGCTCCTTGCGCCAAGCCTTCGACGGCCAGAACGCCTTGGCGCCCAGCAGCGAGAAGACCGCCGGGACCAGCGTCAGACCGGCCACCAGGGCGACCGCCACCGAGATCGCCAGCGAGGGGCCCATGGTGCGCAGCATGCCCATCGTGGACAGCAGCAGCGCCAGGAACGCGACGATGACCGCACCCGCGGCGGACGCGATGGTCTCGCCCACCAGCGCCACCGTGCTGATCATGGCCTGCTTGGGGTCCTGGCCGCCGCGCAGCAACTCGCGGTACCGGAACAGCAGGAAGAGGATGTAGTCGGTGCCGACGCCGAAGAGGACCACGATCAGGATCGCGGATATGGAGCCGTCCGCCTTGAGCCCGAAGAGCTCGACCGCCGTCGAGATCAGTCCGGTGGCCACCACGAACGCCATACCGATGATCACCACCGGCAGGACGGCGATGAGCGGGCTGCGGAAGATGAGCAGCAGCAGCACCACGATGAGCAGCAGCGTGGCCGACATGATCATGGCGTCGGTGTCGCCGGAAGCCTCCTTGGCATCCACCGCACTGGCCGCCTGCCCGGTGAAACCGAGCGAGAGGTCCGTACCGACGAGGAGCGACTTCGCCTCCTCGCGCAGCTTCTTGACCGACTCCCCGAGCGCCGGGTCGTAGGGGTCCTTGACGGTCGCGACGACCTGCGCCAGCGCGACGGTGCCGTCGGGGGAAACCGCCTCGGGGCTGCTCTCCACCCGCTTGATGAGGTCCAGGCCCTTGGCCTGGAGACCGGCGGCGACCTTGGCCACGGCGGTCTTGTCGGCGTCGGTGAGCGTCTTGGAGTCGCCGCGCCGGAAGACGGCGATGGCAGCCGGCTGCTCATGCTGGGGGAACGCGCGTTCCTGTGCCTTCGCCGCCTGGACGGACTCGTAATGGGAGGGCAGGAATTCGGCCTGGTCACTGGTGGACTTCAGCTGGGGGGCGAGTACGGCCAGTGCCACCGCCGCTATCAGCCAGGCCGAGATGGTCACCCAGGGCCGGAGGACGACGAAGCGTCCGATCCGTCCGAACATGAGACTCCTTCACAAGCGTGGGACGTCAGGAATATGTCCCACGAGGCTAGGGAGCGGGGGCGCGGAGCGCTGCGACCGTGTCCGGTTGCTGTCACGCCCCCGCCACCCTCAGGAACAGCCGCGCTGCCAGTTCCAGCCGATGAAGGTGTTGCGCAGCTGTACGTCGAAGCGGCAGTTCGCGGTGCCGTCCGCATTCAGGTCGACGTACGAGTGGTGCGCGTTGGCGTAGGTGTTTCCGGAGAAGTCGAAGATTCCCTTGTACGTGAAATCGGCGTGCGCCTCGGTGCGCGAGGCGCCGCAGTCGGTCGTGCAGTCGGTGTTGTGCACGGCGGACTTCAGCGACCAACCGGCGTTCCACGGTTCCCGGTTCCAGCCCTGTGTGACCGCGGTGGACGCGGTGCTGATCCGGCCGTCCCCCGGGGTCCACCGGGAGGTGGTGTAGAGGCCGGTCATCCGGATGTTGCAGCAGTCGTACATCTCGTTCCAGCTCCTCAACCGGCGCTCGGTCGCCGGGGCGTCCCCGGCCGCGGCGGCCGGCCGGCTCCCGGCCGCCTTCTGAGCGGCGCCGTCCTGAGGCGCGGGGACCAGCCGCGCCTCGCCGAACACCGGCTTGCAGTCGGCCCCGATGGTGACCTGCTGCCGCACGGCCATGCCGGCCGGGGGCGCGGGCAGCGACCCGGTCAGCCGCACCTCACCGCACGCGCGCACGGACGGCGCGGGCACCGGGTCGGCCATCGGGGCGGCCGAAGCCGAAGAGACCGTCAACGACAGGGTCGCGGCGGCGAATACGGCGGCGCCGAGCATCATTTTCCTACGCAATTCCTCAAGCCTTCCTCGGAGATTTCCGTGAGGGAGCGTAAGGGCCCGGCCGCGGGGCGAACCGGCCCGGGAAAGGTTTGGCAGGAAGCTGACACAGCTCTGGTCAGGCCGTCGGAAGGCGCTCCGCGGAGCCGCTGTCAGCAGGCTGCCCGGGCTCCCGGCCCCGTGGCACGATCCTGACAGTCCGACGTCCGCGTGGCCATATCGATGCGACGTTGTTTCCCGGAAGTACACGAAGCGCACGGAAGCGCACACGATTCCACGGGCGCACTTTCGTTCGACCCATCCATTCGAGAGGGAAATCATCATGGCCAAGAAGGCCGTTTACGAGGCACCGCTCTTCTCCGCCGCCGGCTCCTTCCGCGAGATGACCGGACTGTGGGGCCCGCGCGGCAACGACTGGTTCACGCCGTACGCGATGGTCTGAGCGGACACCCTGGAGTGATGTGATGTCAGGCCACGGCATGCCCTTCTTCTTCGCGTTCCCCGACTGCGAGGCCGCGGACGCCGTGGCCCGGCGCCTGTGCGAGGACCGCCCCGGACTCGGGGTGGTCCCGCACGGCTCCGGACGGCCCTGGATCGTCGGCCACTGGCCCGACGGCGCGCCCCTGGTCGCCCGGCACCGCGACACCGCCGTCGCCCTCGTCGGCTCCTTCGCCGCCGACGGCGACGAACTGCGCGAGCGCACCCGCCACGTCCGCATCCCCACCGACCTGGACGCCCTGGCCGGCGCCCTGCCCGGTCAGTTCCACCTGATCGCCGCCGTCGCCGGGCAGCTACGGGTGCAGGGCACGGCGTACGGCACCCGCCGGGTCTTCCACGGCCGCGCCGACGGGACCGTCGTCGCCGCCGACCGGGCAGCCGAGCTCGCCGCGTTGCTCGGCGCGCGACCCGACACGGCGCAGTTGGCGCTGCGCCTGTTCCACCCGGTACCCGCCCCCCTCGACCAGCGCGCCCTGTGGCACGGCGTCGAGGCGGTGCCGCCCGGCTCGTGCCTGGTCGTCCCCGACGGAGGCGCTCCCCGCGAACACCGATGGCACCGGCCACCCGAGCCCCACCTCAAGATCGCCGAGGGCGCCGCAGCGGTGCGGTCGGCCCTGCTCGCCGCGGTGTCCGTACGTACGAACGGTGGCGGCCTGATCAGCGCCGACCTCTCCGGCGGCCTGGACTCGACCTCCATCTGCTTCCTCGCCGCCCGGCAATCCCGGGGGGCGCGGTTGATCGCCTGCACCTCCACCGGCGACGAGAGCGAGAACGAGGACGGCCACTGGGCCCGACTCGCCGCGCGGGAACTGACCGGCACCGAGCACTACGTCCAACCGGAGGACGAACTACCGCTGTTCTACAGCGGCGTGCTCGATCCCCGCGACCGCTGGGACGCGCCCTCACCGTTCGCCGTCAGCCGCCACCGGGCCACCGCCCTGGTCGCCCGGATGGCCGGACGCGGCTCCCGACTGCACCTGACCGGCATCGGCGGCGACCACCTCTTCTTCGGTGGCGCGGGGCACTACCACTCCCTGCTGACCCGCAGGCCCCTGCTCGCACTGTCCCGCCTGCGCGGCTACCGCACCCTCTACGCCTGGCCCCGGCGCGAGGTGCTGCGCGAACTGGCCGACCGCCGCGGCCACCACGCCGCCTTCGCCCGACTCACCGTCCGCACCTCCGGCTCGCTGTCCCTCAGCCGGCCCGGCTTCGGTTGGACGCACCCGCCGGTGGTGGCCCCCTGGTTCACCCCCGACTGCCTCGACATCGCCGAACGCGTCCTGGCCGACGCCGCGGGCTCCGTACGACCGTACGCGCCCGACCGCGCCCGCCACGTCGAGCTCGCGGCCGTGTACGCGGGTACCCAGGACGTGCGGGCCTACGACGACGCCGCGCGGCAGGCGGGCGTACCCGTCGCCCACCCGTTCTTCGACGACCGGGTGGTCGACGCGGCCCTGTCCGTACGGCCCGAGGACCGCGTCACCCCGTGGGCGTACAAACCACTGTTGGCCCGGGCCATGCAAGGCATCGTGCCCGCCCGCAACCTGAGCCGCAGCACCAAGGGCGACGGAACCCCGGACGCCGTGGCGGGCCTGTACCGCCACCGCGAGGAGCTGGCCGCCCTCTGGGAGGACAGCGCGCTCGCCGACGCCGGGCTGGTGGACGCCGCGGCGCTGCGCCGGCTGTGCCTGGCCCCCGGCTCGCCCGAACTCGCCGACAACGCCCTCTACTCCACGCTCGCCTGCGAGTCCTGGCTGCGCACGGCAGGCACGGCAGGCACGGCACGCACGGCATCCACCCGACCCAGTGGGAGAACGGCATGAAACTCCGCAACCGCGAGCACCTCAGCGTCGCCGACACCGAGTACGGAGGAGTGCTCCTGGACGGCCGCAGCGGTGAGTACTGGCAGCTCAACCCGAGCGCCGCGGTGATCGCCCGCACCCTGCTGGACGGGGGCGGTTCCACGGAAGCGGTGCTGCGCCTGACCGAGGCCTTCGAGGTCGACGAGGAACGGGCCGCCGCCGACGTGCACGCGCTCCTCGCGGCCATGCGGGCCGCCGGGGTGGTGCAGGAATGAGCCTGACCACCGCCCTTCCGCGAGACCGCGGCGCCCGACTGCCGCTGCGACGGCGGCTGTGGATCCGGACCCTGGTCGGCGCGGCCCGGCTGCTGGTCCTCCTCGCACCGCACCGCCTGCGGCGGGCGCTCACGTTCCTGAGCCGCGGGGCCGCCCCGGCGACGGCCGCGCAGGCGCTGCGGGCCCGCGGCGCCGTACTGGAGGCCAGCCTCGCCATGAACGGCATGCGCAGTTGCCTGCCGCGCTCCGTCGCGGTCGCGCTGCTCTGCCGCAGCCGGGGCGTCTGGCCGACCTGGTGCGTCGGCGTACGGGCCGCGCCACCGTTCACGGCGCACGCCTGGGTGGAGGCCGAGGGCGGGCTGGTCGGCGAGAAGGGCCGCTACGAGAGCTGGTCCCGACTGATCACGGTCGGCCCCCACCAGGGGCGCCGTTCCCGCCGGGGGCCCGCCGCCTCGTCGGACCGGGACGGCGCCACGTCGGCAGGAAGTTGACAAACCGCTGGTCGGCGCCGGTGTCCGTCGTACTGGCACCTTCATGTCAGTGCTGTTGTCCGGCAACGGGAGCGCGACCGAGGCTGGTCCGAGCGCATATCTGAACGTCACTGGTTCGTCCGTTCGCGAAGGGGATTCCCCATGGGTGCTGTGGGTGCGGGACAATTGCGCGGGGCCGACGCGTCCGTGTCGCCGGGCCTCCCCGCGGCCGGGCTACTGAGCCGACTCGCCCTGGACGAACCCGAGTTCGAGACCCGGATGCGGGAAGCCCTCACCCGGGCCGAGAAGTGGCTCCAGGCCACCGCGCACGACGCCCTCGACCCCCGGGTGGCCGCCCTCACCGGCCACCTCGCCGACGCCGGCGGCAAGCGGCTGCGGCCCCTGCTGGTCCTGCTCGGCGCCGAGTTCGGCGATCCGTGGACCCCCGGGGTGACGCAGGCCGCCGCCATCTCCGAACTCGTCCACATCGCCTCGCTCTACCACGACGACGTCATGGACGGCGCCGCCACTCGCCACGGGGTACCCAGCGCCCACGCCCGCTGGGGCGAGCGCGCCGCCGTCCTCGGCGGGGACTGGCTGCTCGCCCGCGCCGCCCAGCTCGCCGCCGACCTCGGACCCGCCGCCGTGCACCTCAACGCCCGGGCCGCCGGACGGCTCGTCGCCGGCCAGCTCCGAGAACTCGCCGGTCCGGGCCCCGACGAGGACCCGGTCACCCACTACTTCCACGTGGCCGCCGGCAAGACCGCCGCCCTGCTCGCGATGTCGCTCGGCATCGGCGCCACCCAGGCCTGCGCCCCCGCCGCGGCCGTCGCCGCCCTCACCGACTGCGGCGAGCAGCTCGGCATCGCCTTCCAGATAGCCGACGACCTCCTGGACCTGACTTCCCCGGCCGAACTCACCGGCAAGGAACGCGGCAAGGACCTGCTGGCCGGCGTACAGAGCCTGCCGGTGCTGCTGGCCCGCGAGAGCACCGATCCGGCCGATGCCGAACTGCGCGACCTCCTCCACGCCGGCCCCGTCCCGGCCGCCGCCCTCCCGCGCGCCCTGGACCTGTTCGAGCGCTCGCAGGCACCGGCCGAGACCGAGGCCGTGATGCACCGTCGACTGGACCGCGCCCGTACCGCCCTCGCCTCCCTGCCCGCCCTGCCCGCCCGGCGGGCCCTGCTCGCCCTCTGCGACTACGTCGCCCTCCGCACCAGCTGAACCGCAAGGAGCCGCTGCCCATGACCATGGCCGAACGCGTCGCCGAACTCGTCCGCATCCGCCGGGAAGTGCTCGACGGCGTTCCGGCCGCCACCGAGGCGCAGCACGCCAAGGGCAAGCTGACGGCCCGCGAGCGCATCGCGCTGCTCCTCGACGAGGGGTCGTTCCACGAGGTCGAGCAGCTGCGCCGACACCGCGCGACCGGCTTCGGCCTGGAGGACAGACGGCCGCACACCGACGGCGTCATCACCGGCTGGGGCGAGATCGAGGGCCGCACGGTCTTCGTCTACGCGCACGATTTCCGGATCTTCGGCGGGGCGCTGGGCGAGGCCCACGCGACGAAGATCCACAAGATCATGGACATGGCCATCGCGGCCGGCGCCCCGCTGGTCTCCCTCAACGACGGCGCGGGCGCCCGCATCCAGGAGGGCGTCTCGGCGCTGGCCGGGTACGGGGGCATCTTCCAGCGCAACACGCGGGCCTCGGGCGTCATCCCGCAGATCAGCGTGATGCTCGGTCCCTGCGCCGGCGGCGCCGCCTACTCGCCGGCGCTGACGGACTTCGTGTTCATGGTCCGTGAGACCTCGCAGATGTTCATCACCGGTCCGGACGTGGTCCGCGCGGTGACCGGCGAGGAGATCACCCAGAACGGGCTCGGCGGCGCCGACGTGCACGCCGAGACCTCCGGCGTCGCGCACTTCGCGTACGACGACGAGGAGACCTGCATCTCCGAGGTCCGCTACCTCATCACGATGCTGCCCTCCAACAACCGCTCCACCCCGCCCCCCGCGCCCTGCGACGACCCCGTCGACCGGCGCTGCGAGCGCCTGCTCGACCTGGTGCCGCTCGACGGCAGCCGCCCCTACGACATGCGCGAGGTCATCACGGAGATCGTCGACGACGGCGATCACATGGAGGTCCACGAGCGCTGGGCCACCAGCGTCATCACCACCCTCGCGCGGCTGGGCGGCCAGGTCGTCGGCATCGTCGCCAGCCAGCCGCAGTCCCTGGCCGGAGTCCTCGACATCCACTCCTCCGAGAAGGCCGCCCGCTTCGTCCAAATGTGCGACGCCTTCTCGATCCCGCTCGTCACACTGGTCGACGTCCCCGGCTTCCTGCCCGGCGTCGACCAGGAGCACGGCGGCATCATCCGACACGGCGCCAAGCTGTTGTACGCGTACTGCACCGCCACCGTCCCCCGCGTCCAGGTCATCCTGCGCAAGGCGTACGGCGGCGCGTACATCGTCATGGACTCCCGTTCCATCGGCACCGACGTCTCCTTCGCGTGGCCGGCCAACGAGATAGCGGTGATGGGCGCCGAGGGAGCCGCGAACGTCGTCTTCCGCCGCCGGATCGCCGCCGCCGACGACCCGGAGGCCGTACGCGGGCAGCTCGTCAAGGAGTACAGGGCCGAGCTGATGCACCCCTACTACGCCGCCGAACGCGGGCTCGTGGACGACGTCATCGACCCGGCCGACACCCGCTCCGCCCTGATCGGAGCCCTCGGCATGCTCCGCACCAAGCACGCCGTCACCCCCACCCGCAAGCACGGCAACCCCCCGATGTGAGGACGGTTCCATGCCCCTGACCCTGCCCGCGGCACCCCCCGCGGCACCGCCCACGACACCGCCCACCGCGGCCCGGGCGCCGCTGCCCGCCGGACCCGCCACCCCGGTACTGGACGGCCCCTTGGCCCCCGCCCTCTTCAAGGTCATCAACGGCCGCCCCACCCCCGAGGAACTCGCCGCCGTGGCCGCCCTGATCGCCGCCCTGACGGCCGCTCACGACGGCCCCGCCCGGCCGGCGGCCGACCGGGCCGCGCCCTGGCAGCCCTCCGGACTGCTCCCGCCCGCCTCCTGGCAGGCAGGCGGCTGACCTGCGCCGGGGCCGGGCCCTGGCAGCTTGCTGCCGCCCGCGTTGTCCGCCCCTGGCGCGACCTGTACCCCAGAAGAAGGCGGCCCACCGGTCGCCGGGTACGGCTGCGGCCGAGTGAGGAGGGCAGCCGTGCTCCAGCTGGTGTTCCGGATCCTGGGCCCCCTGGACATCAGCGCGGAGGGCCGCCCCGTCGCCCTCCAGGGAGCCCGACAGCGCACCATCATGTCGATGCTGCTGCTCAGACCGGGCCGCGTGGTCTCCGTCGACACCCTCGCCGACGCCGTCTGGCACGGCAACCCGCCCGCCACCGCCCGCAACCAGATCGCCATCTGCGTCTCCGCGCTGCGCAAGACCCTCAAGACGGCCGTCGGCCTCGACGACCTGTTGGTCACCAGCCACCCCGGCTACATGCTCCACACCGGCGAGCACCGCATCGACGCCGTCGAGTTCGAGGAACGGGCCGCCGAGGGCCGGGAGGCGGCCCGCCGAGGCCGCGGCGAAGAGGCCCGCGCCCACTTCGAGGAGGCCCTCGCCATGTGGCGGGGCCCGGCCCTGGCCGGCGTCACCGCCGAACGGGTCGAGGCGGAGGCGGCCCGACTGACCGAACTGCGCCTGGGCGTCCACGAGCAGCTGACCGCGATCCGCCTCGAGCAGGGCGGGCACCGCGAACTGATCGGCGAACTCACCGGCTTCGTCCGCGAACACCCGCTGCGCGAACAGGCGCTCGGCCAGCTGATGCTCGCCCAGTACCGCTCCGGGCGCCGCGCCGAGGCCCTGGAGGCCTACCAGGTCGGCCGCCGGCTGCTCGCCGAGGAACTCGGCATCGACCCCGGCCCCGCCCTGCGGGAACTGCACGACGACATCCTCGCCGACTCGCCCCGGCTGACCCCGGCCGACGGGACCGTCACCCCGGCCGTCGCCGCGGCCGCCGTACCCGCCCACCTGCCGCCCGCGCCCGCCTCCTTCACCGGACGCGCCACCGAACTCGCCTCCCTGGACCGGCTGCTGGAACACCAGGGCGGCCCCTCCCTGCCCGTCGGCTCGATCGTCGGCACCGGCGGCGTGGGCAAGACGGCCCTGGCCGTGCACTGGTCGCACCAGGTCGCGTCCCGCTTCCCCGACGGACAGCTCTTCGCCGACCTGCGCGGCTACGACGAGGAGGCCCCCCGCCGACCGGGCGCCGTCCTGGACCGCTTCCTGCGCGCACTCGGCGTCCCCGGCCCCCAGATCCCCGACGAACAGGCCGAACGGACCGCCCTCTTCCGGAGCGTCCTGGACGGCCGCCGGGTCCTGATCGTGCTGGACAACGCCCGTTCCTTCCAGCAGATCCGCCCCCTGCTGCCGGGCACCTCGGGCTGCTGCGTGCTGGTGACCAGCCGCGACAACATGGGCGGGGCGCTGGCCGGCGACTACGCCTTCGTGCCGCTGCACCTGGCCTCGCTCGGCCAGGACGAGGCCATCACCCTGCTCTCCAAGGTCGCGGGCGACGACCGGTTCACCGCGGACCCGGTGGGAGCCAACCGGCTGAGCGAACTGTGCGACCGGCTGCCCCTCGCCCTGCGCATCGCCGCCGCCCGGCTCGCCGCGAAACCGCACTGGACGGTCCGTACCCTGGTCGCCCGCCTGGAGGACCAGCGCCGCCGGTTGGACGAGCTCAGCCTCGACTCGCGCGGCGTCCGGGCGGGCTTCAGACTGAGCTACCGCGACCTGCCCGCCGACACCGCCCGCATGTTCCGCCTGCTGGGCTCGCTCAACATCACCGAGTTCTCGGCCTGGTCGGGCGCGGCCCTCCTCGACATCGACCCCGTCGACGCCGAGGACCTCATCGAGCACCTCGTCGACGCCCAACTGCTGGAACCCCTCAGTGCGGGCGGCGGCCACGTCCGCTACCGCTTCCAGGACCTGCTGCGCCTGTTCGCCCGCGAATGCGCCGTGGCCGAGGACGGCGAGGCGGAACTGCGCGCCGCCCTGCGCCGGGCCTGCGCGGTGTGGCTGGGCCTGGCGAAGGCGGCGCACCGGCGCATCTACGGCGGCGACTACACCGTCGTACCCGGCACCGCCCCGGTGCGCGAGCTGCCGGACCACCTGGCCGCCGACCTGCTGGAGGACCCGATGGAGTGGCTCGAAGCGGAACGCCTCTCCCTCACCGCGCTGATCCAGCAGGCGGCCCGGGACGACGAGTCGGGCTACGCCTGGGACCTGACGATGTCCAGCGTGACGCTCTTCCAGAGCCGCAACTACCTGGAGGACTGGCGCGAGTCCGCCGAAGCCGCCCTGGACGCCGCCCGCCGCACCGGCGACCGGCTGGGGGAGGCGGCGATGCAGCAGTCGCTGGGCACCCTGGAGATCATCCGGTGGGACCACGACAGCGCGTACGCACGCCTGAACCTGGCCCTCCACCTGTTCGAGGAGTTGGACCAGGCCCAGGGCCGCGCCCTGGTGCTCCGGAACCTGGCGCTGTGCGAACGCCACCGGGGCGACCTGGACGGTGCGGTGGAGCGGGGCCGGCTGTCGCTGGAGATCTTCCGGGAGGTCGGCGACCACTACGCCGAGACCCATGTGCTGGGCATGTTGGCGCAGATCGAGCTGGAGCGCGGCAACGCGCAGGCATCGCTGATGCTGTCCTCGGAGGCCGTGGCCAAGAGCCGCGGGCTGGGCACCGTACGGGCGGAGGCGCACAGCACGGTGCGGCTGGCCGAGGCGCTGCTGCAGAGCAGGGACGGCGTGCGGGCGGAGGAGGCCTGCCGGCGGGCGATGGAACTGGTGCTGGGCAGCGGCGATAGGCGGGGCGAGGCCCATGTGCTGCGCGCCCTGGGCGAGGCCCTGTGGTGCCAGGACCGGCTGGACGAGGCCGAGTCGGTGCTGCGCGGCGCGGTGCGGACCGCGTCGGAGGTCCCGGACACGTTCCTGGAGGCGCGGGCGGCCGGAGTGCTGGGAAGCGTACTGATGCTGCGAGGGGACCGGGCCGGCGCCGCGGGCAGCCTGCGGGCCGCGACGGAGCTGTTCACGGAGGTCGGTTCGCCGGTGTGGCGGGATCGGGTGGAGCGGATCCTGGTGGTGCTCGCGGAAGGCGAACCGGTCGGCTCACCGCAGCTGTTCGCGCTCGTACGACCCTGACGTCGGCGGGGTCCCCGGCCTTGCCGGCCTTCAAGGCGTTCCTGGCCTTCATGGCGTTCATGGCGTTCGCGCGGCAGTCGTGTCGTCTCAGACCCACGGGTCGTCCTGCAGGGTCGTGGCCGGGGCGGAGACCCACGGATCGTCCGAGGGGGCCGCGGCGCCGACCGAGACCCACGGGTCGTCACCGGCCCCGGTCGGGATCGCGGCCGCACCGAGCGCGGCCACCAGGACCGCCGTGGTGGCGGCGACCCGGCCCATCGGGGCGAGAACGGCGGTGGCGGCGGTGCGGCGGGCGGTGCGGGCGATGCGGTTCACGATGGTCTCCTTCGGGTCGGTCTCGGCGCTGCCCTTCGGCATGTCCACCACGTTAGGAAGACGTCGTTTTTCCGCGCTTTCAAAGCGCTTTCGCTTCACTGAAATCGATCCGAGGGTGATGAGAAATCGCAGGTCACTAGCTTTTGGCGGGACGCGGCCCGGACAGTCCGGGCCCGCCCGGCAAACGCGGAGGAGACCATGGACTTCACGCTCCTCGGGCCGGTGTCGGCCGAGCTCGACGGCCGTCCGGTCGCCCTCGACGGCGCCAAGCAGCGCACCGCGCTGGCCGCCCTGCTCCTCGCGAACGGCCGGGTCGTCACGGACGAGCGCCTCACGGCCCTCCTGTGGGGCGAGGAACCGCCCCCCACGAGCACGAGCCAGCTCTACACGTACGTCTCCCGGCTGCGCACCCGGCTCGGGCCGGGCCACGGCCTGGAGCGGCACGGCGCCGGCTACCGCATGGACACCGGCGCCCGCACCGTCGACTGGCACACCTTCCAGCAGCTCGCCGACGCCGGCCGCGCCGACCTCCGCGCGGGCCGGCACGCCGATGCCGAACGCCGCCTCGCCGACGCCCTCGCCCTGTGGCACGGCCCGGCCCTCAGCGACGTCACCGACCACCTCGCCACCGCCGAGGGCCCCGGCATGACCGAGACCCACCTGGCCACCGTGGAACACCACACGGAGGCCGCCCTGGCGCTGGGCGAGCACACCACGCTCGTTCCGGTCCTGACCCGCGAGGTCACCCGCCACCCGCTGCGCGAACGGCTGCGCGCGCAGCTGATGACGGCCCTCGACCGCTGCGGCCGCCGACCCGACGCCCTCGCGGCGTACGAAGCGGGCCGCCGCCTCCTCGCCGAAGAACTCGGCATCGACCCCGGCCCCGAACTGCGCACCCTGCACCAGCAGATCCTCACCGGGACCCTGCCGGGCCCGACGCCCCCGCGACGCGCCACTGCGCTCCCGGCCCCGGCCCCGCCCCGAGACCCGGTCGCGACGACCACGACGACCGTGCCGCCCGCGACTACCGCGGCTACCGCGACTACCGCGACGACCGCGCTGCCTGCCCTGTCCGCGACAGCGGCAGTGGCCGCGCCGACCGCCGTGCCCGCCCTGCCGGTGTCGGCGGCAAGGGCCGTGGCGCCGGCGCCGACCGCCGTGCCCGCGACGGACCCCTTGCCCGCCACGGCCACCGCGCCCGCGACGCCCCCCTACCCGATCCCGGACGGCTGCCCCGCCGCCCCCGGCGACTTCACCGGGCGCGGGACGGAACTGCGCGAGGTGCTCGGCGCGCTGGGCGCGGGCCAGGACGTGGTCGTGACCGGCGCCCCCGGCACCGGCAAGTCCGCCCTCGCCCTGCACGCCGCCGAACGCGTCCGCCGTGACTTCCCCGGGGGCCGGCTCTACGCCGACCTGCGCACCGCCGACGGCACGCCGTGCCCGCCCCGCCAGGCCCTCGGGTGGTTCCTGCGCGCCCTCGGGGTGGACGAACACCGCATCCCCGACGGCGTCGAGGAGCGCACCGCGCTCTACCGCACCCTCCTCGCCGGCCGCCGCGTGCTCGTCGTCCTCGACAACGCCGCCGACGACACCCAGGTATGTCCCCTCCTGCCGGGCGGCGGGGACTCCCGTACCGTCGTCACCGGCATCCGTCCCGGCCTCGCCGGCCTCGCCGGCACCCGCCTGGTCCGGCTGGGACCGATGACCCCCGCCGAGGCGACCCGCTTCCTCGCCCGCATCGTCGGCCCCGAGCGGCTCGCCGCCGACGCGGCATCCGTCGCCCGGGTCGCCGAGTACTGCGACCGCCTCCCGCTCGCCCTGCGCATCGCCGCGGCCCGGCTCGCCGACCGCCCCCACTGGCCCGTGTCCCGGCTCGCCGCCCGGCTCGCGGCCGAGGACGGCCGGTTGGCCGAACTCCGCATCGGCAGCCTCGACCTGGCCACCACGCTGCGCCCGACCCTGGACGGCCTCGACGGCCCCACCGCGGCAGCCCTCGACGCGCTCACCGCCACCGGCCTGCGGGTGCTCACCCCGGCCGACGCCGCCGCCGTCCTCGACCTCCCGCACCACGAGGCCGAGGACGTCCTCGACCGCCTCGCCGACGCCCGCCTCCTCGAACCGGGCCGGCACACCGAGGGCGCCGTCCCCCGCTACCACCTGGCCTCCCTGGTCATGCTCTTCGCCCGGACCCGCGTGCTCGTCCGCTGACACGTCCCTCGCGACGTCCCGAGGCGCCTTCGGCGTCCCGTCCCTTCCCGCGGCGGCCCGGTGGATCCCACCGGGCCGCCGGCGCTGTGTTCCGGCGCCGTCAGCCGCAGCCTCCCGCGTGCCCCTCGTCCAGGCCGTACGTCGCGATCCAGCCGTTCTCCGCGGTGCCCCGCACGGCCAGCTCGTTCAGCGCGTCGACGTAGTCCGCGAGCAGATCGGCCCACGGGGTGGCGCCGTCGCGCAGCAGCAGTTCCTGATCCACCGCCGCGGTGTTCTCGATCTCGGTCAGGATGTCCAAGGGATGCTGGACCTGGGGCAGCTCGAACATTTCCGATTTCCTCCTGTCGGTTCCGGGCCCCGTTCAGGTCCCGCACCAACAGATTGGAATCAGCCCCTATGGGCGATCTCCTTTCCGGCTTGCGCCCCGAATACAGCTGTTCCATGGATGGAATATGGATGGAATGCAGAGCAGCTCCCCACCCTTTTCCCATGGACAAGAGCGCGGAACGGACCGCCCCCGCCCCCCGCACGGACGTGGTGATCGCCGGCGGTACCCTCACCGCCTGGATCGCCGCCGCTCGGCTCGCCTCCGCCTTCCCCGGCACGGTCCGCGTCACCGTCCTGGAAACCCCGTACCGGCCGTCCGGGCAGGTCACAGTGCTGGCGCCGACCGCGCAGCGCACCCTCTTCGACCCGCTCGGCGTCCTGGAGGACGCATGGATGCGGGCCGCCGACGCCTCTTTCTCCGCGGCCGTCAAATACGTGGACTGGTCGGCCCCGCACACGCACGTCTACATTCCGCGGAGCAGCCCGATCCCGGACTGCGAGGGATTTCCGCTCTCCGACGCCTGGGCCCTGCGTCGTACCTCCGGACGGACCGTCGCCCCTTCCGACCACGCCTGTTTCCGCGAGCCCCCGCTCATGGACGCGAAGAAATCACCGCGCTGGCTGGACGGCTGGGCCGCAATTCCCTACGGCTGGCACGCGGACACCACGATGCTGACCCATTTCCTGCGCGCGAGGGCTGTCCGGACCTGCGGGGTCCGGCTCCTGACCGGTGACCTGCTCGGCGCCGACCGCGACACCCGCGGCAGGGTGACGGCCCTGCACACCACGCGCGGCACCCTGAACGCCGACCTCGTCCTGGACTGCACGGGCGAGTCCCGCTCGCTGATCGGCGGTGTGCTTGCCGAACCCTTCACCGACGAGACGGACCTCGTCCCCACCGACAGCAGCGTCACCATGACGGTCCCTCACGACAGCGCCCTGCACGGCGTCGAGCCGTACACCACCGCCACCGCGGTACGCGGCGGCTGGACCTGGCGCCTGCCCCTGCTCGGCCGCCAAGGCGCCGGCGCGGCCTACGCGAGCTGCCGCACCACCCCCGACGAAGCGGCCCGGGACCTCACCGGCGCCCTCGACCCGCGCGGGACGCCCCCGCGACTCACCCACACCCGCCACCGCCCGGGACGGCCCCGGCGCTCCTGGGTGAACAACTGCGTGGCCCTCGGTACGGCCGCCGGCTTCACCGATCCCCTGGCCGAGGACCACGCCGTCACCCTGGACCTGCTGGACCGCCTGATCCGGGACTTCCCCGCCGCCGACACCCCGGAGGCCCCCGCGGCCCGGTTCAACCGGGCGGCCGCGGCGCACCACGAGCGGGCCCTCGACCTCGTGCGGCTGCGGCACCCGGCCCGGCGGACGCCGGTCCTCTCGGACACCGCGCGAGCGGCCCTGGAAACCCACCGCGCCGGCCTCGCACCGGCCCCCGACGAACTGCCGCTGCGCGCCCTGCTGACCGCCTTCAGCCCGCGCACGGCCGCCCCGCCCGCGGCCCTCGCCCGTCATCCCGGCGCCCTGCGCGCCGCCGAGGAGCACTTCAGCCGTATCGAGCGCCACCAGCGCACCCTCCTGGAAACCCTCCCCACGGCCCACGACTACCTCGCCCGATTGCACGCCCCGCCCGCCCACCGCACCGTCGCGTCCGCCGGGCCGGGGGCTCGGGTCGGCGGTCGCAGGTGCTGACCGCACCCGGAGCGGGATGTCACGTCCGCGGTGCCGGGGGCGGGTGGGACGCGCGATACTGGCCCCATGGCGCAGCAGCTCTCCTCTCCCGTCCCCCCGACCAAGGCCGGCGAGGTCCTGCGCACCCGGTACGCCGACCGGCTGCCCGCCTCCCTCGGCGAGCTGACCGGCCCCACCTCCGGCCCGGTCACGCTGCCCCCGCACATCGCCTGGTCGGGGCTGCGCACGTACGATCTGGACCGGCCGCGCCAGCGCATGAGCCTCTACCGCACCGTCCTCGCGGAAGGCCTGCGCGAGGACCTGACCGGCCTCCTCGACCAGCACCTGCTGATCGCGCAGTGGCCCGTCCTGCGCACCCTCATCAGCCGCCACGTCCGGCAGGTCTGGGAGGACGCCTTCCCGCGGCTCGCCCCCCGGGCGACCTTCCCGGCCGCGTGAGCCCCGCCGCGTGAACCTCAGCGCGCTCCACCGCCGGCTCCTCGCCGACGTCATCGCCATCGGCAGCCCGTACCCCCTGGTGATCACCGGCGGCTACGCCGTCCAGGCCCACGGTCTCGTCGACCGCCTCAGCCAGGACCTCGACGTCGCCACCGAGAACCCGGCCCCGATGGACGACATCGCCGCCGACCTGGTCCACGAGCTCACCAAGCGCGGCTGGGGCGTCGACGTCATCGGCGTGGACCCGCTGTCCGCCCGCCTGATGGTCACCGACCTCCGCGGCGGCGGGCGTTGCGAGGTCGACGTCCTGAAGGAGAACCTCTGGTCCGCGCCGCAGGACACCGAGTACGGGCCGGTCCTCGCGCTCGACGACGTCATCGGCACCAAGGTCCGGGCCCTGGCCGACCGGGGAGCGGTGCGCGACCTCATCGACGTCCACGCCGCCCACCGCCACCACCCCTTCGCGGGTCTGGAACGGCTCGGCGCCCGGCACGGCCGCGACGAGTTCCGCCTCGACGACCTGCACGCCCGCCTCGGCGGCGCCGACTGGTACGACGACGAGGAGTTCGCCGCCTACGGCCTCGACGACGACGCCATCGCCACCCTCCGGGCCTGGGCCCGGTCCTGGGCCGACGACATCGCGCCCCGGCTGGCCGCCGCCGAGGACGACGAGCCCTACGCGTAGCGCTTTTTGAGGACCCCTCGGCTTCCCGCCTGCGCCGATAAGAAACAAATAAGATTTGTGCGCATGCTTCGCCGGACGCCGGACAGAAGGAGCCTCGGAGGTAATAACTATGGTTCCCCTGCTGCTTGTTCTTCTGCTCGCTCTGATCCTCTTCGGCGCCGGTTTCGCGGTGAAGATCCTCTGGTGGGTCGCCATCGCCGTACTGGTGCTGTGGCTGGTCGGATTCGTCGCCCGCCCGAAGGGCGGCAGCGGCCGCTGGTACCGCTGGTAGACCGGCGACGTACCCGCCCCACATGTGAAACACCCGGCCCGGGGGAGTGTCGATCGGCATTTCCGGGGCAGGCGAATTTCTGACGGTGTGGCATCCCGGGGTCTTCCCAAAAAGAACTCCGGGAAAGCAATCACCGAAATCAATGAAGGAGTTGTTGGTATGACTGAGAACGTATGGGGTTACCGCGAGACGTCCGGCCACCTGGCCGGTACGGACCTGACCGGCTACAAGGTCGAGGCCACGGACGGCTCCATCGGCAAGGTCGACAAGCACTCCGACGAGGTCGGGTCCGCGTACCTGGTCGTCGACACCGGCCCGTGGATCTTCGGCAAGGAAGTGCTCCTTCCCGCCGGTACGGTCCAGCGCGTCGACGCCGACGAGCAGAAGGTCTACGTCGACCGGACCAAGGATCAGATCAAGGCCGCTCCGGAGTTCGACAAGGACAAGCACCTCGGCAACGAGGACTACCACCGCCAGGTCGGCGGCCACTACGGCGGCCCGAACCGCATCTGACGACGCGCGGCCCGAGCGCCGGGGCCGGGGCGGCAACCACACACGGTTGCCGCCCCGGCCCTCTGCCGTACCCCGGCCCGCGAGCTTCGTCCGCCCCGGAGCCCCGCGCCGATCGAACCCCGTCCCGCCCCGCCGCGCTCGCCCGGTCCCCGCGCGGCACACCGCGTACGAACGCCGTCGCAGCCGGGGTGCGCCGCACCCGGGCAAGCGGCGGCCTGGTTGTCGCGGGGCGACGGACCGAGGCTGGGGTCACCCACCACTCCGCAGGGGCGGCGTAGGCGTACCGCACGACCGCACGAACGCACGGGCCCTCCTCCCTCCGCCCCGCGCACGTACGACGGAACGGACGGACCTCCCGTGACTCCCCCCGACACCACCAGTCCCGCCGTACTCGAACAGCTCCGGCTCCCACGCCCGGCCGCCGGCCGCGAGCGGCGCCGCATCCTGTTCACCGGCGCGACGATCGTCACCATGGATCCCGACCTCGGTGTCCTGCACGGCGCGGACCTGCTCGTCGAGGGCGAGTCCATCGCCGCGATCGGCCCCGACCTGAGCCGGGACGGCGCCGTGGTCGTCGACGCCACCGCGACCGTCCTCACCCCCGGCTTCGTCGACACGCACCGCCACGCCTGGCAGACCCAGCTGCGCCGGACCATGCCGGACGTCGACGACCTCGGCACCTACGTGATGTCCACCCTCGCCGGCCACGCCACCGTCTACCGGCCGCACGACATGTACGTCGGCACCAAACTGGCGGCGCTCACGGCGATCGACAGCGGCATCACCTGCATGCTCGACTTCTCCCACAACGCGCGCACCCCCGAGCACTCCGACGCCGCCGTCCAAGCCCTCGTCGACACCGGCATCCGAGGCGTGCACGCCTCCATGGGCCCGCACTTCGGTGACTGGGACCGGCAGTGGCCCGGCGACCTGACCCGCCTCAAGGAACGGTACTTCGGCCACGAGGACCAACTGCTGACGCTGCGGCTGGCAGCCCTCGCCACCGACGCGATAGCCGGTCCCGCCCTCGCCCACGGCCCCGAACTCGCCCGCACGGCCGCCGAACTGGGGATCGGCGTGAGCGTCGACGCCGTCTTCGGGGCCGCCTCCTCCGAAGCCGTCCTCAGGTGGGCGAAGGAGGGCGTCCTCGGCCCCGACCTCACCCTCATCCACGCCACCGGCCTGACCCCGGCGGCATGGCGGGCGATCGGGGACAGCGGTACGACCATCGCCCTCGCCCCGACCTCGGACGCCCAGATCGGACTGGAGACCGCGATCCCCGCGATCGACGAGGCCCTGTCCGCCGGGGTGCGCCCGGGCCTCAGCATCGACGTCGAAGTGGCCCTGGCCGGCGACATGTTCACCCAGATGCGGGCCCTGCACACCATCCAGCGGATGCGTGCGGTCAACGCCGTCCACGGCACCGACCGCCGGCCGACCCGCATCACCACCCATGACGTCCTGGACTTCGCCACCCTCCAGGGCGCCCGCACCAACGGCCTCGCGCACGTCACCGGCTCGCTCACCCCGGGCAAGAAGGCCGACCTGCTCGTCATCCGCGCCGAGGACCTCAACAACATGCCGCTCAACGACCCGATCGGCACCGTCGTCCTGGGCTCCGACGCCCGCAACATCAGCGCCGTCCTCATCAACGGCGCGGTCCGCAAATGGAACGGCCACGTCCTCGACGTCGACCTGCCCGCCCTGCGCGACGAGGTCCACGCCTCGCGGGAGTACGTACTCACCACCCCCGTGGCGGCCTGACCGTCACCGACTGCGCGGGCACTCCCGTCCCCGCTTCACGCGCCGGCTCGGCCCTCCGTGGCGGACTCCTGGTGACGCGTGGCGTGCAGGCTCCCGAGCAGGGCGAGGCCCGGGCGTCGGGGCTGCCCGGTTGGGCCTGGTAGACCACCAGTTGCTGACCCGACGCGCCGCGCACGTCGAAGGTCTGGAAGGTGAGCGAGAGCCGCCCGACGTCGGGGTGGAGCAACTCCTTGCCGTCACGGGTCTTGCCGTGCACGGCGTGCGCGGACCACAGTGCGGCGAACTCCGCGCTCTCCTCGACCAGCGAGCCGACGAGATCGCGCAGGTGCCGATAGTGCGGGTCGAGGCCCGTGGCGTGGCGCAACGCCGCGACGACCGCCTCGGCAGCCCGCTCCCACCGGACGAAGAAGCCCCGGGCGGCCGGGTCGAGGAAGGTCATCCGCGCCAGGTTGTCCGGCCGAGCGAACGGTGAGAACAGCGCGTCGGCCAACGCGTTCGATGCTAGGAGGTCGGTCGCCGGGTTCAGCACGAACGCCGCGGCGTTCGACTGCCCGTCCAGCAACTGCCGCAGCGCGGCACCGACGGTTTCCCTCGGGAAGGGCCGCCCGCCTTCCGGCGCGGTGCCCGCCAGTCGGAACAGGTGCTCCCGCGCCTCGTCGTCCAGCCGCAGGGCGCTGCTGATGGCTTCGAGGATCTGCGGGGAGGGCCCGCGTTCGCGGCCCTGTTCGAGACGGGCGTAGTAGTCGCTGTTCATCCCGGCCAGGACGGCGACCTCCTCCCGCCGCAGCCCCGCCACCCGGCGGGCACCGTAGGAGGCCAGCCCGACGTCGCCGGGACGCAGCCGGGCACGGCGGGCGCGCAGGAAATCTCCGAGATCGTTGCTGGTCACCCCGTCAGGCTAAGCGGCCGCCGCCGGCGTTGCCCGGGTGCACCACACCCGGACACGGCCGGCCCCGAAGCAGCGGCATCCGGTCCGGCGCCGGCCAAGGGCCGGAACCTAGTCGCCGGTCGTACCGTCGAGCAGCTCGCGCAGGATGTCCAGGTGGCCGTTGTGGCGGGCCGTCTCCTCGGTGAGGTGGAGGAGGATCCAGCGCAGGTCGACGTGCACGCCGCCATGGCGGGCCCGCCGGGCCTTCTCGTCCAGGCCGCTGTCGGCGACCAGCTCGCGGTAGCGGGCGCTCTGGGCGGCGTACTCGTCGAGCAACCGCGTGAGCGGGAAGTCCACGGCGATGCGCATCTCGCGGTCGGGGTCCTCGTCGGTCCAGGGACCCTGGTCCTCCTCTCCGAGGAAGACCACCTGGAACCAGTAGTACTCGACCCAGCGGAGGTGGTTGATCAACCCGCTCATGGTCATCAGCGGTGAGCGCGGGAGGAGCGCCCTGCCCGCGTTCTCGGCGGAGACGCCGTCGCACTTGGCGCGGGCGGTGTCGCGTGCGTAGTCGAGGAACGTGGTGAGCTGGGTGCGCTCGTCCCACGCGGGCGGCGTGTCATCGATTCTGGTCATCGCCCGAAGGGTTGCCGATCGGTGCGACCGGTGTCGAGGCATTTGTCGACGGCCGCGGCTGCGGCCGGGTGTCCAACCAGCCGGTGCACCGCGATCCATCGCCGCGACATGGTCGGCGTGCCCAACGAACCAGGGGACGCCCATCGGCATTTGCCGGACGGTGGCCGATCGGCGGCCTAACGTACGGATCAGGTGCTGCCCGCGGCAGCCACACGAGGAGGAACCTGTGTCATCGCCCTGTGACCCCGAGCACGCTTCCCCCGGAGATGTCGGCGCGGCGCTCATGATGATCGACTCACGGCTCAAGGCCGTCTACGACGGCAGGACCGAGACCGACCCCGAGCAGCGGGAGCTCGTCGACCAACTCGCCGGTTCCATGGACGCCGAAGCGGTCCGTGACCTCCTGGACGGCGCGTGCACGCTCATCTACATGTTCATGACGTGGCTGCGGAAAGCGCACGAGGCCCAGGACAAGGACGTCGTCGAGTACGTCGTCCCGAGCCTGGTCGCCTCCATGCGCGCGATGCCCAGGAGCGTCCGCCCCGAGACCATCCCCACCATGGCCGGCATGGTCATCGCGGCGGGCATCGAGCTGAGCCCGAACCTGTGGCGCCGGCAGTACGGGGAGTGGACCCAGGCCGAGATGAACCCCTTGGAGGCCACCGCCTTCCTCCTCGCGGAGCACATCAACCGCATCACCGCCGACCGTGACTTCGCCACCCGCCTGATCGCCGAGGCACTCGCCGCCGCGAACGAGGGCTGACGTCCGGACGCGGCCGATCCGTACGGCGCGGCACGCGCCGACCGGCGCGCGAGGTCCCGGACCGCGGGGGAAAACGAGAAGCAGGGAAAACGAAAAGCGGGGAGATCGCTCTCCCCGCACTTCCAAGGTATAGCGCACAGGGGGGCTTGCGGCAAGGCCCCGGTGGTGGCGGAGAATCCTCGGTCTAGGCCACCACCTGCGGAAATGAGGGCACGACGTGCGTGTGTTGCTGTCGGCGTACGAGGGACGCGATGACGCCGGAACAGGCACCGTTGCGGAGGGATCGCGATGAGCGAGCAGAACAAGCGGAACGAGCAGCCGGGCCAGCAGAGCCGGGAGAGCCGGCAGAGCGAGCCGTACGTACGGGATCTGCGCGAGGTCGACGAGACGCAGCTCGCGGTCGTCGGCGGCAAGGGCGCGCAACTGGGCGCACTGTCACGGGTCGAGGGAATCCGCGTGCCGGACGGCTTCTGCGTGACGACGAGCGCCTTCCGGCGCGTCATGGCGCAGGCGCCGTCGATCGACGACCGGTTCGACCGACTGTCGCGCCTGGACGCGGACGACCGGGAGGCGATCCGTACGCTCAGCGCGGAGATCCGCCGGACCATCGAGGAGATCCCCGTTCCGGACGATCTCGCCGCGGCGATCACCGGCGCGCTCGCCCGGTTCGGTGAGGAAGCGGCGTACGCCGTCCGATCCAGCGCGACCGCCGAGGACCTGCCGACGGCGTCGTTCGCCGGTCAGCAGGACACGTACCTGAATGTCGTGGGCCCGGCGGCGGTCCTTCGACACGTCAGCCGGTGCTGGGCCTCGCTGTTCACCGAGCGGGCCGTGAGCTACCGGCGCCGGAACGGCATCGATGACCGTACGGTCGACATGGCCGTGGTCGTGCAGCGGATGGTCTTCCCGCACGCGGCCGGCGTCCTGTTCACGGCCGATCCCGTCACGGGCAACCGGAAGGTCGCCACCGTCGACGCCGGCTTCGGCCTCGGTGAAGTCCTGGTCTCCGGGCTGGTGAACCCGGACGTCTTCAGGGTGCGCGAGGGGGAGGTCGTCGACAGGGCGATCGCCGTCAAGCGGCGTGCGGTGCGCGCCCTGCCGGCCGGCGGTACGGGGGACGTGCCGATCGACCCGCGCCGGCAGGAGGAGCCGTCGCTGACGGACGCGCAGGTCGTGCGGCTGGTGGAACTCGGGCGGCGGATCGAGGCGCACTTCGGTCGTCCGCAGGACATCGAATGGTGTCTGGTCGACGACGGCTTCCGGATCGTGCAGAGCCGTCCGATCACGACGCTGTTCCCCGTCCCGGAGCGCGACGACCGGGAGAACCGCGTCTACGTCTCCGTCGGTCACGGGCAGATGATGACCGACCCCATGAAGGCCCTCGGGCTTTCCATGTGGCAGCTGACCGCCATGGTGCCGATGCACGAGGCGGGCGGCCGGCTGTTCGTCGACGTCACCCCGCGCCTGAGCGCGCCCGAGAGCCGCGCCGGCCTCCTGGACGCCGTGGGCAAGGCCGATCCGCTGATCAGGGACGCCCTGGAGACCGTCCTCGGCCGCGACGACTTCCTCCCGTCGCCTCCGGAGACGACCCCGGCCGCGGCTCCCGGCGGACCCCCCGCCCCCGGCGCGCCCGACCCGATCGAGACCGACCCGGCGATCGTCACCGCGCTGATCGAACGCAGCCGGACGTCCATCGCCGCGCTGGAGCGCGACATCCGGACGAAGACCGGACCGGAGCTCTTCGACTACCTGTTGGAGGCCTTCGAGGAGCACAAACGCGTCCTCAGTGATCCGCTGAGCATGCAGGCGATCATGGCCGGCATGGAGGCCACCTGGTGGCTCAACGACAACCTGTACGAGTGGCTGGGCGAGAAGAACGCGGCCGACACGCTCACCCTGTCCGCCCCCGACAACATCACGTCGGAGATGGGGCTGGCGCTGCTCGACGTCGCGGACGTGATCCGTCCACGGCCGGACGTGGTGACGTTCCTGCAAGGCGTCGAGGACGAGGGCTTCCTGGACGAACTGGCGAAACTCGCGGGCGGCACCGAAGCGCGCGACGCCATCGAGGGCTACCTCGACCGGTACGGCATGCGCTGCGTCGGCGAGATCGACATCACCCGGCCGCGCTGGCGCGAGCGCCCCACCACGCTGATCCCCGCGATCCTCGACAACGTGCGCAACTTCGGTCCCGGCGCCGCCGAACGGCGCTTCGAGGAGGGCCGGCAGAAGGCGCTGCGGAAGGAACAGGACGTGCTGTCACGCCTGCGCGCCCTGCCGGACGGGGACCGCAAGGCCGACGAGACCCGGCGGATGATCGACCAGGTCCGCACCTTCATCGGATACCGGGAGTACCCGAAGTACGGCATCATCAGCCGCTACTCCGTCTACAAGCGGGCTCTGCTGGAGGAGGCCGAGCGTCTGGTGGCGGCGGGCGCGATCGCCGAGCCGGAGGACGTCTTCCACCTCACCTTCCAGGAACTGCACGAGGTCGTGCGCGTCAATCGGCCGGTCGACCCGCGTCTCGTCCAGCGGCGCAGGGAGGCGTTCCGGGCGCACCACGCGCTCACGCCGCCCCGGGTGCTCACCTCGGACGGTGAAGGCCTCACCGGGTCCTACCGCCGCGACGACGTGCCGGCCGGCGCCCTGGTCGGCGTACCGGTCTCCGCGGGGACCGTGGAGGGCAGGGCCCGCGTCGTCCTGGACATGGCGCGGGCCGACCTCGAAGCGGGCGACATCCTGGTGACGACCTTCACGGACCCCAGCTGGTCACCGCTGTTCGTCGGCATCGCCGGATTGGTGACGGAGGTGGGCGGCCTGATGACGCACGGCGCGGTGATCGCCCGGGAGTACGGCCTGCCGGCCGTGGTGGGCGTGGAAGGTGCCACCCGACTGATCCGGGACGGGCAGCGGATCCGCGTGCA
This sequence comes from Streptomyces sp. NPDC048383, assembly GCF_040651775.1. Taxonomy (NCBI): domain Bacteria; kingdom Bacillati; phylum Actinomycetota; class Actinomycetes; order Kitasatosporales; family Streptomycetaceae; genus Streptomyces; species Streptomyces sp. NPDC048383. The sequence continues at coordinate 34,163 of NZ_JBEZKS010000049.1, forward strand.
CGGCACGGACGGGTACGTCGAGATCCTTCCCTGACGGACCACGGACGCGCGCCCCGCTGAGGTATGACCCGAGCGGGGTGTGCGTCCGCCGCACGGCGGAGACGGTCCGCCGTGGCGGACGACGCGTGACTGCCGTGTCCACGGCCAGCATGGGGGCATGACCACAGCGACCGCTCCGCTGCCCGCCTCCGGCCCCGTACCCGCTCCCCGTTGGGCCCGCCGGGCCGCCCACGCCATCGCCCTGTGCGCCCTCCCGTCCGGCCTGTGGCGCATCGCCATGGCATCCGGGATCCACGTCGGCTACAGCGACCAGGTTCTGCGGGACGTCTTCGACATCCCCGGCTGGGGCATCGCGTACGTCGTCGGCCTCTCCGTCCTCGCCGAACTGGCCGCCCTGTTTCCGCTGCTCCTCGTCAGCGACCGGTGGCAGCCGCTGCGACCCCGGACCCTTGCCGCGCTCGCTCGGACGGCCTCGGCCCTCCTGGTCCTGGTGGCACTGTGGCAACTCGTGGTCGCCTTCACCGTCGAGAGCCAGACGTACATGTCGGGCGGTACGGCCCGGACCGTCTGGGCCTTCGTCTTCGCACCACTGTTCGCCATCCCGCCCCTGATGACCGCGGTGACCTGGTCGTACGGGAGGCGGCAGCGGCAGTGCCGGCGACAGCTACCGCGCCGAGTGGGCGGCCGGGCGTGACCTGCCTCGTACAGCGGGATTCAGTCCTCGATCGCCTGGTGGAGGGTGGCGCACTCCTGACGATGCCCCGTCCCTCACTGACCCCGGCCCGCGTTGAGCCGGGCCGCCTGGCGCGTCAGGTGGTCGCGCTCGGCGAGGTTGGGCGCCTGGTGGGCGGCCTCGGCGTACAACCGGGCCGCCGTCGCCCGGTCGCCGTCGCGCTCGTGGAGGTACGCCGCCACCGCGGTGTGGCGGGGGAGCGAGGCGTCCAGCTCCGCGAGCGCCCGCAGCCCCGCGCGCGGACCGTCGGCCTCCCCGACGGCGACCGCCCGGTTGAGCCGTACGACCGGGCTGTCGGTCAGGCGCGCCAGCTCGTCGTACCACTCGACGATCTGCGCCCAGTCGGTCTCCTCGGCGGCGGGCGCGTCCGCGTGGAGCGCCGCGATGGCGGCCTGGGCCTGGAACTCGCCCAACCGGTCGCGCGCGAGGGCCGCTTGGAGGATCCCGACACCCTCGGCGATCATCACGGTGTCCCACCGGCCCCGGTCCTGTGCGGCGAGCGGTACGAGGCTGCCGTCGGGCGCGGTCCGGGCGGCACGCCGGGCGTGGTGGAGCAGCATGAGGGCGAGCAGCCCCGCCGCCTCCGGGTGGTCGACGGCGGCCGCGAGCTGCCGGGTGAGGCGGATCGCTTCCGCGGCGAGGTCGACGTCGCCGGAGTAGCCCTCGTTGAAGACCAGGTAGAGCACGCGCAGCACGGTGGCGACGTCCCCGGGCCGGTCGAGGCGCACGCCGGAGACGGTCCGCTTGGCCCGACTGATGCGCTGCGCCATGGTCGCCTCGGGCACCAGGTAGGCCCGGGCGATCTGGCGGGTGGTGAGCCCGCCGACGGCGCGCAGGGTGAGCGCCACCGCGGACGCCGGGGTCAACGACGGGTGCGCGCACAGGAAGTAGAGCCGGAGCGTGTCGTCCGCCGCGACCGCCGGTCCGGGCGCGGGCTCCTCCTCGACGCGGTCCTCGCGCCGACGCCGGGAGACGTCGGCGCGGGTCGCGTCGAGGAACTTGCGCCAGGCGACGGTGACCAGCCAACCCTTGGCGTCCCGCGGCGGGTCGGCCGGCCAGACCCGGAGCGCCTCGACCAGGGCGTCCTGCACCGCGTCCTCGGCCGCCGCGAAGTCGGCTCCGCGGCGGACGAGGACGGTGAGCACGCTCGGCGTCAGCCGCCTGAGCAGGAGCTCGTCCATCGGTGACGTCACTCCGTGATGGTGGGCGGCGCGGACAGGAAGGGGCGCACCTCCAGCCACTCGTGGATCGGCTTGCCGCCGGCCCCCGGCGCGGCCGACAGTTCCCCGGCCAGCTCGACGGCCCGCTCGTAGCTGTCCACGTCGATGATCATCCAGCCGGCGATGAGGTCCTTGGTCTCGGCGAACGGTCCGTCGGTGACCGGCGGGCGCCCCTCGCCGTCGGAGCGGACCCACGCCCCCTCGGGGGCGAGCGCCTGACCGTCGACGAACTCGCCGGTCCGTTCCAGTCGGCCCGCGAAGTCGTGCATGTACTGCACGTGCGCCGAGATTTCCTCGGGCGTCCAGCGGTCCATCGGCACGTCGTTGGCCGGAGCCGGGGCGCCGCGGTAGTGCTTGAGCAGCAGGTACTTGGCCATCTTCGTTCTCCTCACTGGTGCGACCCCTTGTGGTCGCCGGTCGCTCTCACCACGGGGACGGAGCCGCCCACGGGTTCTCGACATCGCCGCCGAATTCTTCTCGAACCCGTCCGGGCGAGCACCCCGGCGGGCCGGGCACGGCGTGCCGCGGGGGCGCTCCCGGTACCCATCGGGCGGCCTCACCCTGGCCTATAATCGAACTTGTGTCCGAAAATAAGTCATCGCGTCTCGATCTCCTCCGCTTCCTGGAGAAGGTCCAGGTCAGAGACCTGCAACGCACGCGCGACTGGATCGCCGCCGAGGAGCGGCGTACGGCGTACGAGGCCGCGCAGGGGCCGCCCGCGCCGCCGCCGGCGCCCGCGGAATGGCTGGTCGAGCACGGGATCGGGACCGGCCGGCCGGCGGTCCGCGTACACGTCGGCACCTGCTGGGACACCCGTACGCGCTGCCGGCCCGCCGACCGGGACGCCGTCCGGCGAGCGCTCGCCGAGGGTGTCTCCGCCTGCCCCCAGTGCCGGCCGGACACCGCCCTCGGGGTGCTGGAGTGACCGGCCGGCGGCACCCTTGAACCATGGATGACCCGCTCCCCGTGATCGTTTACCCGCCCGACGAACAGGGCGGGCGCCGCGTCCGCGTCGACGGTGAGATCCCCGGCCGCGCCTTCGGCCCCGCCGACGTCCTGGAACTCCTGCGTCGGGCCGGGCGCGACCCGGAGGAGGTCGCCCCCTACGGCGAAGGCCTCATCGACTGGCGCGGCGGCGGCCCCGCCACCTGGCACACCCCGTAGCGCCCCGCTACCGCCGCCCCGACCCCGACCCCGACTCCGTGCGGCGGGCCCCGGCGGGACGGGCCCGCTTCCCGCGTCCGTCCCCGTCAGGCGACGTGCCCGTCAGGCGACGGCCCCGAAGGTGGAGGTGGCGCAGGTTGGCGGCGAACACACGGTCGGGCGTGCGGTTGGACAGCACCCGGACGAGACGGGTGACCGGCGCGGCGTCGCGGCCCGCGGTGTAGCGGGTACGGGGCCTGCGGGCCGTCACGGCCTTCGCGATGACCAGAGCGGCGGCGCCGGCGGTCGGACCCGACGCGGTGCCCGAGGCCATCAACCGGTTGTTCGCCCTGACCAGGACGCCGTAGCGCCCCTCCTGCTTCGGCGTCATCCGGGCGGCCGGCCGGTCGGCCGTCGCGACGCCGTGGGTGCTCGCCCCCGACCAGTGGACGAACTTCAGCCGGTCGTACGCCCGGTTGATCGACGCGCACGCGGCCGTCCTGCTGCCCTGGATGCTGGACGGGGCCGACGGCGCGACGGCGACCGAGCTGCTCGCCCCGCTTTCCCCGTCAGTCCGGGCCGCCCACACCGACCCATGGCTCCCGGCTCACCGGTCCTTGGCCCGCCGACGCCCCGGCTCCAGCACCCGATCCGAGCGTTCACGTCTGTTCAATGCAACGCACGCCGCAGTCGTGTTGCATTGCTCCTTCGAATCATTGCAACGATTACTGGCATCTGACCTGTAATTATTGCTGACTTGAGCAACGAAGTTGTTGCCGTATTGATGAAGGCAACGTAGCTTTTCCTTCATCGGAAACAACGAGTCGAAGGAAGTCAACATGCAGAAGTTCGCCACCCCCGCCGCCGTCTCCGCCGTCCTCGACATCCCCGCCGGACGCATCCGGTTCGTCGCCGCCGAGCGCGCCGACACCACGGTCGAGGTCCTGCCCGCGGACGGCTCGAAGAGCCGCGACCTGGAGGCCGCGCAGCACGCCACCGTCGAGTACGGCGACGGCGTCCTGCGGATCGCGGCCCCGGCGCCGAAGGGCAAGCTCCTCGGGAACACGGGCGCGGTCGAGGTGATCGTCCACCTGCCGGCCGGCTCCCGCGTCGAAGCCAAGGCGGCGGCCGCCGAGTTCCGCGGCGTCGGGCGGCTCGGCGACGTCGGCTTCGAGGGCGCGCAGGGCTCCATCGAGCTCGACGAGACCGCGAGCGCCCGCCTCGTCCTCGCCGCCGGGGACATCACCGTCGGCCGGCTGGGCGGCCCCGCCGAGATCAGCACACGGAAGGGCGACGTCAAGGTCGGCGAAGCCACGAGCGGCACGGTCACGCTGCGCACCGAGGCCGGCGACCTGTCGATCGAGGCCGCCGCCGGGGTCAGCGCCTGCCTCGACGCCGACACCTCGTACGGCCGGATCCACAACGGGCTCAGGAACACCACCGGCGCCGCCGACCTGCACATCCACGCGACGACCTCGTACGGCGACATCACGGCCCGCAGCCTCTGACCGCCCGCGATCTCCCGCCCCCCTTTCCCACCCGCAACCCCTGTAATCCGCAAGCCCTCACAAGGAGCGACACCCCTCATGACGAACCTGGCCATCGTGGCGCACGGGTTGCGCAAGTCCTACGGCGACAGGACGGTCCTCGACGGCATCGACCTGACGGTTCCGGCCGGTACGGTCTTCGCCCTGCTCGGCCCGAACGGCGCCGGCAAGACCACCGCCGTCAAGATCCTCTCCACCCTCATCGGCGCCGACGCCGGCGCCCTGCACGTCGCGGGCCATGACCTGGCCGTCGACCCCGGGGCCGTGCGCGACGCGATCGGCGTCACCGGCCAGTTCTCCGCCGTGGACGGCCTGATCACCGGCGAGGAGAACATGCTCCTCATGGCGGACCTCCACCACCTCCCCAGGGGCGAGGGCCGCCGCACCGTCACCGAACTGCTGGAACGCTTCGACCTCACCGAAGCCGCGAAGAAGCCCGCCTCCACCTACTCCGGCGGCATGAAGCGCCGACTCGACATCGCCATGACCCTGGTCGGCAGCCCGCGGATCATCTTCCTCGACGAGCCGACCACCGGCCTCGACCCGCGCTCCCGCCACACCATGTGGCAGATCATCCGGGAACTGGTCACCGGCGGCGTCACCGTCTTCCTCACCACCCAGTACCTGGAGGAAGCCGACCAACTCGCCGACCGGATCGCGGTCCTGAGCAACGGTCGGATCGCCGCCGAGGGCACCGCCGCCGAACTCAAGCGCCTCGTGCCCGGCGGCCACGTCCGCCTCCGCTTCACCGACCCGGCCGGCTACCGGTCCGCCGCCGCGACCCTCCACGCCGCCACCCGCGACGACGAGTCCCTCGCGCTCCAGCTCCCCAGCGACGGCAGCCAGCGCGACCTGCGCGCCATCCTCGACCGGCTCGACTCGGCCGGCATCGAGGCCGACGAACTCACCGTCCACACCCCGGACCTCGACGACGTCTTCTTCGCCCTCACCGGCAACACCACCGTCCCCGCCCCGCACACGCAGCCGGCCCAGCCCGTCCAGCCCGCCCAGCCCGCCCAGTCCAAGGAGAACGTCCGATGAGCACCCTCTCCCTCGCCGTGCGCGACTCCTCCACCATGCTGCGCCGCAACCTCCTGCACGCGCGCCGCTACCCCTCCCTCACCCTGAACCTGCTGCTCACCCCGGTGATGCTGCTCCTGCTCTTCGTCTACATCTTCGGCGGCGTGATGAGCGCCGGCCTCGGCGGCGGCGCCGACCGCTCCGCCTACATCGCGTACGTCGTCCCCGGCATCCTGCTCATGACCATCGGCTCCACCGTCATCGGGGCCGCCGTGTCCGTCTCCACCGACATGTCCGAGGGCATCATCGCCCGCTTCCGGACGATGAACATCCACCGGGGCTCGGTCCTCATCGGGCACGTCATCGGCAGCGTCATGCAGTCGGTCGCCAGCGTGGTCCTCGTCGGCATCGTCGCCGTCGCCATCGGCTTCCGCTCCACCGACGCCACGGTTCTGGAGTGGCTCGCCGCCTTCGGACTGATCGTCCTCTTCGCCCTGGCCCTCACCTGGATCGCCGTCGGCATGGGCATGGTCAGCCCGAACGCCGAGGCCGCGAGCAACAGCGCGATGCCGCTGATCCTGCTGCCGCTCATCTCCAGCGCGTTCACCCCGATCGACGCGATGCCGGGCTGGTTCCAACCGATCGCCCAGTACCAGCCCTTCACCCCCGCCATCGAAACCCTGCGCGGCCTCCTGCTCGGCACCGAGATCGGCCACAACGGCTGGCTCGCCCTGGCCTGGTCCCTCGCCCTGGCCGCCCTCGGCTACCGCTGGTCCACCGCCTCCTTCAAGCGCGACCCGAAGTAACCGCAGTGACAGCGCGGGCCACCTCCCCGCGGCCTCCGCCCCAGGGGCGGCGTACCCCGACACCCCGTCGGAGCACGCCGCCCCTCTCGCGTCCGGCCCAGACACCGGCCGCAACCCCGCGAGGTCCAGCTGCCCCGAGGTGCGGAAGCCATCGCTCCGCACCCGCCGCCCCGTTCCCACCCCGAGGACGGATGGGACGGGCCCGGGTGATTGGGTGGGGTCTCCAAGCCAGTCGGATGTGAATGGAGTTCAAAGTGAAGAGCCTTGTGCGGGGCACCGTGTGTGCGGTGGCGTTGATGACGCTGCTGACCGCCTGTGGTGGTGACACGGAGGACGCGGCCAAGGTCGGACTCGACGGCGTGGGCAAGAAGGACGAGTCGACCGGAGCCCATAAGCTCCGGTCGGCGATGCCGACCAACAAGAGCGTCAGCAACGGCCTCGTCAGCTTCGGCGGTGAGGACGCGGTGGTGCTGGAGGGCGATCAGGCACGCCAACCGTGCGAGGAGGGCACCAGTACCCCGTGCGACGGGCTGGTGGGCGTGGGCCGCAAGCTGGTCGTGGCCAAGGATGCGACTGACAGGCAGATCGAGTTCACCCTCTACTCGTTCGGGGCCCAGGAGGCCGCGGAGGCGGCGTCGACCGCCCTGGTGAACAGGACCTTCGCGCGCAAGGACTCCGTTGGGGATTTGCCGTTGGAGATCGGCGCGGACGAGACAGAGGTGTTCAACATCAGCGGTGGCAGGGCCGACGTGATCCTGCGTGTCGGCAACGTGGTCGCCTACGTGAGCGCGGCCAGGAAGGAGGACCTGTCGAACGCGGCAAAGGTCCAGGTCGACCTGATCAAGAAGGCCGCCTGACGATCCCGGCGGAGTCGTCTCCGCTCCGGCGCCCGCCGGAGCGGAGACGACCCGATGGGCGGGGGGTCGTGGAATCGGTGAGCGCGGTGCTCAGTCCAACGACTCGGTGCTCCCGTCCGGGTTGATCAGCAGCCGGATCGCACCGCCGTAGCGGTCGTCGGCGATGGTCGCCGTCGTCGGACCGCCCATGTCCTGGGCGCGCTGCTGGAGGATGGAGATGACGACGTCCTCGATGTCCACGAACGGCGGAGCCGTCACGGGAACACCGTCGATCAGGCCCGCGTTCTGCGAGAAGACGCGGACTTCGGTGACCGGGTGGGTCGGGTGCATGGCAAGGCCCTCAGGAGCTTGCGGCGATGGCGCCGGTGGACGGGGATGCGACGGCGTAGGTGCCGCGGGATATGCGGAGCAGACGACCGGACTTGGCCATCGCGGACAGGGCGTTGCTGACCGACTTCGCCGGATCCTGGTAAGTCCCCGGGGGCAGCGCCGAGAGGACGTCCCGACCGGAAAACGGCCCCGGGAAGGAGGCGACCGCCTGCTCCACGGCCTGCCGCAGACTCGGTGCGCTCCACGAGGCGGGCGGAACCGCTCCGGCCGGAGCGGTGTCGGGCACGGACCGCAGGGGCGAGGCGCGTCGAACGGCGTCAGCGGGTCCGGTCTGAGGCTGCGCCCGTGGCGGTGCGACGGCAGTGTATTCCTCTATGCGGACATCGAGTTCGCACAGCGCAACATACATGGCAGTCACCTCACGCCCGTTCGGGAGCGAACGGTCCGAGTCGCCGCCGTCCGGGGCGTCGCTCAGCATCGCGGTGAGCACCTTGATGCGGCGAATCGATTCGGCAAGCCGGTGCAGCAGTGGCTCGAATATGTCCTGCCGCAGCGCGGCCAGCGGATCGCTGGTCGCGAGCTCGACACCGACCGATCCGGTGAGACCCGGGACCGGCGGCCGGTCCGAGAAGGCGTCGCCCGCAGCCGCCCGCCAGGCCTCAAGAGACCGGTGCGCCAGGCGCAGGCCGTCGAGGAGCTGCGGTGTGAGTCCACCGGTGGGTGCCCGGAGCAGCATCGCTGCGATCTGCCGGGTGGTGTCGAGGGTGGGCAGCGTCGCGTGGACCAGGGGGCCGAGCACGGCCTCCTGGATGGCGCGGGCCGGATCGTCGAGCGAGAAGGTGATCCGTTGGCTCGTCGGTGCCGCCATCGATACCTCGCGTGTGTGGGCTTCCTGTTGACCGGCCTGTGGTGGGATGCCCGCCAAGACTCGGTGTTCCCCTTGCGTCCCGGGGCCTTGCGCCGCCCACGCTCCGGTGCAGGCCGACGCCGGAGCAATCGTCCGGCTCGTCCGGCCGGACCTGTGTTCCTGGAGCGCGTCGAACGCGTCGAGCACGACATGGACGTCCGACGAAGGGTCCTCGTACTCCTGAGTGCCCGTCAGTCGCCCCTGTGCGTCACCGAGTCCGATCCGGCGGCGAATCCACCGCCGGTCCTGTCGGGTGGTGGCCGCGGCGTAGCCGCCGGGATCGGACTGGGCGACGGAATCCCACAGGCATTGCGCCCAGAGGGGGCAGGACGAGCAGAGCTGCCGCGCGGCCCGTGTGAGGGCCTGGCGCCTGCGCGTCTGGAGCGGAACTCCCGTCTTGTCCGCAGTCGGGTCCGTCAGCAGGGGCTGGCCGAATATGTCCGGTCGCCGCTGGCAGGGTAGAGGTGTGGAGGCAGTGGCTGCCTGAACGGATGCCGACGGCATTCCGCGTATGGTCATGACCATGAAAATATCCCCCGAAGCGATCAAGCACACGGGGACTCTAGAACAGGCGTGTTGGCGACGGCAAAGTCGTCTCAGTCGCATCTGCGTGCCGGTTGCCCGCCGGACGTGACGGTTCATCAGTCAACTAACGCCGTGTGCCGGCGGCCGACACAGCGCGTCGCGAGAAACGTCTCCTCAACCCCGCGCCGCGGCGCCGCAGCGCTGTGGCGCCGCCCCCACGGAACGCCAGGACCAGGACCACCCCGGTGAACCCGAGTGGCACGGCGACCTCCGGAAGGACGGTTCCCACACCGGAAGTCACGAGGAGGACCGCGTCGGCCATCACCACGGTGACGCCCCGACGACCCGGGTGCTCCTTCACCATCCAGGCCCCGAGCAGGGCCATGGCGGCGAGTGCCCAGTACCCGAACACCGCCTGCCCACCGAGCATTCCGCTGCTCGATCGGGTGGCGATCTCGACCGTCGCCGCGAAGAACCCGGCCACCGCGGCGGTGACGACCGTCGAGGCGAGCGCGAGCAGCAACTGCCCTCGCCGGCGCATCAACCACAGCAGTCCGGCGAGGACCAGGAGCGCGCTGACCACGATGAACGACGCCATGCTGGTCGAGGCGAGGATGAAGATCGTATAGGCGGCGGCCAGTCCGAAGACGATCCGACGCAGCAGCCGTACGGCCCAGGCGTCGTCCCGCTCCTGGCGGATGAGGCGACGGACGGCGCCGAGGACGTTCGCGGCCGTGGTGGCGAAGTCGGTGCGCGAGGGTCGGGTCATGACGGACCGTCCATTCCGGTTCCGGTGGGGCGGGGGACGAGGACAGGCGCGACGGCGGCCCCGGCCCCGGCGGCCGGGCCGGTGGTCGTCCCTGGGGTCGAGGGCTTGGCGGCGGTGGGCGTGTGGTCGAAGCCGACCTGCCAGAGCGGCTTGCGGACGCTCGCGGGCGCGGCGGGGACGACGGGCGCTTCGACCGCGCTCGGAGCTTCGACCGCCGGGGCATGGACTGTCGGCGCTGCGACTGCCGGCGTCTCCGCGGCGGGCACTTCGGCCTCGGGCAGTTTGACTCCTGGCCCCGTGATCGCTGGACCGTCGACCCCGGGCGCCGCGACGGACGCAGCCTCCTGGACCGGTGTCGCGAGGGCCAAAAAGCCGTCGATCTTCGCCTTGCGGATCTCCGGCTCATCGGCCGGGTATGCGTGTGGGTCGATGTACTGGGGCAGGGCCGGATTGTCGAACTGGGCAACGGCTCGGACCGCGTTCGTACCGGCCTCCGTCCGGGTCACCTCCGGCCACGTCGCAGGCGGCTCGAAGACGAAGTGGATGTTGTCCAGTCCAACCTTGTCGTTGTCGCAGAGGGCGCGCAGTTCCTTCTTGTGCAGGATCGACCTGGTGTTCGCGGTGTCCGCGAACACGAAGACCTCCCCTGCGGCGACCTCGGCGTAGGTGCCGGAAATCTCGTGCCAGCTCTCCTGCGCGTAGTTTGGGCCGAACCCTGCCTTCGCACCACCGAGGGCTTCGATGACCTCGTCCTCCCAAAGGAACATGTCGTCGAGTTCACGCCCCCCTTGGCTCGTCTCCAGGGTCTGTGCGGAACCAGGCTCGCGCAGGTTCTGCTGGTGGGCCCACTCCTCCGCGATGAACCGCTGATCGAGAAACGGAACCCCATCGTTGTTCAGCGGTGCCTCAGGGTGTTGGATTCCAAACGACCAGAAGGCGCTGATCGGGTGGGTACCCGGTGGCGCTTTCAGCTTCGACTGGTCCTTGACCAGCCGGTCGATGTAGATCCTCTCCTTCGACCGAGCGGGCACGGCGCCATCGGCGGCCTGGTCTTCCAGCCCTGCCTTCACCGCGGCATCAGTGATGCGCTGGGTGACGGATTCCGGGTCGGCCCGCGCCTCCTCAACCGCCATGGCACGGGCGTGCGCCCGGCGCAGGGCTCCCAGCTCTATCGCCTTCGGTATCGGTTCCGAGGTCATGCGCGCTCAAATGTCATCGGGCGCGGGTAGACCCGCAGACTCATGTTCACCACTCCAGTGCGTGATCCATCGGCTGTACCCATGGCGGGCGCGACGTACAGGCTGGTGAGCGCTCCTCCCGGGGCTGCCGGCTCCCAATAGGCGATGCGGTACGGGCGCTTCTGCTGGAGCCGGGTCTCCAACTTAGGGACCGCGTAGGGGCCGAGTTCCGTGGGGAAGGCGGTCGAGTCCCATGCGCCTTCCCAGGCCGGTTCGCCGAGTGCCGAGCACACGGCGGTGACGTAGAGCGGCCAGACCCGTGCGGCCTCGGCCAGTACCTGGGGATTGCCTTCCGGGGTTCCCGCCGCACACCCCCACACCCAGTGCGAGAGGCTCTGCACGGGTGCCCAGCTTCCGCCCCGGGCGTTCAGCGTCAGCACGCCGCCCGTGTCCGTGACCACGTTCAGGACGTACTCGAACTGCGTAGGCGTCCAGCCGAACTGCGCGCACCACATGTCCAGGCCCTGACCCGGGAGGGGCGGGCCGTTCCACACGGTCTCCCAGTCCACGTCGGCCAGACCGCGCAGTTCGGTGATGAGTTCCTGCGGGGTGCGGTCCACCGGCGGTTCGAACGCAGTCGTGCCCATGTAGCTGTCTCTTCCTCGCGTCTCGTACGTCACAGCAGCCAGCCGGGCCCGGCAGCCGCTTCAGGGTCCGCCGGGCCGTGGCAGGTCAGGGAGATCGTCCCACTTCCCGCCCCCCAACCCCGCGCGGTACCCGGTCCGCAGTGCAGATCCAGCACGAACACGGGCGCGAGCGGGTTGGCGTAGCTCCACCGGGCGAGCCGGTACGGAGCCTGCTGCTCCCGGCGCTCCTCGACGTCGCCCCACCGGCCGGGAGCGGGCGGCGCCGGGAAGTCGGGGCTGTCCCAGGCCCCCTGCCAGCCGGGCGGGCCCAACAGGGAATCCATGTGGGCGAGGTACGCCTCCCAGCGGTCAAGGGCCACCTTCGTGACCTCCGCGTTGTCGGACGTTCCGTCCGCCCTGACCCTCCAGGCGGTGTACGAGGCGCGGGTGACCGGCCGGCGCGGCGCGGGTGAGGAGGCCAGGTGCAGCCGGCCGCCCTCACTCGTACGGACCCACAGACCCGCCTCCGCCCAGAGCGGCTGCCACCCGAAGGCCGCGCACCACTCGGCGCGCTCGCCCTCACCCTCCGGGTATCCGGGCCATACCGCCCGCCAGTCCACGCGCAGCAGCGCGGCCAGTTCGACGCCGAGCTCCTGGGGGGAGCGGTCCGTGATGACGCTTGCCATGGTCAGGGCTTCCTAGCGGGGCATCCGGTCGCCGCTGCGCGGCGGCGGGGGCTGGTGGGGCGGGTTCGGCGGCTGCGGAGTGCGCGGCTCGGGGCTTCGCGGCGGGGCCCCGTCGTCCCCGCTGACGCGTCCGGTCGTACGGGGCGCCGGCTGGGGTGCGGGCGCCGGTGCCGGTGCCGGTGCCGGGTGCGGCGCGGGCGAGGGCGCCGCCTGCGGCGCGGCTTGGGGCGTCTGCGCCGTCGCTGCGGGAGGTGTGCCCTGTTGCGGCACGGCGGCGCCGCCCGCGCTGACCCGACCGCTACGGCGTGGGGACGTCGTGGCCGCGGGAGCCTCCTGGGGTGGGGTCTGTCCCTCCTGTCCCTCCTGTCCCTCCTGCCCGGCCGGCTGCTGCGCCGGCGTGGCCGCCCCGTTGCGCCCCTCCTTCATATCCTTGTACTGCTGCTGGAGCTCGCCGCTCATCCGCTCGCTCTGGCGCCGCTTCCGCTTCGTGTTGCTCGGTGCGATCCAGCCGCCCTCCTGCAGCTTGCCCCCGGTGAGAACCTTGTCGGCGCCGCGGCCGACGTTCCCGCCGATCCGACCGGCAGCTCGGCCCGCGACCCTGACCGTGCCGGCGGCGGCATTGCCCGCGAGGCGCTGGCTTTGCGCACCCAACTTGCTGCTCACGGTGTTCGCCATGTCGCCCACGCCGAGACCGTCCTCCGCGCCCGCGATCTTCGGGCTGTAGGCCCCTGACAGGAGCTTCTTCAGCATCATCACGACGGCGATCGTGACCAGTAGGAGCATCAACAGCTGCATGCCGAGCGAGACCTTGGAAGGCAGGATCATCTGGTACAGCACGAGCAGCACCGTGAGGATGACACCAAAACCGGCGCGCAGTACGAAGCTGTGGATGAACGTCTCCAACCAGCCCTTGAGCAACTTCTGCTGGGACGGATGGATGCCCAGCGTCGCGATCAGCGGCAGCATGATGATCATGATCAGGGTTACGGCGTGCCACAACAACGTCAGGGCGCTGAGAGCGATCACCATGACGGCGACGATCAGCGCGGCGATCAACGAGTAGAAGGCGATCCCGATTCGGTCACCGGCGTTCCTCCCGGCCCACTCGTCGAAAGCGACGGGGTAGACTGCCTGGTCCGGCTTTTTCCCGTCGGTGTTGAAGCCGCCCGCCATGTCGTAACGGATGGGAACCCAGTTGTCGTTCTTCTTGTCGAGGTCCTTACCGAGTTCCATGTTGGTCCGGGCCTGGGAAACCAGCTGGCGTATTCGGAGATCCTCGCAGCGTGCGCTCCCCTTTACGCCCCAGTCGCATTTGTCATCGTTGCTCGTCGGATTGCATCTGCCGTCCTCCAGAATGCTGCCCCCGTCATTTCGGAAGATGCAATTGGTACCGACGCTGCCGAACTGTCCCAAGGCCCACGGCCGGAACACCAGTGTGTCGTAAATGGCGCAGCTGTTGACCCGAACGCCAAAGTTTTCGGCGCTTGCTGGCAGGTCGCAGGGTGGTGTCATCTCGCCGGCGACCTGTGTGAGGACCACGCGGTTGAACTCGCTGTTCGCCTGTGCGATGCCAGAATCCGCCGTGTCGATGAAGTTGTTGTAGTTCTTGCCGGTCAGCATGACGATAACGGCAACGGTGGAGAGTGCGGCCCAGCCGACGCCCGCCCAGGCCTCTCGCATCTCATTCTTTCGCCACTTGCCGAACACCCATATGCCCGTCAATGTGATCATGAGAGGGACCGCAGGCCTGAAGAGCTCGTCCCTGAGTTTGTCCACGGCGGTGTCGCGCCCCGTGTACAGGCCTGAGAACGGGCTGGGGTTGGAGGCGTACTCCTTGATGGAGATGGCCACCCGCGTCAGCATTTTGGTGCCGTCGATCACCAAATCCGCTATGCCGTTGTTGACGAAGTCAATGATGGAGCACTGGTCGGCGCCGGTCCCGTTGCTGATTCCCCATTTGTCTTTAACGGGCTGGGAGGCGTCTCCCCGACCGCGCATGGTGATGGACCAGTTCAAGCCGCGCATGCCGGTGAGTTCGTACATCGTGTAATCCTCGGGCTTACCCCCCAGTTTGGTGGGGTGGTCCACGAAGCCCGTCGTGTCGTTGACCTTCCCGCGGTCCGACTTCTCCCACTGCTTGACAGCGGGCCAGACCGACTCGATGAAGCCCGGGTTGTCCATCTGATAGTCGTCATCGCCGGTGAAGCCACAAGCGAAGTCGAGTGCGTTGGCCGACTTGGGCACTGCCATCGTCAGCGAAACGAGCGCGAACAGCACGAACGCACAGACCCGCACCGCACGCCCGACCGCCTTCACCCGTTCACGGGGGGAGGGGCGGGCGGGGGGGTCTCCAGGGGACGTGGCGCCACGGCGCACGGACATCAGGTTCCTTCCGGAATACCGCAACGGACGAATGGGGAGACGGAGCGGATCACACGGGGAAGAAGTCCGTCAGGACGCAGCCCTCGACGGCACCCTTGCTCTTGGTGAACCCGCTCGGGATCTTGCTGTTGAACTCGGCATCGCACGACGCGAGGAGCATGCCTGCGGTCGTCAGTGCGCGCGCGGTGTCACCGTCGTCGGGAACTACGGCGAAGTTCGCCCCGACCAGGGCAACCCCGTCCTCCCCGGCCGCCTTCTTCGCCTTGAGGCCCTGCGTGAACTTCTTCATGTCGGAGACGACCAGCAGGACGATCGGCTCACCACGATCTGCCTCGCAGAACGCCCGCTCCTTGACCCCGCCCGCGGTTCCCTCGGGCAGCTTCGCGAAGGATTTGCGGGCAGCTCCGCCCGCCGACGCCTCCGTCTCCAGGTCCTTGCACACCGCGTGCTCGTTGACGAAGCGCACCATCGAGGCGACGTCCTTCGCCTTCGGCGGGCTCGCCTTGCCGTCGGTCCCGCCGATTCCGCCGATCCCGTCCAGCCCACCGGTATCCCCGTCACCGCCGCAGGCGGTCAGGGAGGCGAGCGTCAACAGAACGGCGGCGGCGGTGAGGGTCTTGGACAGGCGGCGCATGGTGTCTCCTACGGCAAGGCGTTCGAAAAAGCTGGGATGTCGCGCGGTTATACGGCTGTTGACTCCGTCGGGGCGTCCGCCGCCTGGCCGGCCTCCTGCATGAAGGTCCAGTCCCACACGCTGGGCGGCGGGTCGATGCCCTGACGGGCCGGGCGCGTCGTGCCGTTGGTGTCCGTGGCCGCGAGGATCTCCTTGAAGACCAGGTCCACCGCGACCGTGCCCACCCGCTTGTCGACGTCGCGCTGAAGGCAGACACCCGTACGGAGCTCCTGCAGGGCCCCGATCACCTTCGCGTCGTTCTCGGGCCGGCCGAGCAGAGGGGCCACCAGCGCGGCCTCCTGCGCCGACTTCTGCTTGAACGCGAAGACCGTGTGGATCTGGTTGGCACCACCGCTGCGGGCCTCGGAGTCCTCGATCTGTACGAGGTCGATGGCCTGCTGGGTGATCAGCACGGTGACGGCCAGGTACGAACGTCCCTGCTTGAGGGCGCGCCGCATCAGGTCGCGGCCGCTCTCGGTCGCGGTGACCACGTACGCCTCGTCGACGAAGAGCGCCTTCGGACGCAGCCCGATCTCGCCCGTCACCGGGTTCTTCTCGTAGCCGACGTCGAGCATCTGACTGCCCAGCTCGACGACCGCCATCAGCGCGGTCGCCGCGAGACGCTCCGCCGGGTTCCAGTTCCGCGGGTCCGAGGACGACGGCGACTGGAAGCCGCGCAGGGTGATGACGGTGCGGCGCTTGCGCATCGCGGACAGGGTCTGCGGGCGCTCGGCGAAGGCGAGCCGCGCGTACGGCAGGGTGCGCAGCTCGGTGAGGAGCATCTGGGCGAGCTTGAGCTCCTTGACGGCCTCGCGGTCCCCGGTGGACACCGCCTCGTCGTACGCCTTGACGACCTCGTCGACGACCTGCCACAGCGTCGGCCTCGGCACCTTCTCCTCGGCCTCCCGCGCGGTCAGACCCTGCTCGGTGGCCTGCCGGATCGCCGAGTTGTACCAACCGACGACCGTGGCCATGCCCTCGATCACGGGCAGTCGGACACGCTGGTAGTCCTCGTCGCCGAGGAACCCGCGGAGCATCGACTCGGCGAGCAGACGGCCCGACGGGACGTCGCGCGCCACCACCCACGGGTCCAGCACACCGGCCTGGCCCTTGAGGAGGTCGACGACCTCGGTCTCCGCCCAGAACTCCGGGTTCACCGGGTGGAAACGGCTGTGTTCCGAGCCGAGGAGGCCCGCGTCCGCGTCCTGTGCGAAGTCCGGGTCGTTCACCTGGGAACCGAACGCCAGGTAGTAGCAGAGCTGGGCGAAGTCGGTCTTCGGGTCGATGACCAGGCAGCGCACGCCCGACTCCGACTCCTCGTAGAACTTCTGCAGCGCGAGCGAGGACTTGCCGCCGCCGGACGCGCCGACGATGGCCAGGCCACCGCCGTCGTTACGGGCCGGCCCGACGTGCAGGGAATAGTGGACCGGCATCTTCCCCGCCCAACCGACGAGGTTGCCCACCCAACCGAGTTGCTTGCCCGACCGGTGCTCGGGGTTGTCACCGAGCTCCGTCCCGGCCGTGGGCAGCCCGGCACCGAGCTGCTCGACCTCCTGCAGGCGCAGGTACGGCGCCACGGGCAGCTTGGGCGCGTCGCCCGGCAGCTGCGACTGCAGGAGCCGCCACTGCTGGCGCGTCGGCCGCAGCAGCGTGACCTTCAGGTCCTGCTTGAACTGCATCTCCAGGATGCGGCGCCGCCGCTCCAGCTCGGACAGGTCGGACGCCGAGATGGTGAAGCGGATCTGCGCCTCCATGCCCGGCATCTTGTGCTCGTCGATGTCGTCGAGGAGGTGCTGGGCGCGCGTGACCTGGTTGGCGAGCTGGGTGCCGGGCGACCTGCCGGAGTTCGCCATGTCGTTCATCTCGTCGACGAGGTTGCCGCTGATCTTCTTCGCCCGGTCCTTGAACTTCAGGTACGGGATCAGGGTGAACCGCATGTCGATCTCGACCGGGAAGTCGACGTGCTGCGACGTGTAGCGCGCCCAGGCGGTGGACTGCCGGAAACGGGTCTCCGTCGGCCAGCTGGCGGCCACCAGGGTCGTCGTGTAGCTGGTGTGCTGCTCGCCGGTGACCTCGTCGTACTGGTTCAGCACGATGTGCGTCTTGTGGTTCTCCCCGGAGAAGTCGACGACGAGGTCGAACTGGTCCGGCCCCCAGGAACGGGAGCCGAGCACCGGCTCCGGCGGTACGGCGAGGTCGCCGTGGAGCGGCTTGCGGATCAGCCAGACCAGTTCCTCCCGGCTCAGCGGTACGCCGTTCAGACCCTCCAGGCTCTCGTGGACCTCCCGCGCGACCTGGGACCACTGGGCCAGCAGGGCGGGGGACAGGTACTCGTCGTGCACGCCGGTGGCGGTCGCGGTCGCCCTGTCGGCGGCGCCGCGCATGGCCGCGGTCAGGCTCGGGTCCTCGACCGGGTCGTCCCCGCCGGGCAACACCCCCGTGCCGTTCGAACCGCGCTTCAGCGAGCCCAATTTGACCAGCAGGATGTTGCGCTCGCGGGTGGCGCCGATGCGCTCCTGGTAGTCCGCCTTGCGGAGGTTGTACGCCTTGTAGTTCTCGGTGGGGTCCCACGCCACGGTGTTGAGCTGATCGGCCCATTCGACGGCGGTGATCGGCCGGTACACCTTGCGGTAGTGGCACTCGACGTTGCGGTCACCGCGGGCCAGGTTGAGCAGCCCTCGGGCGGGGCCCTCGGCCATCGCCTGGAGCTCGGTGGCGTTGAGGTACTCGTCGATGGCGGTGGGCAGCACGAGCCCGGTCCACACCGATTCACCGTGTACGAAGATCATGTCGTCGGCGTAGCGGTAGGGCAGCCGCATGTCCTCGCGGCGCGTGGACTGGCTCGATGGATTGCGGCCCGAGGCGTTTTTGCGGGCGGCGGAGCCGCCCTGCTGTCGTGTGCCGCCGGAGCCCTGCCCGGCCTTGGCCTTCTTGGAGCCGGCGGAGGCGATGATCATGGCGATCACGAAGAAGGCGACCGCCCCGCCCAGAAGGATCATCATGATCATGAAGGAGTCATCCTGCGGTCTCGGAGTGTGCGTGCGCGGACTGCGGGTGGCCGACCTCCAGGCGGTCGGCCATGTGATGTGCGGCGTACGAGGAGCCGTGCCGGGCGGCCGTCGCGAGGGCCTCCGCGTACTGCCGCTGCCAGCGCTGCGAACCGGGCTGCCAGAGGATGACCTGCCAGTGCAGTTCCTTCGGCTCGCGGTCCGCGGACAGCCCCTGCAAACGCTTCGGCTGGAACCAGTAGTCCGCCCAGACCACCAGCTGCTGGCTGAGGGTGAGGGCGGAGGGAAGCGGCCGGCCCCACACGAAGTAGACGCCGACCGGAGGCCCGATGTAGAGGGGCGACGTCACGATCGAGATTCCGAGGAACGGCAGGAACGCGGAGATCGAGAGCAGCGCCACCAGCCACAGGACACCGAACCCGAAGGCCGCGCCCAGCGCCGGCAGCAGCAGGCCGGGCAGCGGGATGTTGCCCCAGTTCCAGATGCGCTTGGGCCGGTTGAGCAGATCCGTGTGGTCGTAGGCGACCATCGGCTCGGGTGCGTTCGGTGTGTCCTGTGCCATCAGCCAGTCCCCCTCTGTGACGTGGTCGCGGGCCGCGAGGTGCGGGTGCGGCCTGGACGGATGTCCCGGCCGCTCCCCGGATCAGTTCTTGCTGCCGGTGCCGATCTGCTCGCCCAGCGAGATGAGCACGCCGGCGAGGCCGGTCGCACCGCCGATGATCAGAGCGGCGAGCGCGATCATGCCGAAGCCCTGGAAGGCCTCGCGCATGCCGTCGCCGCGCTTCATCGAGAGCAGCATCCGGATGCCCAGGATGAGCAGGGCGCAGATCGCCACGGTGGTGCCCAGGCCCCTGAGGATGGACTGGACTGTGCCGAACATGTCTTGGAGGGAAACCGCCAGGATCATGGCATGGTCCTTTCGTTGTGGTGTATGAGGGGATGTGTAGGTCGTACGAGTCAGGGAGTCTTGGCCGCGCCGGAGGCGCCGCCGGGAGCCGGGGTGCTCTGCGCGGGCGCCGCACCGCTCTGCGAGGGGGCCGGGCCGCCGCTCTGCGAGGGGCCCGGCCGGCTCTCCTCGGGAGCCGGGGTGGCCGACGGCGTCGCCCCGGCGTCCGCGTTGCCGCCCGTCGGGTCGAGGGTCCCGCCGCGGACGTCCCTGATGAACCAGCCCTGGGCGGTGTTCACCAACGTCACCCGGTAGGAACGCTTCACAGCGGGAGCGGACGTGGGAGCCGGGGTCGCCTTGGCGGCGCCGGCACCGGAGCCCCAGACGACCGTCACCCGGGCCACCACCGTCTGGCCCGGCCCGTACACGATCGCGGTACCGGGCTTGCTGCCGACGGGAGCGAGCGCCACGACCGCCTGGACCTCGGGTGTCGACAACGCGCCGGCCAGACCGGCCGTCGCCGACTGGGTCGCGTCGGTACTGGTGAAACGGGCGAGACCGGTCGTGTCGGAAGCGCCCCACGCCTTGAAGTAGCCGGGCAGGACCTGCGCCCTGAGCTGATCCGAAAGCGCCTGGTCGACGACCTCGTCGTCCTTCTTGACCGGGGGCACGATTCCGCGCACCGGCAGCGGCATCTCACCGACGTCGCCCGCGATGCGCAGTCCGGACCCGGCGGCCAGGTCCTTCACGTACACCGGTACGGAGACAGTGGTGGTGCGGCCGGTCGACAACTGGACCTGGATTCCCAAGTAGCGGCCGTTCGGTCCGTACTCGGGGAGTTCCTCCAGGGTCCCGTCCCACTGCGCTCCGCGGACCTCTTGACTGCCCTGGCCGGTGACGCCGCAGTCGCGGTCCACGCCGGCCGAGGTGTAGCGGGTCATGGCCTCGCGGCGCTTGTCGTAAGTCTGCGGGGAGTACGTCATGCAGAGCGTCACGTACTCCTCGGCGAAGGTCGCCGCGGCCTGGGCCGGGAAATCCGTCAGCCGGTACTTCTGAAGGTCCTTCTCGTCCAGGGAACCGCTCTGCACCGCGACGGACGACTTGCCGATGACCAGACCCGCGACACCGCAAGAACCCAGCGCGAAGGCGCAGGTGGTGACCAGGAGCGTCACGCGGACCGCCACGTGCGTACGCCGACCCTGTGCGGGCAGACGCCCGCCGGGACGCGGCACGTCGAACGCCACGTCGGCGCGGCCGGAGGGAGCGGCAGCGGCGGGCTGTACGGCCGAGGCGGCCGTCAGCGGGACGTTGGCCTTGGCGCCGGAGACGGCCGCACCGGGCGTCGGCGCGGCCGCCACCGGGGCGGCAACACCCGACACCGGCGCGGAACCCTTGCCTCCCCGCCCCTGCTTGCGCGCCTCGCGCTCGGCCTTCTTGTTCTCGTACGCAGCCTTGCGCTCGGCCCGCTTCGCTTCCTGGGCGGCCTTCGCCTTCTCCCGCTTGTCCTTCTTCGCGTCGCCGGCCGACTGCTGCGCGCGCGGCGGCAGGATCGGTACCGACGCCTCTCCCGGAGGCACGTTGGCGGGCCGCGCGGTGCGCACCCACGCGGCGGCCACCTGGGCGCGCGCGGCGTCCGAGAACGGTTGCGAGGGTACGGCCGCCGCGCCGGGCTCGCCGTACGGGCCGGGCGCCGGCTGCTGGGGCCGTTCTGACGGCGCCTGCTGCGCGTCGGCGTGACCTGCCGGGCCGAACTGCGCCTGCTGCCCGGAAGTCTGGCCTCCGTCGACCCCGCCAGCAGAGCTGTTGTGGTCCGTCATCGAGTCCGTCTCTCCCACGCGTGTGATCCCCCTCCACCGGCAACCGGCCGGCGGGCCCCTGGTGAGGCCAGGGTGCGGAACGGCAGTGTGGCAAATGAACACGACAACGCTGCCCCCCTTTTCCCCGGTCGGGAAAGAGTGGGGAAAGTCGGGGAAAGGTGAGGAGTCCTCGGGCGGGACTCCCGGACCCCCGCCACGGACCGGTCCGTTCCGCGCTCCGACAGAATGAGCGGCCGTGCTCGGCGGCGGACGCCGAGCCGTCCCCACTACCCGCGAAGGACGAGAGTTGAGCGACGAGTACGCCCTCCCCCAGGCCCCCGCCGACGCGGAGCCCGGCCCCGTGACGGAGGCTCAACACGCCTGGATCGACGGCTACGAGCCGGGGAACCCCTGGGTGTCGAAGCTCTGCCTGCGCACCCCGCACGGCACCGTCTCGTACCCCCTCACCCCGCACACGATGCCGGACCTGCTGGAGGGTCTGGTCGTCGTGGCCCAGGCCCAGCAGGGCGTGACAGGACCACCGGCGGAGGACCAAGCCGAGGCCGAGGAGCAGCACGTCGACCCGGACACCGGCCGGGGGCGCAGCCTCCACGATGGGGGCGCGGCCCGCGTGACAGGCTGGGCCCTGGTCCACGACTTGTGGGAGAAGGGGGACTCGAAGGTCCGCTTCATCATGGGCGCGATCGTGGTGGCACTGTTGGTCCTGGGGATCTTCCTGTCCTGACCGTGGGTCGTCGTTCCCACACGGATGTCGAGCGCGAGGAGTTGCAAGGAATGCTGACGGAGACTTCGGGGCGCAACGCCCATGACCTGGCCGCCGAACTGGAGGGCCTGCGTGGGGTCGACTGGGCGTCGGTATGGGAGGGACCGCCGCAGGGCGGCTCGTCCGAGTGCCGCGCGTGGTGCGAACGCTACGGATGGGAGCCGCAGACGGCCGAGCGCAACCTCGTGATTCACAGCCGTGCCGGGGGCGAGTGGACGCTGGAATCGAATGGCAACTGGCACCCCGTCGAGAGCCTCACTCACTGGGCGTGGCACGCGGAGACGACCGAGGCCGTCGAGAACGCCGCTGTCCTTGGGCATGTTGACGAGGTGTGGCCGGGGTTCCTCAAGGCAGCCGAGAATGTGTTGGGGCCGGCCGCGTGGAGCGGCCCGTGGGACGCACCGGACTTCCCGGAACCGCCGGTGAGGGGGTTCTGGCCGGGCCGGGACCATCGGCTCAAGACGCGTACCCCGTATCGCATGGCGTTTTGGACACCGACGGGTCAACAGCCTGACGATCCGTGCATCGTGCTGGCACAGTCGGTGTCGTTCGCCACTTGGACCACCGACACACCGGGTAGCTCACGGATCCGACTGAGCGTGAACGCTCCTGAAGGCTCGCGGAGGCACCGGTGATACCTGAGGCACCCCCTACACCTCAGGAAATTGCCCGAGCCTTTGAACTGGATCAGGAGCATGCCAATGCGACGCCGGCCGACCAGGAGCAGGGATATGAGGTAGCGCAAAGAATCTTCGCGGACTACGTGGCGTCGGGCGCGTCAACGAAGGATCCGGATCTGCTGCAGTTTATTAAAGGGCAAGCGAACAGCGGCTCGGTCACCAATGAAGACCGTGGTGTCCACCGGGCGTTCTGGTCCTATGAATCCAAGCTCGAAGGGGTGGGTGCGCCTGTACCCAACCGCTTCCTGGCTCGGGCCTGCGGGGAGTCACGTGGCCTCCAGGTGCTGGAGGACACTCCGGTGGGCCACCAGCTGAATTCGTACTTCCTTGACAATCGCTATGTGGTTGAGGCCCTCGCCGAAGCCTTCAAGTTCGATCCGGTTGAGCTGCGAAGCATTCACGGCAAGGCCTGGGACACCCTCTCCGAGCGCTTTGCCCAGGAGACCGAGGGCCTCGCCGTCAGTTTCGCCGCCGACATCACCGAGAACTCGGTAATCGGGAACATCGAGATCCCGGCGCTCCTCAAGAACTCCAAGGTGGGCAAGGAAGGCATCAAGTTCGCGACCCGCCTGCCCCTGGAAGGACACGAACACCTCCCCCCGGACGTGCACGGGTTCATGTCCAACGATGCCGTCCGCTGCCAGCTGCGCAAGGGTGACGACGATCCTCAGAAGTCCCCGGAGGAGTTCGCCAAGAAGCTCGCCGCCATCGACGTCCCCGAGGACCAGAAGGAGGCGCACAGCGCAATCGTGGCCCGGCTGTCGGAGGCCAAGAGCTACGAGGAACTGCACACAGCGCCCCCCGAGCCGAAGCAGAAGGGCCCCTCCAAGCGTGCCAGGGCCTTCATGCCCGGCATGTCCCTTGAGAACGGCATCCCGCCGGCGGCTCCTGCGCGTGGCCCCACCGGCCACGGTGTGATGAATCCGGTGGCCGCCGGTCTGGCACCCAAGCCGGCCGGCATCGAGCACTGAACCACCCGGCGGCGGGGCCGCACCCCCGCCGTCCGTCGATCGACGAGAACCTGAGGAAGGCTTCCGCATGAGCACGAACGCCGACGCGCAGCAGACGCCCGACGGCAACGTGGAGTTCTACTTCGCCGACGTCTTCGTCTTCGTCTCCACGTACCTGTCGCAGATGGTGCGGCGTCGTGTGAACGGCTCCACCGCCACCTGGTGTCCCCGCTGGTGGGAGCACCCCGAGGCGGGCGCCAGGCTGTCCGCGCTCTGGCTGGCGTGGGAACACCTGCGGCACGATCCCGCCCTCGGCATGTCCACCTGGTGGCTCCATCACGCCGATCCCCACCTGAGGGTGCTGATGGACGCGGACATGGGCCCGTTCGCGGCCTGTTCTCCCAAGGACGGCCACACCGCGTACCCCTTCGACCCGCTGCCCGTCGACCCTTACGACCCCGACGACGATGACGACGAAGCGGGCGCGTCCGCCAAGTGAGCGGGTCCGGTGACGCTTCCGGAAGGAATCCTCACCGCACCTCCGCACGAATCCCCATCCGTGACGCGCACCGCACCTCCTGATCCTTCCTCACCCTTTCCCCGTCTTTCCTCGTGGGGAAAGGCCCTGCGTCATCCGCTTTCCCTCCCCCTACCGTGTCCGGGCGACCTGACTGATGGAGGCCCGGGACGGTGGACTCACCTGCCGAGAACAAGCGAAGCGCGGTACTTGCCCTGGCTGTACTGGGCGTACTGCTGATCGGCTCCCTGCTGGTCTTCACCTTTCTGAACGGTGACGACGACGCCACGGAACCATCCGACGCCAAACCCTCCGCGACGCCCGCGCAGGACAAGGCCGCCGGTACGGCCGCCGCCGGCGGTGGTTCCGGAGGCGCGGGTCAGCAGACCAACGGGGGCGGCTCGGCCGACGGCGTACCGCCCATGGTTCCCCCGGCGGAACTCGCCGAGGCACACCGGGCCATGGCCGCGTACATGGCCGGCCTGAGCACGTACACGTACGCCGACCAGACCGCGGCCTGGGCCAAACCCTTGCTGGAACTGACGGTCGGCGACAACCAGATGAAGTCGCACACGGTCCTCCCCACGGGTAAGGACTGGGCGACCTGCCAGGCCAACCGCTGTTCGTCCATGGGGAAGGCGACCGTGGTCCGGGACGGGATGATCGCCCAGGACCTCGTCAACGGCGGCGGCACCCTCGTGTCCAGTGTGGTCTCGCTGACCACGGTCCGGTCCGAGAACGGCAAGCAGACGCAGACGGAGACCAACTCCTGGCTCGTCAGTTCCCGCAAGGAAGCCGGTGCCTGGAGGGTGTCGGCATTCAACCTCCAGGGCCTGGGCAACGTGGGCGCGTCCGAGCAAGCGGGGGAGTGAGACTCGATGGTGGCTCCTGCCGTACTGGCAGCCGCGTCGAAGGCCGTCAAAGTGGCCAAGACAGCAAAAATGGCCGCCCAGTTGGCCGGTGGACAGGGCGGTGGTGGCGCCGGAGGCCCCGGTGGTGACAAGAAGAAGGGCAAGGGGAAGGTCCTCCTGCTCGTCGGCGCGGGAGGCCTACTGCCGATCGGCGGCGTCGGCTTCATCGTCGTCATGCTGGCCATGGCCATGCTCGGAGGTCTCGGCGGCGGTTCAGCCAAAGCGGCCTGCGGCAACTACAACGAGAACGCGCGCAACGGCAACACCAGCGACCAGGCGGCCACCAACCCGATCATGCCCGCGGGCAAGATCTACCTGCCCAGCGACACCGCCCGCAACGAGATACCCCCGCGCATGATGCTCGCGGCCATGCGCGCCGCCGCCCGCTACGAGGGCCTCGACTGGACGATCATCGCCGGGCAGATGTACCAGGAGACCAAGTACGGCCAGGACCCCTCCGCCGCGCCCGGCGGCAAGAACAGCGCCGGCTACATGGGCCTGCTCCAGTTCGGCGATCCCGCGTGGAAGGACTACGGGGACGACGGCAACGGCGACGGCAAGAAGGACCTGTACAACATCGACGACGCGGCGTTCGCCGCCGCCAACTTCATCCACGCGCTGAAGGCCGAGACGAAGCCGTGGAACGCCCTGCTGCGCTACTCCGGCTCCCGGGACGACAACACCGTCTATCCCCGCGTGGTCCTCACCCAGGCGGCCCGCTACCGCGGCAACCTGACCGGCGAGAAGAGCCTGATCGAGGGCTGGTACGCGCACCTGAAGGCGACTGTCGAGAAGAACCCGGGCTTCCCCACCCTCGGTCAGAAGACAGACATCCCCGCGCCCGTCGGCAATGACGCCCAGCCCAACGAGGCACTGAGCATCAAGTCGGCCTCGCCGCGCTCCTGGTCCACCCCGCCCTACGGCGGTGACACGGGCGGCGGCACCGACCAGGCCGCAGCGCCCCGGAGCACCGGCAGCGGCCGCGGAAACATGGCGAGCGCGAACCTCGGCGACCGGGACCGGATGCAGCCCGTCGCCCTCTCCCTCCCCCTGATCAAGCCCGCCGCCCCGCCCGCCGGGGACGGCAAGGACTGGCAGTGGCCGCTGAAGGAGGGCACCTACACCGTCGGTACCCCGTACCACCAGAACGGTTCCAGCTGGAGCCTCGGCTACCACACCGGCCTGGACTTGCCGGCGTCCGCCGGTACGCCGATCTACGCGCCCGCGGACGGCAAGGTCATCAAGGTCGCCAGCAGCATCTCGTACGGCAACGAGACGCACATCGAGCACGCGAACGGCGTCGTCACCCTGTACGCCCACCAGACCACCGTCATGGTGTCCCAGGGCGCCACCGTCAAGCGCGGCGACCAGATCGGCACGGTCGGCAACACGGGCAACTCCTTCGGTGCGCACCTGCACTGGGAGGTCCGCCTCCCCGGCGTCGACAACCCCTTCGTCGCAGGCCAGGACAAGGGCCCCGGCATGGTCGACCCGAAGGGCTGGATGGAGGGCAAGGTCTCGGCCAACCCCGACTACGGCACCGTGCCCGGCGGTGACGCCGGCCAGGGCAAGGACGCCGAGTACGCCGGCTGTGCCAAGGGCGGCAAGGGCACCGCGGTCCCCCCGGACGGCGCGGGCTCCACCGGGGTCCTGCCGGGCGCCGACGACCCCGTGGTGCGGTCCGCGCTCCGCTGGGCGCAGCGTGGCATCGGCAAGCCGTACGTCTGGGGCGCCGCACGCCTCCAGGGCGACAACCCCGTCTCCTTCGACTGTTCCAGCTACACGCAGTGGATGTACTACCAGGCCAGCGGAGGCAAGATCGACATCGGTACGGTCACCTACACGCAGGAGAAGAACCTCAGTGCCTCCAAGGTCGACCTGAGCAAGGCCCAGCCCGGTGACCTCATCTTCTTCCAGCCCGGGCGGGACGGCTCCGAGCACGTCGCCGTCGTATGGGACCCGGCCGGCAAGAAGATCCTGCACGCCCCCCGCCCGGGCAAGGACGTCGAGTTCAGCACCTGGGACGTACAGGGCCAGATCATGGGCGTCTACCGCGTACCGATCCCGCCCGGCACCCACCCCGACGGCGGCGCCGGCGGCGACCATGCATAAAAGAAGGAACGGAACATGACGAAGGACAAGCGCACGCTACTCGTGATCGCGAGCGGCACAGCGCTGGCCCTGGGACTGACCACGGGCTGCGGGCCCGAGGAGAAGACCGGCTCCGGGCCCGTCCCCGCGACGGCGCAGCCCTCCGCCTCCGCCAAGGGCCCGGTCTACGCGGGCCTACCGGATCCGGGACTCCAAGGGCAGCCCGTGTGGGCCCGTGCCATCAGCGGCAACCCCCGAACGGTCTGCCCCGGCCCCGCCGAGGACACGAAGACCACCGCGACCCGTTGCGTCCTCGGTGACGCCGTGGTGCTCACGGAGGAGGTACCGGGCTCCGGCGCGGGCAGCGAAGGCGAACCGCAACGGTTCATCACCCGCCTCCTCGACGCGGCCACGGGCAAGCAGCGCGCGGAGTACGAGAGCGTCATGTCCGTCGTGCCGTCCAGCGGTCTCCGCACGGGCTTCAACGAAGGCACCTCCTCACCCTCGGCCGTCGGCCGGTGGAAGGACGGCTCCCCGGCCCTGCTGATCCGTTCCCAACCCGTACCCGCGGGGGCGCCGACGGACCAGGATCCGTCCAGCGCCGTCTACACCATGTACAGCCCGGCCGGCGAGAAGCTGGGCAGCTCCGAGGTGAAGAACGAGCACCCGCTGGCCCTCCCCGTCGTGGACGGCTTCGTCCAGCTCAAGGAGGAACCGGAGAAGCTGACGTACCGCCCGATCGGAGGCGGCGCGGACATCCCGGTGACGAAGATCCCGGGGGGCGACAAGCCCATCGGTCCCGGCTTCGGCTACTACACCGAGAAGAAGGACGACTATGACGGCAAGGGCAGGTTCCTCGCCGTCATCGACCGCCTGACCGGCAAGGAGGCATGGACGACGCGGGAGATGACACCGCCGTCGCCCATCGCCGCCCACCTCCGGCCGGGCAAGCGCGCCGACACCGAACTGCTCCCACTGAGCGGCAACAGGGCCATCCTCCTGTGGCACGCACACACGTCGGACGCGGTGGTCATGACCACCGTTGATCTGGCCACCGGACGCCGAGTGGCCGAAGGCCCTTCGATCGACCTCGGTCTCATGCTCCAGAGGCTGGACGACAGGACGGTCGTCTCCCCGGACGGAAAGACCGCGGTCAGTCAGCTCGGCGGGAAGGTCGTCGCCTGGGAGACGGAGACCGGCCGTGAACTGTGGCGCCCGAAGGCCGGCGAGGACCTGCGGCCGATGGCGCAGTCGCCCGGCGGAGTGCTCTACGCGGAGCAGAGCCCTGACACCAAGGGGTTCAACGCCCTGACCGGCACACCCCTCTCCCCCTACGACGACATCCCGGAATTCACCGGCAACGGCTACGGCACGCTCATGAACGACGGCGCCCTGTTCGTCTTCCGCACCGCTCCCGCCCCGGCCGAAGGAAAGTCCTGACCATGGCCTCACCCCAACAGAAGAAGCCCCGCTCCGACGGCGACTGGACGATCGAGATCGCCTGCCTCGTCGGGGCGATCCTGGTGCTCCTCGGCGGCGCCTGGCTCGCCGCCCGCCTCGGCGCGTCCTTCTCGGACGCACCCGCACCCCCGTCCAACCCCCTCTCCTTCGCCGTGTCCCTGGTGACGGGCGACTACGCGTGGCCGCACGGCGCCGCGAACGCCGTCGCGGCCGCCGAGATCGTGCTGCTCGTCGGAGCCGTGACCGCCGTGTACCGGATCCGTCAGCGCGTGCGCAACAAGCCGGACGTCGACGGCGCCGCCCGCCACCTCGCCCACGGGGAGAAGCTCGGCAAGCTCACGATGAAGGGCGCCTCCGCCACCGCCGAGCGCCTGGGCGTGGACAGCACCTCGCCCGGCGTCTTCATCGGTCGGTCGCTGCGCGGACGCCAGCCCCTGTACGGGTCCTTCGAGGACATGCACGTCGACATCTGGGGCCCCCGCACCGGCAAGACGACCCGCCGCGCGATACCGGCCATCCTCGATGCCCCGGGCGCCGTCCTCGTCACCTCCAACAAGCGCGACATCGTCGACGCCACCCGCGGCCCGCGCCAGGCCCGCGGCCAGGTCTGGGTGTTCGACCCGCAGCAGGTGGCGCAGGAACCGCCCGCCTGGTGGTGGAACCCGCTGTCGTACGTCACCGACGTCGCCAAGGCCCGCAAGATGGCCGACCACTTCGCGTCGGGCTCCCGCGACGCCGACGCCTCCACGGACGCGTTCTTCGACCCCGCCGGACAGGACCTGCTCGCCAACCTCCTGCTCGCGGCGGCGACCTCCAAGTCCTCGATCACCCAGATCTACACCTGGCTGGCCAACCCGAAGGACGACACCCCGGAGCGCATCCTGCGCGGCGCGGGCCACGTCATGGCCGCCGACTCGCTGTCCGGCGTGATCACCGCCCCGGACAAGCAGCGCAGCGGCATCTACGGCGTCGCCCAGCAGATGGCGTCCTGCCTGATCAACCCCGCGGTCAACCAGTGGGTGACACCCGCCTCCGCCGCCGACGCCCGTCCGGAGTTCGACCCCCACGAGTTCGTCCGCAGCGACTCCACCCTCTTTTCGCTCTCCCGCGAGGGCAGCGACTCGGCGGGCCCGTTGGTCACCGCCCTGACCGTGGCCGTCGTCGAGGCCGCCGAGGAGTACGCCACCACCCAGCGCGGCGGCCGCCTGTCGCGCCCGCTGGTCGGAGTCCTGGACGAGGCGGCGAACGTCTGCCGCTGGCGCGCCCTGCCCGACCTGTACTCGCACTACGGCTCGCGCGGCATCATCCTGATGACCATCCTCCAGTCCTGGGCCCAGGGCATCGAGGTGTGGGGCGAGCGCGGCATGGAGAAGCTCTGGTCCGCCGCCAACGTGCGGGTCTACGGCGGCGGTGTCTCCGACACCCGGTTCCTCGGCGACCTGTCCGAGCTGGCGGGGGAGTACGAACTGCGCGAGTACAGCACGACCCGTGACTCGGAGACGGGTGGCTGGACCGGCAACCGCAGCATGAACGAGTCCGTACGCCGCGACCGCGTCCTGAAGGTCTCCGACCTCGGCGCGATGCCCCCCGGCCGCGCCCTCGTCCTGGCTTCCGGCACCAAGCCCGTCCTGGTGGAGACGATCCCGTGGTGGGAGGGCCCGCACGCCCGCGAGGTCAAGGCCTCCCTCACCCGGCACGACCCGGGCGCCCGCGCCTGACCCCGGCCCGGCGCCCCACGGCGCCGGGCCGCACCACGCGGCGGACCGGCCCGTGCCGGGGCCGCGCGGCTCGCTTCGGCCGGCGCCTACGCGCCGCCCCCGCCGAAGAGCGCGAGCAGCACGAAGATCAGTAGCAGCAGGCCGCCCCCGCCCGTCGCCACCGCGAGCGGAGCACTGATCCGGCGCCGGTGCGGCCGGACGTAGTGGCCGTTCCGGTAGTGGCCGCGGACGTGCGTGGTCGCGCCCGGATCCGGCCGCGGGCGGGGGACGGTCGTACGGCGCACCGCCTCACGGGCGGAGGTGGATGGTCCCTTGACCCGGCGGGTGTGGGGGCGGACGTAGGAGCCGTTCTTCCGGTAGTGGCCACGGACGTGTGCCATCAGCGATTCCTCGGTCGGTCGGGGAGGAGCGGACTGGAGGAGTGGACTGAACGAGTGGACTGGAGGAGCGGAGAAAGCCGGCCCGATCGGGCGTACCCACGACGGTAGTCCCCGCCACCGACACCGATGGCGGGTTCAACTCCATTCCGGGCAGGGCGCGTTGGGTCGCACGGAGTGAACCGGGGGCGCACTGCGTCCGTGGTCGGCGAGGCCGTGCGGGGCCGCGCGAGGCCGCGAAGGGTGAGCACCGATCGCCCGGGTACGGCCGCTGCGGCGCCCACGCGAAAACGCCCGGCGGGGGTGTCCCGGCCGGGCGTTGCTGTGTGCGTTGGGTACTGCTGTGTGCGTTGCGTACTGCTGTGTCCGCTGGAGGCGCGGTGCCGCTGGTGGCTCAGTACCAGTGGTGGGTCTGCCAGAAGTTCCAGGCGCCGACGGGGCTGCCGTAGCGGGAGTTCATGTAGTCCAGGCCCCACTTGATCTGGG
>NZ_JBEZKS010000050.1:0-63054 GCF_040651775.1 Streptomyces sp. NPDC048383
CGGCGTCGAGCGGGTTGGTGATCTCCGGTGAGCTGTATTCGGGGTGCGCGTATCTCGTCGCCGAAACCGGGGACGAAGCGGTAGATCATCGCGGACGCGAAGATCGCGAGGAGGATGATCGCGAGCCGCAAGCTCGGCCTGACCCCCGGCACCCGGCTCCTGCCCTCGGCACAAGGGCGGTGCTACTTGCCCTTGGCGGCTTCCTTGAGCTTGGAGCCCGCGGAGACCTTCACGCTGTAGCCGGCCGGAATCTGGATGGGGTCGCCGGTCTGCGGGTTGCGCGCGGTGCGAGCGGCACGGTGGGTGCGCTCGAAGGTCAGGAAGCCGGGAATGGTGACCTTCTCGTCGCCCTTGGCGACAATCTCGCCGACGGTCTCGGCGAGCGC
The DNA here is from genome assembly GCF_040651775.1 of Streptomyces sp. NPDC048383. NCBI lineage: Bacteria > Bacillati > Actinomycetota > Actinomycetes > Kitasatosporales > Streptomycetaceae > Streptomyces > Streptomyces sp. NPDC048383. The sequence goes on from NZ_JBEZKS010000050.1 coordinate 387, forward strand.
GGCCAGAACGGCGTCGGCGTCCTTGCGGGTCACCTCGGCGCGCTCGGACAGAGCGGCCACCAGCTCACTGCGGTTCATGTTGTACTCCCGTGTTCAACTTGCCTTAGAGGCGTGAGATCGAAGCCGATGCTGCCAGGGCCCTCGGACAGTCCCCGGACCCGGGTCTGAACGTCAGACCCTCTCGCCCGGTTACGCATCCTGCCCCCACCAGCGGCGGGAAAGCCAATCCGGCACCCGCCAGGGTCACACGAAAAGCGCCACAGTCACGCCGCGGTGACGCTCCGTCCGCACCGGAGGCCATCCGGTTGGATGCGGACCGCGAGCCACGCGGGCATCCCCGCAACCCTAGAGGCGGCCCGCCGGGCCCGCATCCCGCGACGCGCCGGGACGCGGGCGTGGGGCCCGTCACAACGGCGGCCGGAACGCGCTTCGAACGGGTCTTCGGACAGCCGTGGGACCGTCCGGCAGCGGCCGTTCGGACGGAGCGCCCGAACGGGCGGCCGGAACGGCGCGCGGGGGGCGGTCCGCGGGGCGGGCCGACGGAGGCCGGCCCGAGGGGCCGAACGGGGCTCCGGGCCCCGCCTGTCGGCCACGGGCCGCCCGTACGGCCGTGGCGGCACGCGGCGGGTGCGTGCGGCGCCGCACGCACCGCCCCACGCGCCGTCAGGCACGCCGAACGGGCCCAGCGGGTCCGTGGTGGCCGCCGAGCCCGTCCGGGAGGCTACTGACCGGCGGTGGCGGCCTTGCGGACCGCTCCGGCGACCGCGCCCGCGACCTTGTCGTTGAAGACCGACGGGATGATGTAGTTCGCGTTCAGCTCGTCCTCGCCGACGACGTCCGCGAGGGCGGTGGCGGCGGCCAGCATCATGTCGGTGTTCACGGTGCGGGACTGAGCGTCCAGCAGACCGCGGAAGACGCCCGGGAAGACCAGCACGTTGTTGATCTGGTTCGGGAAGTCCGAGCGGCCGGTGGCCACGACGGCCGCCGTCCGGCGGGCGACGGCCGGGTCCACTTCGGGGTCCGGGTTCGCGAGCGCGAACACGATGGCGCCCTCGGCCATGGCCGCGACGTCCTCGCCGGAGAGCACGTTGGGGGCCGAGACGCCGATGAAGACGTCGGCGCCGACCACGGCCTCCTTGAGGGTGCCGGTGTAGCCCTCGGGGTTGGTGTTGTCCGCGATCCAACGCAGCGGGGAATCGGCCGCCGCGTCCACCAGGTCGGGACGGCCCGCGTGCACGACACCGTGGATGTCGGCGCTGACCGCGTTCTTGACTCCCGCCGCGAGGAGCAGCTTCAGAATGGCCGTACCGGCGGCGCCGGCGCCGGACATGACGACCTTGACGTCACCAACTGCCTTGCCGACGACGCGAAGTGCGTTGGTCAGCGCGGCGAGGACGACGATCGCGGTGCCGTGCTGGTCGTCGTGGAAGACGGGGATGTCGAGGGCCTCGCGCAGCCGGGCCTCGATCTCGAAGCAGCGCGGTGCGGAGATGTCCTCCAGGTTGATGCCGGCGAAGCCCGGGGCGATGGCCTTGACGACGGCCACGATCTCGTCGGGGTCCTGGGTGTCCAGGCAGATCGGCCAGGCGTCGATGTCGGCGAAGCGCTTGAAGAGGGCCGCCTTGCCCTCCATGACCGGCATGGCGGCCATCGGGCCGATGTTGCCCAGGCCCAGCACGGCGGAGCCGTCCGTCACAACTGCGACGGTGTTGCGCTTGATGGTCAGGCGCCGGGCGTCCTCGGGGTTCTCGGCGATCGCCATGCACACGCGGGCGACGCCCGGGGTGTAGATCATCGAGAGGTCGTCACGGTTGCGGATGGGGTGCTTGGACGCCATCTCGATCTTGCCGCCGAGGTGCATCAGGAAGGTTCGGTCGGAGACCTTGCCGAGGCTGACGCCCTCGATGCCGCGCAGCTTCTCGACGATCTCGTCGGCGTGCGCGGTGGAGGTCGCGGCGATGGTGACGTCGATACGGAGCTTTTCGTGGCCGGAGGCGGTCACGTCGAGGCCGGTGACCGAGCCCCCTGAAGACTCCACGGCGGTGGTGAGCTGGGAGACCGCGGTTCCGCTCGCGGGCACTTCCAGGCGGACCGTCATCGAATACGAGACGCTGGGCGCCGTTGCCATGGCCGTGTTCCTCTTCTGTCCCTGATTTCGCTGTACACGGGGCCCGCACACGACAGGTGTGACGGGTCCCGTTGTCCGATCGTCCCACCTACCAGCCGGTAAAAGGTAACCAGCTACAAATTTCGGAAGAACTCTTCCACCATACGAGAGAGTCAGGGCCGGCGGAATGGTGGATTAACACAAAACAGGTCCGCGCCCCCCACTGGGTGGAGGGCGCGGACCTGGTGTTCCGTCTAAGACACCGACCCGCCATGCTCGCCTCGCGGCAAGTGGTCGCTCTGAGCGACGAAGGTTGGGCCCGGGGGCTTGGATCGAGCCGGTGTCCTGACCAGGCTAACAAAGGTTCGCCGAATGCGATCCCCCTCCAGCGGGTTCGATCGCCCGATCACGCTCCTGGCCGCGGGCCATCCGGCCCCGCCCGGGAAGCCGACCCGGGGGCGGGCGGCGGGAACCCGGCCCCGGGACGCGGGCGGCGTACGGGGCCGGGGTTCGCGTACCGGGTTCGGGTACCGGGTTGGCGTACCGGGTTGGCGTACCGGGTTCGCCCCTCAGGGCCGCAGCAGCTCCGCGACGCCGTCCGGGCCCGGCCGGTCGCCCGGCGCCGAGACCACCGTCAGCTGCTGCGTCGCGCGCGTGAGCGCCACGTACAGGACGCGCAGGCCGGCCGGGGACTCGTTCGCGATCTCCGCCGGGGAGACCACCACCGTGGCGTCGTACTCCAGGCCCTTGGCCTCCAGGCTGCCCAGCGCCACGGCACGCTCCCCGAGGTCGGCCAGCCAGCCGGCCGCCTCCGCCCGGCGGTCCATGGCGACGACGACGCCGACCGTGCCGTCCACCTGCTCCAGCAGCCGCCGGGTCTCCTCCCGGACGGACGCGCCCAGGTCTGCGCCGGCCACCGCGAAGCGGGGCTCCAGGCCGGTGGAGCGCACCGCGGTGGGCGGCTCCATGCCCGGCATCGCCAGCTTCAGCACCCGCGAGGCGACCTCGGCCACCTCGGCCGGGTTGCGATAGTTCACCGTGAGCGTGAAGCGCCGGCGCGGCCTGCGCCCCAACGCCTCGTCCCGGGCGGCGGCCGCCTCCTCGGGATCGGTCCACGAGGACTGCGCCGGGTCACCGACCACCGTCCAGGTGCCCATCCGGCCCCGCCGGCCCACCATCCGCCACTGCATCGGCGTCAGGTCCTGGGCCTCGTCGACGATCACGTGCGCGTACTCGGTGCGCTCGGCCGCGATCCGTTCCGCCCGCTCCCACTGGGTCTCCTCGCGGGTCGGCATCAGCTCCTCCAGCCCGCTGAGCTGGTCCAGCGGATCCATGTCCCGCCTGCGCCTGGGCCGCGCCGGCGCGCCGAGGAGCTGCTGGAGCTCGTCCAGCAGGGCCACGTCGTGCACCGACAGCGGACCCTTGCCGTCCGGGCCGACCCGGCGCAGGGAGCGCGCCAGCTGCCGGGTCTCGCGCGGGTTCAGGTCCCGGCGAGACCAACGGCCGAGGCGCCGCTCGTCGGCCATCGCCGCGAGGACCTTGCGCGGGGTGAGCTCGGGCCACCAGGCGTTCAGGAACCCGATGAAGTCGTCCTCCGTCGAGATGTCCTCGTCGAACGCGGACCGCAGCTCGGCCGCGAGCTCCGGGTCGCTGTGCCGGCCCGCGCCGCCGGACTTCGAGTAGAGGGCGTCGAGGAGCAGCTTGCGGGCGCGCGGGCGCAGCAGGTTCACCGGCGCCGTCCCGCCGAGCACGTTCTGCCGGATCCGGTTCAGCTCGGCGGACTCCAGCTCCTGACGCCGCCCGAAGGCCACGACGCGCAGTCGATCGGGCGCGTCGCCCAGCTCCAGGGCGCCCCGTACGGCCTTGCGGAGCACCTTGAGCATCCGGGAGGAACCCTTGATCCGGGCGACGGCCGGATCGTCGTACGTGGTCGCCTCGGCCCCGTCGACGAGCGAGCCGAGTGCCCGGATGGCGACCTGCCCCTCCTCGCCGAGGGACGGCAGCACGCCCTCCGTGTAGGCGACGAGCAACGGGGTCGGCGACACGATCAGGATGCCGCCGGAGTAGCGCCGCCGGTCCTGGTAGAGCAGGTACGCCGCCCGGTGCAGGGCGACGGCGGTCTTCCCGGTGCCGGGCCCGCCCGCCACCTCGGCGACGGACGCGGCGGGGGCCCGGATGACCAGGTCCTGTTCGGCCTGGATGGAGGAGACGATGTCGCGCATGGAGTGCGTCCGCGCCCGACCGAGGGCGGCCATCAGCGCCCCGTCGCCGATGGCGGGCAGCTCGACGCCGTCGAGGGTGGCGGTGACCTCGGGACGCATCAGGTCGTCCTCGACACCGAGCACCTTGCGGCCCTTGGACCGGATCACGCGCCGCCGCACGACACGGCCGGGGTCCTTGGGCGTGGACCGGTAGAACGGCGCGGCCGCGGGGGCGCGCCAGTCGATGACGAGGGGCGCGTAGTCGGTGTCGAGTACGCCGATGCGCCCGATGTGCAGGGTTTCGGCGATGTCGGCGGTGAGGTCCGGGCGGATCGCGTCGTCGGCGGGCTCGACGGAGGTGAAGGCGCCGTCGGCGCCGCGCTCCCCGTCCTTGCCCTGGACCAGGTCGATCCGTCCGAAGAGGAAGTCCTCGAACTCGTTGTTCAACCGGTTGAGGTGGATCCCGGCGCGGAACACCTGCGCGTCGCGCTCGGCGAGCGCGCCGGGCGTGCCGACCTGGCCCCGTTTGGCGGCGTCGTTCACCAGGAACTCGGCCTCGTGGATCTTCTCCTCAAGGCGTCGGTACACCTGGTCGAGATGCGTCTGCTCGCCCGCGATCTCCCGATCGCGGACGGAATCCGCCGTGCTGTCGACAGCGGCATTCTGCGCGGCCACCAAGGCCCCCTTCTGACGTGCATGGGCGACCGTCAACCGTACGCGAATCCAGCCCCTGTCCGCACGCCGGTTCCGCGCGCCGGACGAATTGCGCGGATCGGGGCGGGGGGAGCGCGATCGGACTTGGGGGGGTTGGGGAGGGTTTGAGGGGAGGGGGTGGGGAGCGGGTCTCTCAACGATGAGACGAGGGGACGGACCCGTTCCTGCCCATCCGTCCCCCATGCCGTTCCTTCGGGGGTTTCCCCCCCCCGAGGTGCGCCGCCCACCCGTCGTCAGCCCGACCCCGCCCCCGCCACCCCCGCCACCCTCCGGCGGTGGCGGGCCACGCGTTCGCGGTTGCCGCAGAGTTCGCTGCTGCACCAGCGGCGGCGGTGGCCGCGGGAGGTGTCCAGGTAGACCCGGGCGCAGCCGTCGCCCGCGCAGGCGCGGAGCAGGGCCATGTCGCCGGGTTCCGTGAGGAGTTCGACGGCGTCGCGGGCCACCGCGGCGAGCAGGCCGGCGCATTCGACGCCGCCGCACAGTTCCCGTACGAGGTGGCCCTCACGGTCCCGGACGGCGCACAGGCCCGGGGGTGGGCCCGCGGCCGCCGCGTTGACCCGGGCGAGGGCGTCCTCGGCGGGGGGCCGGCCATTGAGTGCGGCGCGGACGAGGCGGTCGACGTCGTCGCGCAGGCCGCGGAACGCGGCCACCCAGTCGGGGCCCAGGCCTCCCAGCGGGGTCCGGTCGGGCACCAGGCCGGCGCCGACGAGCCACAGGCGCAGCTCGTCGCCGTCGCGGAGGCCTTCGGTGTCCCCGTGGGGGGTGAAGGTGGCCAGCAGGGCCAGACAGACCCGTCCGGACTCGAACCACATGCCCGTCACCGCCTCGGTCGCCGGGAGCCGCCTCCCCAGAGTGCCGTCGGCGGGGGCGATGCGGAACCCCCCGCGAGGGGGGCTACGGGGCGGGCGGGTCGTCGTGGAGCAGGCGTTGGAAGAGGACGTGGTCGCGCCAGGCCCCGTTGATGTGGAGGTAGCGGGGCGCGAGTCCGTACGCGGTGAAGCCGGCCTTGGCCAGGACCCGCTGGGAGGCGAGGTTGTCCACCAGGGTGCCGGCTTCGACGCGGTGCAGCCCGGCCTCGTCGCGGGCGATCCGGCAGACCTCCTCGACGGCGGCCGTCGCGATCCCCTTGCCGGCCCACACCCGGTCGATCCAGTAGCCGACGCCGCCGCTGCACAGCGGGCCGCGGACGAGGTTGCCGAGGTTGATCGTCCCGATCGGGGCGCCGTCGGCGGTCAGGACGTACGGCAGGGCCCGCCCGGCGTCGCGGTCGGCGAGCAGGGTCCGCAGCCGCTCCAGCTGGCCCCCCTCGGTGTAGAACTCCGGGGCGCGCCCGGGCTCGTACGGCGCCATGTACGCGCGGTTGCGGGCCAGTACGTCGGCCAGCCCGGCGGCGTCGTCGAGCGTGACGCCCCTCATCCCCACCCCGTCAACGATCATCCGAGCACGCTAACGGAACCGCCCCGCCCTGCCCAGGCCCCGGCCCGGCCGGCTCACGGGCAGGGCGCCCCGCCCCTCACCCCCGCTCCGCGAAGCGGTCCTCGCCGCCGGCGTCCACCGACAGCCGGTAGCCGCGTTTGACCACCGTCTGGATCAGCAGCGGCGCCCCGAGGGCGGCCCGCAGTCGGGCCATCGCCGTCTCGACGGCGTGCTCGTCGCTGCCCGCGCCCGGCAGGGCCCGCAGCAGGTCGGCCCGGGACACCACCCAGCCGGGCCGCCGGGCCAGCGCCGCGAGCAGGGCCATGCCGGCCGGGGGCACCGCCCGCAGCTCGGCGTCGACGAGCACCGCGTGTCCGCGGATCTCCAGCCGGTGTCCGGCCACGGCGAGCACCCGGGCCCGCCCGGGCAGTTCCTGGCAGAGCAGTTGGACGAGCGGTCCGAGCCGGAAGCGTTCGGGCTGGACGGTGGGGACGTCCTCCGCCTGTAGCGGCAGCGCGGTGACCGGGCCCACGCAGGCGGCCAGGACGGGCCCGCGCAGCGCCTCCAGCACGGCCTCCCGCAGTCCGCGTTCCGCGGCCCGGGAGAGCAGGGAGGCGGCGGCGGGCGCGGAGGTGAAGCCGAGGGCGTCGACGGTGCCCACGGCCACCGCGTCGAGCAGTCGGTCCAGCGGGGCGAGGTCCTCCGGCGGCATCCACCGGTAGACGGGTACGGGGACCACGTCGGCGCCGCCGGCGCGCAGCGCCTCGACGAAGCCGGGCAGGGGTTCGCCGTGGAGTTGGAGGGCGATGCGGCGGCCGGCGACGCCGCCGTCGAGCAGCCGGTCCAGGACCTCGGCGAGCGATTCGGACGCCGGTGACCAGGACTCCACCAGCCCGGCGGCCCGTACGGCGCCCTTCACCTTGGGTCCGCGTACGAGGAGTTCGCTCGCCCGGAGCCGGGCCAGCAGGTCCTCGCCGATGCCCCACCCGTCGGCGGCCTCGATCCAGCCGCGGAAGCCGATGGCGGTGGTCGCGACGACGACGTCCGGCGGGCTGTCGACGAGTTGCTTGGTAGCGGCCATCAGCTCACTGTCGTCGGCCAGCGGCACGATCCGCAGGGCGGGCGCGTGGATGACGGCCGCCCCGCGCCGCTTCAACAGCGCGATGAACTCGTCCGCCCGGCGGGCGGCGGTGACCCCGACGGTGAACCCGGCGAGCGGTCCGGTGGGAACGGCCGCTCCTCCGGCCCCTCCCCCGCCCGCTCGGGCCGCGCCACCGGCGGCCCGACGCCCGCCGCCGGCCGAACCCCCGTCCGCGCTCCCGCCCGCGCTCCCGCCCGCGTCCGCGGCCCGTCCGCCGTGCGTCGCGTCGTCGCCCTCGTGGTCGTCGTCCATCGTTGTGACCTGCCTCGGCTGCCGTGCCCGGGGCCCGCTGGGCCTTCCCGGGTGGGGTGGGGTGTCTCGTACGCGGTGGAGTCTCCCGTCCCCGAGGGGGTCGGGGTGTCCCGTCCCCCGATCGGATCGGGGTGTCCCGCCGCGCTCACCGAGCCTGCCAAGCCGGCGTGTCGGACTCGGTTCCACCGCATTTCGGCGCCGTAACGCCGCCCGCCGCGCCGGTGCCGTCACACGGCGGTGAGCTGCGGTTTCGCCTCGGTTCCGGCGGTGGGTGCCGGTACCGCCGCCGGGCGGCGAAGGTATACCGCCCAGGTGACGGCGCAGCACGCCGCGTAGAAGCCGAGGAAGGTGACGAAGGCGGCGGTGCCGGAGCCGGAGGAGGCGAACGCCTCCCGGAACACCAGGTTGATGGCGAGTCCGCCGAGCGCGCCGACGGCCCCGATCAGTCCCATGGCGGCGCCGGAGAGCCGGCGGCCGTACGCGGCGGCGTCCTCGCCGTCCATTCCGCGGGCCAGGGCCTTCGCCTGGAAGATCCCGGGGATCATCTTGTAGGTGGAGCCGTTGCCGACGCCGCTGAGCGCGAACAGGGCGACGAACCCGATCAGGAACACGGGCAGGGAGGCCCGTACGGAGGCCAGGACGACCACTCCGGTCGCCGCCGCCATCGCCACGAAGCAGGCCAGGGTGATCCGGGCGCCGCCGAGCCGGTCGGCGAGCGCGCCGCCCACGGGCCGCACCAGGGAGCCGAGCAGCGGTCCGATGAAGGTCAGCGACGCGGCCTGGAGCGGGGTCCGGCCGAACTGGGTCTGGAGCACCAGGCCGAAGGCGAAGCTGTAGCCGATGAAGGAGCCGAAGGTGCCGACGTAGAGGAACGCCATGATCCAGGTGTGGGCCTCACGGACCGCCTCCCGGACGGCGCCCGCGTCGTTGCGCACGGGTGCCAGGTTGTCCATGCGTACGAGGGCCAGGGCGGCCGCGGCGACGATCAGCGGCAGGTAGGCGGCGAGCAGCAGCCGGGGCCGGTCGGCCCCGGCGGTCGCGATGACGAGGAGGGCGGCGAGCTGCACGACGGGGACGCCGATGTTGCCTCCGCCCGCGTTGAGGCCGAGGGCCCAGCCCTTCTTGCGGAGCGGGAAGAAGGCGTTGATGTTCGTCATCGACGAGGCGAAGTTGCCGCCGCCCACCCCGGTGAGCGCGGCGACGACCACGAAGGTGGCGTACGAGGTGCCGGGCTCCATGACGAAGAGCGCGGCGACGGTCGGCGCGAGGAGCAGCAGGGCGCTGACGACGGTCCAGTTGCGGCCGCCGAAGCGGGCGACGGCGAAGGTGTAGGGCACGCGCACCAGGGCCCCGACGCAGGTGGCGGTGGCGATGAGGAAGAACTTCCCGGCGGGGTCGATGCCGTAGCGGGGACCCATGAAGAGGACCATCACGGACCACATGGACCAGATGGAGAAGCCGATGTGTTCGGAGAGGACGGAGTAGAGGAGGTTGCGGCGGGCGGTCCGCTCCCCGGTCTCCTTCCAGAACGTCTCGTCCTCGGGGTCCCACCGCTCGATCCAGCGGCCCCCCTCGCGCGGTGCGGTCGTACGGGTCATCACTCGCCTCCACAGCTCTCGCATCCTTGGTCCGACGGTAGGAAGGGCGCGTTTCGGCCCCGGTCCCCGCCGGATGACCGGCGGGATACCGTGCACTCACCCGCCGCCGGGGCCCGGTGTGAGTGTGGCGGGGAGCCAGCTGCCCGGGGGGACGTCCAGCCAGCCGGCCGGGCCCTGGAGTTCCTCGACGGCCCGCAGCAGGGCGTCGAGGCCGGGGTGGCGCAGGTCCGTGCGCCACACCATGGCCAGCGGGGACAGCGGGACGGGGTCGACGAGGGGCCGTTTGACGGCTCCGGGCATGTCGGCGAAGCCGACGGTGACCAGGACCGGGTTGCGGGTCTTGGCCATCACCCGGCCGAACTCCTCCTTGCCGACGGCGACCGGGGCGGGCGGCGCCGCGTGGATGCCCCGGCCGGCGAACAGTTCGCCGGCCAGCCGCGTCCACTCCGCGGTGCGCGGGTTCCCGGCCCCCGTGTACACGGTCTCCCCGGCCAGCGCGGCCAGTGGTACGTCGTCCCGCGCGGCCAGCGGGTGCCCGTCGGGCAGCAGCACGGCGAGGGGTTCGTACCGCACGGGCCGGTGCGCGAGGCGGGAGCGCAGCGCCGGGTCGAGGCCGGCGGCGTAGCCGAAGGAGACGTCCAGCCGGCCGGCGACGACCTCCCCGGCGGCGTGGGTGAGGCCGCTCTCGAAACGGGCCATCAGTTCGCAGCCGGGGGCGAGTTCGCGGGCGCGTTCCAGGACGCTGCGGCCGGTGCCGGGGCCGTCGGTGTTGACGTCGACGAGGAGGGCGCGGGGCGGCCCGGTGAAGGCGGCGGCGAGTTCCTCGTGCGCGCGCAGCACCTCGCGGGCGTACGGGAGCAGTCGCTCGCCCTCGGGGGTGAGTTCCACGGCCCGGGTGGTGCGGGCGAACAGCGGCGCGCGGACGAGAAGTTCGAGGCGGCGCACGTCGCGGCTGAGCGCCTGCTGGGCCACGTGGAGGCGGGCGGCGGCGCGGGAGAAGTGGAGGTCCTCGGCGACGGCGACGAAGCCGCGCAGCAGCCGGGGGTCGACATCGCGGGTGGTCATCCCCGGAGATTAACAACTCGGAGCGGTGAATGGCCCCCGAACAGGTGTTGGACCGCGGGCCGATGCGGGCCGCAGGCTCGTGGCATGCCGCAGAAGACCCCGTTCATGGCCGTAACGGGCAGCACCCTGGTCCTGTCCCCCCGCCGCCCCGGCCCCGTCGCCCCCGCCCGCGCCGTCGCCCCCGCCACCCGCCGTACCCGCCCGCCGGGCCCGTACCGCCGGCTGTTCGCCGTGCCGGGCGCCCGGGGCTTCACCGCCGGGAACCTGATCGCCCGCCTGCCGATGGGCATGTTCGGGATCAGCGCCGTACTGATGATCGCGGGCCAGCGCGGTTCGTACGCCCTCGCCGGCGCGGTCACCGCGACCGGACTGGCGGCCACCGCGCTCGTCGCCCCGTGGACGGCCCGGCTGGTCGACCGGTACGGCCAGGCCCGGATCGCCCTGCCGGCCACCGCGGTCGCGGTCCTCGGCTCGCTGTCGCTGGTCCTGTGCGTCCGTACGCAGGCACCGGCCTGGACCCTGTTCGCCTCGTACGCGGCCACCGCCACCACCCCCAACATCGGCGGCATGTCCCGGGCCCGCTGGACCCACCTGCTGCCCCCGGCCTCGCACCACACGGCGATGTCCTTCGAACAGGCCGCCGACGAACTCTGCTACCTGCTCGGCCCGGTGGCGGCCGCGTTCCTGTGCACGGCGCTCTTCCCGGAGGCGGGCACCCTCGTCGCGGCGGTCCTGCTGCTGACCGGGATGGCGGTGTTCACCGCGCACCGCGCCACGGAGCCGCCGGCCGCCGGCGCCCGGCCCGTGACCGGCGCCGACCCTTCCCCGGCGCGCCGGCTGCTGCCGCTGCTCGGGCTGTTCCTCGCCACCGGGGTCGTGTTCGGCTCGATGGAGGTCACCTCGATCGCGCACCTCGGCGCGCAGGGGCTCGGCGCCGCCACCGGCCCGGTCCTCGCCCTCCAGGCGGCGGGCTCCTGCGCGGCAGGCCTGCTCTACGGCACCCGCCGGCCCCGGAGCCTGCGCACGTGCCTGCTCGCCCTGGCCGCGGCGATGGCGCTGCCCTGGATCGCGGCCGGCGCCGAGTCCCTGGCCCTGTTGGGCTGCGCGCTGTTGCTGGCGGGCGCGGCGACGGCCCCGGCGATGGTCACCGCGATGGCCCTGGTCCAGCGGGCCACCCCGCGGGAGCGGCTGAACGAGGGGCTGACCCTGGCCGTCACCGCCATCCTCGGCGGCATCGCCGTCGGTTCGGCCACGGCGGGCCTGACCGTCGACCGCCTCGGCACGACGACGGCGTACCTGCTGCCCGCCGCGGCCGCCCTGTTGGCCCTGCTCGGCGCCGTGACGGGACGATTTGATCCGGCGGCCGAGTGATCACTCCCGCGTGGTACGCACCACCGCCGCGCGGGATCGGCCATAACTGGGGAGCCTTCCCCCCGACGCCCTTCCCCTTGCGGAGGAACACCCCTTGCCTGCTTCCCGTTCCGTGCCCGCCGCCCTGTTCGTCGCCGCCGTCACCGCCGGCTGCCTGCTGCCGGCCGCGCCGGCCCTGGCCGCCGCCTCGGACCTGCGCTTCTCCCAGCCGTACGTCCCCTCGATCGCTCCCGGCACGACGGGGCGCGTGGTCATCTCGGCCGCGGGCGGGGCGGACGCGACGCGCAGCAGCACCTTCCGCATCACCGCTCCGGAGCGGACGACGTTCCCCGAGGCCCGCGTCTACTGGAACGGCGACCGCGCGGCCGGTTCGTGCGAGCGCTCGTCGGACGCCCGCCTGCTGACCTGCGACGCGGGAACCCGCGCGGGCTTCACCTTCCCGGCGAACACCCGGACCCGGCTCGCGGTGGCGCTGCACGTGGACGCGGACGCCCCCGAGGGCGCCACCCTGGACGGCGGCGAATGGGCCGCCGGCTCCGAGGAGTCGGCCCTGTTCGCGGTGTCCACCCCGGTGACGGGCCCCAAGGGCGACGACGGCCGGCCGGGCCACGACGGTCACGACGGCAAGCCCGGCCACCACGGCAAGCCGGGCCGCCCCGGCCCGCAGGGCGACAAGGGCGACAAGGGCGACCAAGGGGACCAGGGCGAACGCGGCCCCAAGGGCGACCGCGGCGACACCGGCCCGCAGGGCCCGAAGGGCGACCAGGGCCCGTCGGGCGGACCCCGCGGCGAGAAGGGCGACCGCGGCGAACGGGGCGAACGCGGCCCCAAGGGCGACCGCGGCGACACCGGCCGGGGCGGCCCCGCCGGTCCCCGCGGCGAGGCGGGCCCGCGCGGCCCGAAGGGCGACCGCGGCCCGTCCGACGGCCCCCAGGGCCCGAAGGGCGACCGCGGCCCGAAGGGCGACAAGGGCGACAACGGAAAGCCCGGCGCCTGCAAGAAGTGCGAGAACGGCCACGGCGGTCACGACAAGCCCGGTCACGACAAGCCGGGCCACAGCAAGCCCGGTCACAACAAGCCGGGCCACGACGAACACGGCAAGAAGACCCCGAAGGCCCGCATCGTCCCGCCCGGCAAGGGCCTCGGCATCCGCTCCGGCCCCGGCACCAACTACGCCGAGAAGGGCAAGGCGCCGACCGGCACGGTCGTGGCCCTCCAGTGCAAGGTCAACGGCCAAAAGGTCCACGGCAACACGATTTGGTACAAACTCGCCGACGGCACCGGCTGGATCGCCGCCCGCTACGCCCAGAACCTCAACAAGGTCCCCTTCTGCTGACCTGACCCCCGCACGGGTCCCCCACCCCGCCCGGACATGACGAAGGCCCCGCTGCCAGGAGCTGCGGGGCCTTCTTCTTCAAGGAGCACCGAGGAGCACCGGAACCGGAGGAAGAGGAGACCCCCTTCCAGATAGGTACCAGTTCACGGTACCGGTCTCGTACCGTAAACTGGTACGAGCGAGAAGGAGTGATCATGTCCATGAGCGCCAGCGAAGCACGGGCCAACCTCTTCCCCCTCATCGAACGCGTCAACACCGACCACCACCCGGTGCGGATCACGTCGCGCGGCGGCGACGCCGTCCTCATGTCCGCCGACGACTACGACTCCTGGCAGGAGACCGTCTACCTGCTGCGCTCCCCGGCCAACGCCCGGCGGCTGATGGAGGCCGTCGCCCGCGACCGGGAGGGTGCGCCCACGACGGTGACATCCCTCGATGAGCTTCGGGAGTTGGCCGGAGGCGAGGAGTGAGGAGCGTCCACTTCGACTCCGACGCCTGGGAGGACTTCCTCTTCTGGCTCGCGTCCGACCGGAAAAGGGCTCGCAGGATCACCCGTCTGATCGGGGAAATCCAACGCGACCCGTTCACCGGCATCGGCAAGCCCGAGCCCCTGAAGGGAGAGCTGTCCGGCTACTGGTCCCGCCGCATCGACGACGAGCACCGCCTCGTGTACCGGGCGGACGAGAAGGAAGTGAAGATCCTCAAGGCCCGGTATCACTACTGACCCCGCCCGGGCATGACGAAGGCCCCGCAGCCAGGAGCTGCGGGGCCTTCGCCTACATGGGGTGGTGGAGATGGCGGGAATCGAACCCGCGTCCAACGGTGCAGAAGTAGGGCTTCTCCGAGCGCATTCCGCTGCGCTTTTCTCGGCCCCGGAGATCACACGGACAAGTCTCCGACGGGCTCAGTCACTGTTTGATTTCCCTCTATCCCCCGTGACCGGAGTTAGAGGTTTAGATCCCTAATTGACGCCAGGATCCGGACCGGGACCACTTCCGGGCTGACGCTCCTCACAGAGGCTTCAGCTCACTGTTATTAGGCAGCGAGGGTGAAGCGGGAGTTATCGCTCTTGGAGTTGGCGATTATTGTTTGCGACATATGGTTAACGAGATCATTGCCGCTTCCTCGGCTCGCTTCCCCTACATCGACAGCCGCTGTCGAAACCGATCATCCCCATGTTTCACGCTGTTCAGTTATTGAGATCCAGCGGGCGCTCTCCATGCGTCCCGCTCGACCGGCGCCACCCGCAAGCGCGTGGTGCTGACGCCATCGTACGCGAAGTGGACCACTGCGTGCCAGGACATTAGAGCCGGCCCCGCTCCTTGCGCTTGACGGCCGAGATCACCCGGTTCGTCTCGCGCGTGTCCTGCTTCTCGCGCAGCGACTGGCGCTTGTCGTACTCCTTCTTGCCCTTCGCCAGCGCGATCTCGATCTTCGCCCGGCCGTCCTTGAAGTAGAGGGCGAGCGGCACGATCGTGTTGCCGGTCTCCCCCGTCTTCGAGTCCAGCTTGTCGATCTCCTCGCGGTGCAGGAGGAGCTTGCGCTTGCGCCGCGCGCTGTGGTTGGTCCAGGTGCCCTGGCTGTACTCCGGCACGTGCACGTTGTAGAGCCACGCCTCGCCGCTCTCCACCGACACGAACCCGTCCACCAGCGAGGCCCGGCCCTGACGCAGGGACTTGACCTCGGTGCCCGTGAGCACGAGACCGCACTCATAGGTGTCGATGATCGTGTAGTCGTGCCGCGCCTTCTTGTTCTGGGCGATCATCTTGCGCCCTGTTTCCTTAGCCATAGTGCGGTCATTTTCGCACTACGGACCCACCCCGAGGCCACCCAATACCTTGCGCGCCCGTTCCTCGGCCCCTTCGCGGGCCGCGAGGTCCGGGGTGATGCCGCCGCCGTCGAGGCTGCGGCCCGCCGGCGTGCGGTACGTGCCGACGGTCAGCTCGGCCACCGAGCCGTCCGGGAGCTCCGTGGGCATCTGCACCGAGCCCTTGCCGAAGGTGCGGGTGCCGACGGTGACCGCGCGGCCGCGGTCCTGGAGGGCGCCGGTGACGAGTTCGGCCGCGCTCATCGTGCCGCCGTCGACGAGGGCGACCAGGGGCCGCCCGGTGTCCCCGCCCGGGGCGGCGTACAGGGCGCGCTCGGAGCCCCGTACGTCGTACGTCGCCACCAGCCCGCCGTCCAGGAACGCGGAGGCCGCGGTCACCGCCTCGGCGACCAGCCCGCCCGGGTTGCCGCGCAGGTCCAGCAGGACGCCGGCGCCGGGCGGCGCCTCGCGGACGGCCGCCCGCACCCGCTCCCCCGAGCCGCGGGTGAAGGAGTCGACCTTGATGACGGTGACCCCGTCCGCGAGCCGGCGCACCGTCACCGGCTCGGCGCGCAGTTGCTCCCGGCGGACGGTCTCGGTGAGGTCCGCGCCGTCCCGGCTGAGGTGCAGCACCACCGGTGTGCCGGCCTCGCCGCGCAGCAGCGCCACCACGTCGACCACGGCGAGGCCGGTGACGGCCCGCCCGTCCACGCTCAGCAGTCGGTCCCCGGCGCGCAGGCCGGCCCGGGCGGCGGGGCCGGCGGCCTGGACGCGGTCGACGCGGATCCAGCCCTCGCGGGTACGTTCGGCCCAGAGCCCGACCCCGGTCCACCGGCCGTCGAGGTCCTCGGCGAAGGCGGCGTACTCGCCCCGGTCGTAGACGATGCCCCAGCGGTCCCCGCTGCGGCTGACCACCTCCTGGGCGGCCTTCTTGCCGGACTTGCCCTCGGCGACCGCCTCGGCGGCGGCCCGGGCGACGGCCTCCCGGTCGGCGGTGCCGCTCGCCCCGTCGGGGACGGCGGCGGGCGCGGGGCCCGGCGTCGGCCCGGAGGCGGCGGCCCGCGCGGGAACACTCGTACGGGCGAGGGCGCCGGCGTGCGCGGCGTCCCGGTGGCCGGTGCTCGCGGCGGCGACGACGGAGGTCACGAACACCAACGTCAGGACGGCCCCACGACGCAGGTCGCGGGGCCGGAGACGGTGAGCGGGCAGACCCGGCATGGCGCCGAGTCTAGGACAAGGCCCGCCGTGGCACGGCGGGTTGGGCGTACCTCACAGGGGGCGCTCGTCACACCTTCAGGTACTTGCGCAACGCGATGAAGGCGGCCAGCGAGGGCATCAGCAGCCCGATGACCAGCACCAGCGGCAGCTTGGTGAGGACGGCGTCCCAGCCGATGAAGTTGATCAGTTCGAGCTTGTCGCGGAGCGCGGCGCCGTGGTCGATCACGAAGTACTGGCCGGTGCCCAGCATCACGCAGGCCAGGACCGCCCCGATGAGGCCGGCGACGGCCGCCTCCATGATGAACGGGACCTGGATGTAGAAGCTGGAGGCGCCGACGAGCCGCATGATGCCCGTTTCCCGCCTTCGGCTGAAGGCGGAAACCCGCACGGTGTTGACGATCAGCAGCAGCGCCACGACCAGCATGATCAACATGATGCCGAGGGCCGCCCAGTTGAGGTAGCCGAGCAGCTTGAAGAGGTTGTCGAGCTGCGAGCTCTGGTCGGCGACCGACTGGACCCCGTCGCGGCCCGTGAAGGCGGAGGTGATGACCTCGTACTTCTCCGGGTTCTTCAGCTTCACGCGGAAGGAGTCGGGCATCTGGTCCGGGGTGACGACCGAGGCCAGTGCCGTGTGCCCGAAGCGCTCCTTGTAGTGCTTGTACGCCTCGTCCGAGGACTCGTACGTGACGGTCTGGACGAGCGTCATCGCCTTGAGCTCGGTCTCGATGCCCTGGCGCTGCTCGGGCGTCACGGCCCCCTTGGCGCAGGCGCGCGGCGAGCCGACCGCGTCGGACGCGCCGCCGGCGGCGGGCGGGCCGGCGGCCGCGGTCCCGGCGGCCTCCAGGGCGTCGTTCTTGGTGCAGAGGTAGACCGTGACGTTGACCTTGTCGTACCAGTACCCCTTCATCGCGCTCACCTGGTCGCGCATGAGCAGGGAGCCACCGAACAGGGCCAGCGACAGGGCCACGGAGATGATGACCGCGAAGGTCATGGTGAGATTGCGGCGGAGGCCGACGCCGATCTCCGACATGACGAACTGGGCGCGCATGACGTCTCAGGGGCCTTTCAGTGCTGGTAGCCGTAGACGCCGCGCGACTGGTCGCGCACGAGTCGGCCCTGTTCGAGTTCGATGACGCGCTTGCGCATCTGGTCCACGATCTGCTGATCGTGCGTCGCCATGATGACGGTGGTGCCGGTCCGGTTGATCCGGTCCAGCAGTTTCATGATCCCGACGGAGGTCTGCGGGTCGAGGTTGCCCGTCGGCTCGTCCGCGATCAGCAGGGCCGGACGGTTGACGAAGGCGCGGGCGATGGCCACGCGTTGCTGCTCGCCGCCGGACAGCTCGCCGGGCATCCGGCCCTCCTTGCCGCCGAGGCCCACGAGTTCCAGTACCTGCGGGACGGCCTTGCGGATCTCGCCCCGCGGTTTGCCGATGACCTCCTGCGCGAAGGCGACGTTCTCGGCGACCGTCTTGTTGGGCAGCAGCCGGAAGTCCTGGAAGACCGTCCCCAGCTGGCGCCGCAT
The DNA here is from genome assembly GCF_040651775.1 of Streptomyces sp. NPDC048383. Taxonomy (NCBI): domain Bacteria; kingdom Bacillati; phylum Actinomycetota; class Actinomycetes; order Kitasatosporales; family Streptomycetaceae; genus Streptomyces; species Streptomyces sp. NPDC048383. Next base: position 18,137 of record NZ_JBEZKS010000050.1, read on the forward strand.
GTGCGGGACCTTCCAGTTGGAGAGCTTGGCGAGGTCCTTGCCCAGGACGTGCACCTGGCCGTGGCTGGCCCGCTCCTCGCGCAGGACGAGGCGCAGGAAGGTGGACTTGCCGGAGCCGGAGGAGCCGACCAGGAAGACGAACTCGCCCTTGGCGATGTCCAGGGAGACATCTCTGAGTGCGGGCCGGTTCTGCTTCGGGTAGGACTTGGAGACGTTGTCGAATCGGATCACGGGTGCACCACGGGGTCGCCGGGAGTAGGTGTGCGTGACCATACGCGAACGGACGGTGGGTGTGGACCCGGCCACCGCAGTTGCCCGAATAATCCCCGGGTACCCCCGCAGCCCGATCGTGATTGCCCGGACGGGCCGCGCCGAATGCCCTCGGAGCCGGCACAGTGGTAGAGGGAACGGACTCGGTCCCTGTGCCGTTGTACGAGGGGACGAGAGGAGGAGCGCATGACTTATGACCGGCTCGTGTGCGCGAACTGCGCCGCGCCCGTCAGCCAGGGCCGGTGCCCGGTGTGCCGGGCGAACCGGAAGCACCTCCAGCAGGAGGGCAATCCCTTCGCCGGGCTGAACCCGGTGACACTCATCGCGCTTCTGGTGGTGCTGGTCGCGGCGCTGGCGCTGGCGGCGCAGACCGCCTAGCCCGCGACACGTCCCGATCACACGGAATGGGGAAGGGCCCGGACACCCAAGGTGTCCGGGCCCTTCCTCGCGTCGTACCGTGCTGGGCCCCGCCTCGCGGGAGGTCCGTTACGCGGACTGCTCCTGCTGCTTGCGCCAGCGGATCCCGGCCTCCAGGAAGCCATCGATCTCGCCGTCGAGGACCGCCTGCGGGTTGCCGACCTCGAACTCCGTCCGCAGGTCCTTGACCATCTGGTACGGGTGCAGGACGTAGGAGCGCATCTGGTTGCCCCAGGAGCTTCCGCCGTCCTTGAGGGCGTCCATCTTGTCCTTCTCCTCCTGGCGGCGCCGTTCCAGCAGCTTGGCCTGGAGCACGTTCATCGCGCTGGCCTTGTTCTGGATCTGCGAGCGCTCGTTCTGGCAGGAGACGACGATGCCGGTCGGCAGGTGCGTGATGCGCACCGCGGAGTCGGTCGTGTTGACGCCCTGGCCGCCGGGACCGGAGGCGCGGTACACGTCCACGCGCAGCTCGGTCTCGTCGATCTCGACGTGGTCGCTCGTCTCGACGACCGGCAGCACCTCGACGCCCGCGAAGGAGGTCTGGCGGCGGCCCTGGTTGTCGAAGGGCGAGATCCGGACGAGCCGGTGCGTGCCCTGTTCGACGGAGAGGGTGCCGTAGGCGTAGGGGGCCTTGACGACGAAGGTGGTCGACTTGATGCCGGCCTCCTCCGCGTACGAGGTCTCGTACACCTCGGTCGCGTAGCCGTGCCGCTCGGCCCAGCGCAGGTACATGCGCTGGAGGCGCTCGGCGAAGTCGGAGGCGTCGACGCCGCCGGCCTCGGCGCGGATGTTGACCAGGGCCTCGCGCTCGGCGTACTCGCCGGAGAGCAGGGTCCGGACCTCCATCTCGTCCAGCGCCTTGCGCACGGAGACCAGCTCGGTCTCGGCCTCGGCGAGGGTGTCCGCGTCGTCCATTTCCTGGGCGAGCTCGAACAGCACCGCGAGGTCGTCGATGCGCCCGCGCAGGTTCTCGGTCTTGCGGACCTCGGCCTGGAGGTGCGAAAGCTTGCTCGTGATCTTCTGGGCGGCATCCGGGTCGTCCCACAGGGACGGCGCGGCGGCCTGCTCCTCAAGCACGGCGATATCGGCCCTCAGCTTGTCGAGGTCCAGGACGGCCTCGATCGACCCCATGGTCGAGGAGAGGGACTTCAGCTCTTCGGATACATCGACAACTGCCACGGGCCCAGCCTAGCCGGTCCCCGGACGGCACTCTCCGGTCAGGCCGGATCGGCACGTACGGAAGGGGGTGGGTACAGGCGTACGCTCACCGTATGACTGTCCTCCTCCTCGTGAAGCGCCGCCATGTGGACCACATGCGTGTCACGACGACGAGCTGTCTGCCGACGGAACACGCACGAGCCTGATCCACCCCGATCCGACTTCGGTCCTGTACGCGGCGGTCACGCGGCCCCGGCGCCACCCCTGCCGACCTGCCGTTCCTCCGCTGCCCCGCCATCTTTGGGGCGCAGGACCCCGTGACATCCGAAACGGAGCCGTCATGCCGTCCGCGCACCCCTCCTCCTCCGCGGCCGCCTCTCCCGTGGCCCCTTCCGCCCCGCCGACCGCCTCCCTGGCTGTGATCGACCTCTCCCGGGCCGACGACCCCGCGCAGCGCGACGACTTCCTGCGGCAGCTCCACGCGGCCGCCCGGGACACCGGGTTCCTCTACCTGACCGGGCACGGGATCAGCGAGCGGGAGACCGCCCGGATCCTGGAGCTGACCAGGGCCTTCTTCGCACTGCCGGAGGCCGACAGGCTGGCCGTGAGCAATCTGAACTCCCCGCACTTCCGCGGCTACACCCGCATAGGTCACGAGCTGACGGGCGGCGCCTCCGACTGGCGCGACCAGCTGGACGTCGGCGCGGAACGGCCCGCGCCGCGGGTGGGGCCGGGGGATCCCGCGTACCTGTGGCTGGAGGGCCCCAACCAGTGGCCGGCGGCCCTGCCCGAGCTGCGGGAGGTGGTGCTGTCCTGGCAGTCCCGGCTGGCGGCGGTGGCCCACCGGCTGCTGCGGGAGCTGCTGGCCTCGATCGGCGCGGCCCCCGACGCCTTCGACGCGATCTTCGCGGACCGCCCCCACCTGCACACGAAGCTGATCCGCTACCCCGGCTCGGCCCCGTCGGGCGCCGATCAGGGCGTCGGCGCGCACAAGGACTACGGGTTCCTGACCCTGCTGCTCCAGGACGGGGTGGGCGGGCTCCAGGTGGTGCGGGACGGCGGCTACGTCGACATCCCGCCGATGCCGGGGGCCTTCGTGGTCAACCTGGGCGAGCTGCTGGAGATCGCGACGGAGGGCTACCTGGTGGCGACCGACCACCGGGTGGTGAGCCCGCCGGGCGCGGTGGAGCGGTTCTCGGTGCCGTTCTTCTACAACCCGCGGCTGGACGCGGTGGTGGAGACGGTCCCCGGGGAGTACCTGCGCACGGCCCCCGGGGTGGCGCACGACGCGTCGAACCCGCTGCACGCCGAGTACGGCCGCAACGAGCTGAAGGGCTGGGTACGGGCCCACCCGGCGGTGGCCCGCCGTTGGCACCCGGAACTGGTCACGGCCTGACGGCCGCCGACCCGGACCCGTTCGGGATCCGGGCCGGCGCACGGCCCCGTACCGGGCGGCCCGTCCTACGGTCGGGCGGGCGCCGAGCGCTTGCCGTCCTGCGGCGGGGCCTGGCCCTCGTCGTCGCCGGACAGGGCGAGCCAGCTGCCCAGTCCCACGGCGGCGGCCAGCGCCACCGCCGACGCGGACATCACCAGCCTCCGCTTGCGCGCCGCCTCGGCGCGGTGCCGGGCGGACCCGGGCCGGTGCCCGCCGGCGGGACGCGGGACGCGGGCGGTGCCCAGCGCCCCGCCCGCCAGCTCGTCCGGGCCCGGGACCCGCATGGAGGTGTGGGTGTCGCGGTTGGAGTCGGTGGCGGAGCCGGGGACCAGCGGGACCACGCCCCGGCGCCGGACCGGGTCGGCCGGCAGGTCCTCGGCCTCCGGTTCCTCCGGCTCGGCGTCGTCCGGTTCGTCCACGTCCAGCGGCGGCATGCCGGCCAGCAGCGGCAGCAGGTCGCGCAGCCGCGCCGACAGCTCGGAGGCGCGGAGCCGGGAGGCGGGGGCCTTGGCCAGGCACTGCACCATCAGCTGCCACAGCTCGTCCGGGATGCCCGGCAACGGGACCACGGTCTCCGTGACGTGCCGGCGCAGCACCGCGCCCGGGTGCCCGCCGCCGAAGGGGGTGAAGCCCGCCAGCAGCTCGTACAGCACCGTGGCCAGGGCGTATATGTCGACGGCGGCCCGCGGCGGCAGGCCCTCCACGATCTCGGGGGCCAGGTAGTCGGGGGTGCCGATGATCCGGGTCGGGGACGACGCCCGCGTCCCGGGCGCCCCGGAGGCCCGGCGCGGGGAGTCGATGAGCTTGGCCACGCCGAAGTCGGTGAGCAGCGCGGGGTGCGCGCCGCCCGGGCCGAGCGGGCCCTGCATGTCGAGGAGGACGTTCTCCGGTTTGACGTCCCGGTGGACGACGCCCGCCGCGTGTGCGGCGGCCAGCGCGTCCGCGACGTCCGCGACGATGGCCACGGCCGCCTCGGGGGCGAGTCTGCGCTCGCGGTCGAGGCGCGTGCGCAGGTCGGTGCCGCGGACGAGGTCCATGACGAGGGCGAGGTCGTTGCCGTCGACGACGAGGTCGCGGACGGAGACGACGTGCGGATGGTCCAGGCCGAGCAGCGCGCTGCGCTCCTGTACGAACCGTCCGACGAGTTCCTGGTCGGACGCGAGGTCCTCGCGCAGCAGTTTGACGGCGACGGGCCCGTCCGGCCCCTCGCCCAGCCACACCGTGCCCGCGCTGCCGCGCCCCAGGATCTGGTGCGCGGTGTACCGGCTGCCGATCTTCCGTGCCAAGACTGCTCCCTCAGCGGCTGGCGTACGCACCAAAGCTACGCGGCCGAATGGGGGTTGAGCGCTCCGGATCGCGGCGACCTTCACTTCTAGGGGCGAAATCACGTCCCGGATGTCGACAAATCCACGAACTCGGCGCTACGGACGGCCACGCCGGCGCTCCGCCGGGCCGCCGGAGCGGGCCGGCGAGCGCCGGAGGGAACGTACGGAGGGCCGGTCCCGCTCAGGGAGTGGCGGAGCCGTCCCCGCCGGCGCCGCCGACGGAGGTGACCCAGTCGACGGTGTCGGAGCCCCAGGTCCACACCTGGTCCCACCAGCCGCGGCCTGTGCCGACCCATTCCTGGAGCGGGGTCAGTTCCCAGACCAGCCAGCCCGCCACGAAGAACAGCAGGATCATGACGAGGCAGCCCTTGAGGCAGCCCAGGCCGGGGATCCGCACCGGGTTGGCGCTGCGCCGGCGCGGCTCGCGGGGTTCGCGCGGGGGCCGCGGAGCCCGCTGCTGCGGCGGCGGGGACTGCGGCGGCTGCTGCTGCGGCGGCTGCCGGTACTGGGGCTGCTGCGGCTGCTGGTACTGCTGGGGCGGCGGCTGCGGCTGGTACTGCTGGGGCTGGTGCTGCGGCTGCTGGTGCTGCGGCCCCCGGTGCTGGGGCTGCGGCTGCTGGTACTGCTGCGGCGGCTGCGACTGCTGCTGGTAGTGCTGCGGCGGCGGGGCCGGGCGGTACTGGGGAGGCTGCTGCGGCTGCTGCGGCGGGCGGGGCTGGTGCTGCGGGGGCGGCGGGGCCTGGCGCTGCGGGCGGCGGCGCAGCGGGTCCTGGCTCGGGTCGAGGTAGTGCATCTGCGTCTGCTCGTTGCGGTCGCGGACGGCCCGCATCTGCGACTGCCACGGGTGCGCGGCGTCCGGCTGCTGCACGGGCGGCATGACGGAGGTCGCCTCGGCGGGCGCCGCCCCGGTGGTGGGCAGCACGGTGGTGGCGTCGGCCCCGCCGATGGGCGGCATGACGCTGGTCATGGCGTTGGGGTCGTACGCGTCCTGCGGGCCGGCCGGCGCGTGCGCCGGGCCGATGACCCCGGGCGTCGCCGGGACCGGGGCGGGCGAGGGGTCGGGGGCGAGCAGCGCGCCGACCCCGAGGGCGGCCTCGACCTCGGCCGGCGAGGAGTGCACGCCGATGCCGGAGGCGACCACGCGCAGGCCGCGGGCCAGGCTCTGGGCGCTGGGGCGCTCGTCGGGTTCCTTGCGCAGGCAGCGCTCGATGACGATCCACACGGGTTCGGGCAGGGTCGCAGGTCGCTGCGGCTCCTCGCTGAGGTGGCGGTGGAGCACTTCGAGCGCGGAGCCGCCCGCGAACGGCGGCCGGCCGGTGACCAGCTCGTACAGGAGGATGCCGGCGCCGTAGATGTCGACCGCGGAGGTCTGCGGGCGTCCCTCGGCGGATTCGGGGGCCACGTAGGCGGGGGTGCCGACGAACTCGTGGGTGCGGGTCAGGCCCGGGGAGTCGGCCAGGCGCGCGATGCCGAAGTCGGTGAGCATCGGCTTCATCTGGCCGTTGCTCTCGTCGAGCAGCACGTTGGCCGGCTTGAGGTCGCGGTGGACGACGCCGTCGGCGTGGCTGGCGGCGAGCGCGTCCGCGATCTGGGCGGTCAGCAGGCTCGCGGCGACCGGGCTGAAGGGGCCGTTGGCGCGGAGGTACTTGTGCAGGTCGGGACCGTCGATCAGGTCCATGACCAGCGCCAGCAGGTCCCCCTCGACGACGAGGTCGCGGGTGCGCACGATGTTGGGGTGCGTCAGGCGCAGCAGGACGGAGCGTTCGCGCAGGAAGCGCATGACGATGTCCGCGTCCTGGGCCAGCTCCTCCTTGAGGACCTTGATGGCCACGGTCTCGCCGGGCTGCCCGGCGACGGCTGCCTCCGCACCGGCGGTCTCCCGCTGGCGGGCACGCCAGACAGTGCCCGTGGCGCCGCGTCCGAGCGGCTCCTCGAGCAGGTACTTGCTGCCGACTGGCCGCACGTCTCGCGCTCCCCTGCTGTCGTCTGTTCCGGTGTTCGGGGCTTCCGGTTCCCGGCTGGGACCGGAGTTCCTCGGCTGATTCCGCTGGATGGGTTTCGGCCCCCCAACTCTAGGGGGTGTCCTCGGGGAAGACGCGGGGCGACGGAGGTTGGTTGCCGCACATATGTACGAAGAGTGAGATTCACCGGGTATGCCGGGGGCGTTTTCGCTCGGATTTCATCCGGCGGCCTGTCCGGATTTGTTCGGTCCGGACGCCCCCGCCGACCGATCAAGATCATTTGTTGCCGGGTGCCGGGCGTGTTGTGCGTGACAGGTGCGAGGATGCACCCGTACGGAACGGCCGGGACGGGAGCCCTGCCCTTCCGGCGTACCTGACCGGACGACGCGTCCGCGCCGGGTGGGGGTGGTCGGGCAGGCATGTCCCACCGGTTCCCCGCCGGGCGCACGCACCGCGCACTGCGCTCCGCGCAGAAGGGACCGCTGACGGCGATGCAGATCCGGCTGACCGTCCTTGGGTCGCGCAGCGGCCACCAGACCGCCGGCGCGCCGGCCAGTGGTGACGTACTCGTCACCGCGCCCGCCGGTACCCCGCTGGCCGCCGTGGCCTCCGGGCTCGCCGCGACCGCGGGCGGCCCCGACACCGGCGGAACCGTGGTGCTGTACGCCGGCTCGCAGCGCCTCGATCCGCAGCGGGCCGTCCTGGGCGAGCCGCCGCTGGTCGACGGGGCGGTGCTGGCCCTGCACACCCCGCTGCCGAACGCCGACGCGCTGCCCGACGAGGGCCCCGGCGGCGCGCAGCTGCACGTGGTGGCCGGCCCGGACGCGGGCGGGGTGCACCTGCTGCACCCCGGAGCGATCCGGATCGGGCGCTCGGCGGACGCCGACGTACCGCTCGACGACCCGGACGTGTCACGGCTGCACTGCGCGGTGACCGTGATGGCGGACGGCCGGGTCGCGGTGGCCGACCTCGGATCGACGAACGGCACCACGCTCGACGGGACGCCCGTCGGACCCCGGCCGGTCGCGCTGGCCCCGGGAGCCCTGCTGCGGATCGGCGAGTCCACGCTGCGGCTGGCCCGCGGGGGCCCGGCCCCCCTCGCCGTGGTCCCGGACCTGGAGGGTCACCTGTCCCTGACCCGCCCCACCGACGGGCGCGAGCCGGAACCGACCCCGCCCCCGACCCCCGACGCCGGTACGAGCGCCGCCCCGCGCGAGCCCGCCCCGTACGCGGCCGGCGACCCCGACGGCGGCGACCCGGCCGGCGCCGCCGACCCGTACGCCGATCCGTACGGCGGCGCGGGCCCCGACGCGTCCCCGACCGGCGGTGCCCGGCCGCGCCGCGGGATCGGGGCCTGGGCCCGCAAGTGGGTCCGGGGCGAGGAGGTCGAGCCGGAGGCCGTGGTGGAACCGGAGGCGCCCGTCGCCGCGGCGCCCGACCCCGACGAGCCCGCCGCGCTGTTGCTGGCCGCCCTCGGGCCCACCGACCGGCTCTGGTCGCGCGGGGCCGGGCACCCCCGGCTCCTGGAGGTCGGCCTCGGCGCCGGCAGCCGGGTCCCGCTGCTCACCACCGGCTCGCTCGGCATCGCCGGCCCGCGGGCCCGACTGACCGGGGTGGCCCGCTCGGTCGTCGCCCAGCTGGCCGCGCTGCACCCGCCCGGGCAGCTGGAGATCGTCCTGATCGCCGCCGACCGGGCCCGGCCCGTGCAGGAACGCCTGCGGGACTGGGGCTGGTTGGGCTGGCTGCCCCACGTACGGCCCGCGCACGGACAGGACTGCCGGCTGCTGCTGGCGTACGACCGCGACCAGGCCGCGGCCCGGGCCGGGGAACTGACCCGGCGACTGGACGACAGCCCGCTCGGCACCCCCTGGGCCGGCGCGGACCCGGCCGCCGTGCGGGAGGCGGCCCGCGGCTACGAGGGGCCGCGCACGGTCGTCGTCGTCGACGGCGATCCCGGCTCGGGCGCCCTGCGGGACCTGACCGGCCGGCTGGCCTCGCACGGTCCGGCCGCCGGGATCCACGTCGTCGCCCTCGCGGAGGCCTCGGCGGCCACGCCCGCCTCCCCGGTGCTCACCACGTACGAGAGCGCCTGCGCGGCCACCCCCGCCTTCCGCGACTGCGCGACGGCCGCCCTGCTCAGCGGGGACGTCGCCACGGCCGTACGGACCTTCGCGGTCAGCGGCGGCAGACCCGTGGCGCCCGGCGGTACCGCCGTCGCCGACGGTGTCTCCGCCGCCTGGGCGGAGCGCTTCGCCCGGGCGCTGGCCCCGCTGCGCGCGGACGCGCCGGCCGCCGGCGACGGGTACCGGCCCGCCGCCGCGAACCTGCCCGCGGCCTCGCGGCTGCTGGACGAACTGGGGCTGGCCCGGGCCACCCCGGCCTCCCTGATGGCGCGTTGGGCCGCCGCGACCGAGCAGGGGCAGGGTGTCGGCGGCCTCGCGGAGATCGTCCTCGGCACCGGCAAGCGCGGCCCGGTCGGCGCGGAACTGGCCCACGAGGGCCCGCACCTGCTCATCGAGGGGCCGGCCGGCAGCGGCCGTACGGAGCTGCTGCGTTCCCTGGCCGCCTCGCTGGCGGCGGCGGCCCGCCCCGACCGTCTGGCCCTCCTGCTCCTCGACGGCGCCGGCGGGGAACGCGGCGACGGCCTCCTGCCCTGTACGGAGCTGCCGCACGTCTCGGCGCACCTGGTGGCGTCCGACCCCGTGCGGATGCGGGAGTTCGCGCAGGCCCTCGGCGCCGAACTCAAGCGCCGCCACGAGCTGTTGGACGGCATGCCCTTCGCGGAGTGGCACGCCCACCGGACGCTGTCCGACCACATGGTCTCCCCGCGCCGGCCCGCCCCCGGCGAGCAGCACGGCGACCTGGATCCGTCGCGCACCGGGACCCTGCGGCTGCGCGCCTCGACCCCGCGCACCGATCCGGCGGCGGGTCCCAGTCCGTTGCCCCGGCTGGTGGTGCTGGTCGACGACTTCGACGCGTTGGTGGCGCCCGCCCTGGGCAGTACGGGCCGGCCCGCGGCCGGTTCGGTGGTGCGGGCGCTGGAGGCGGTGGCCCGCGAGGGGACCCGGCTCGGGGTGCACCTGATCGCGGCGACGGCCCGCCCGGAGCGTACGTCGGACTCCGAGCCGGCCCGACTGGCGGCGCTGCGCGTCGTGTTGGACTCCCCCGACCAGCCGGGTCCCGGGCGCGGGGTGCTGCGGTACGCCGACGGGCGCCGGGTGCCGTTCCAGGGCGGTCGGGTCACGGGCCGGATCCCGCGGACGGCGACGCTGCGGCCGACGGTCGTGCCGGTGGAGTGGGACCGGATGGGCGACCCGCCGGCCCGCCGGCCGGTGCGCGAGTTGGGCAACGGTCCGACCGACCTGGCCCTGCTGGCCAGCGCCCTCGAACGGGCCTCCCACCTGGTGTCGGCGGTGCCCGTGCTGTTCCCGCCGGCCCCCTGACGTCCTCCCCCGTTCCACCGGTGCCCCCGCGAGGCGGTATTGCGGGGGTGCGCGGGGCGGCGTAGACCTTGTGGCACGGGACACACCATCAAGGCCACACGGCATCGGGGGCACCACCATGCGACGCCAGCGAGCACAGCGAAGTACGGGCCGTACGAGGGGCCTCGCGCACAGCGGGGCGTGGACGGCCCTGGCCGCGGCGGGGGCGCTGACCCTCGCCGGCTGCGGGGACGGCAAGGATCCGGAGTCCGGCCCCCCGCAGGGGGAGCGGCCCTCGGCCAACCGCGTGCAGTTACCGCAGTTGCCCGGCGAGAAGCTGGAGGTCGCGGCGGTGTGGACGGGCCCGGAACAGGCCAACTTCACCAAGGTGCTCAAGGAGTTCGAGAAGCGGACCGGGGCGAGCGTCACCTTCGTCCCGGCGCAGGACCCGATCGTCACGTTCCTCGGTACGAAGGTGGCGGGCGGCGCCCCGCCGGACGTGGCGCTGCTCCCGCAGGTGGGGGCGTTGCGGGCGGCGGTGCAGAACAAGTGGGCGCAGCCGGTGGGTCCGGAGGCGAAGGCCCAGCTCGACGCGAACTACTCGGCGGGCTGGAAGGACCTCGGCGCGGTCGACGGCACCCAGTACGGCGTGTACTACAAGGCGGCCAACAAGTCGCTGATCTGGTACAACGCGAAGGTCTTCGAGGCGGCGGGGGTGACGCCCCCGAAGACGTGGAAGGACCTCGTGGCCGCGGCCGACACGCTCTCGGCGTCCGGTACGCCGGCGGTGTCGGTGGCGGGGGCGGACGGTTGGACGCTGACGGACTGGTTCGAGAACGTCTACCTCTCCCAGTCGGGTCCGCAGAAGTACGACCAGTTGGCCAAGCACGAGCTGAAGTGGACGGACGACAGCGTCAAGCAGGCGCTGACGACGCTCGGCGAGTTGTTCGGGCGCAAGGACTTCCTGGCGGGCGGCCAGAGCGGGGCGCTGTCGACGGAGTTCCCGAAGTCGGTGACGCAGACGTTCACCGGTGGTGACCGGCCGGCGGCGGCGATGGTCTTCGAGGGCGACTTCGTGGCGGTGAACATCGCGCAGACCGAGGCGAAGGTGGGTGAGGACGCCCTGGTGTTCCCGTTCCCGGCGGTGGGCGCGAAGCCTCCGGTGGTGTCGGGCGGTGACGTGGCGGTGGCGTTGAAGCCGTCGAAGGGCGCGCAGGCGCTGTTGACGTTCCTGGCGTCGCCGGACGCGGCGGAGATCCAGGCCCGGGAGGGCGGTTTCGTCTCACCGAACAAGGCCGTGGACCCGGCCGCCTATCCGAACGACATCCAGCGCGGGATCGCGAAGTCGCTGATCGCGGCGGGCGACGACTTCCGCTTCGACATGTCGGACCAGGCTCCCGCGGCGTTCGGCGGTACGCCCGGCTCGGGCGAGTGGAAGGCGCTCCAGGACTTCCTGGCGAACCCGGCGGACGTGGCGGGGGCCCAGGCGAAACTGGAGGCGGAAGCGGCCAAGGCGTACGGGGGCTGACCGGTGGCGGCCACGACTTCACGGGAGCCGACCCCGGGTACGCCGGCCCCGGCCGGGCCGACCGTGCGGAAACCGGTCCCGGGCAGGTCGGCCGAGGAGCGGCGGCGGCGACTGATCGCGGCGGCGTTCCTGCTCCCGGCCCTCGTCCTGCTGGGCGCCCTCGTGGTGCACCCCATCGGCTACTCGGTGTACCGCAGCTTCTTCGACCGCTCCGGCGGCGCGTTCGTCGGCGGGGCCAACTACCGGGAGATCCTGGGCGACGACACGATCCGTACGGCCCTGACGAACACCGCGGTGTGGGTGGTGCTGGCGCCGACGACGGCGACCGCGCTCGGCCTGATCTTCGCGGTGCTGACCGAACGGGTGCGCTGGGGAACGGCGTTCAAGTTGATCGTCTTCATGCCGATGGCGATCTCCATGCTGGCGGCGGGGATCATCTTCCGGCTGGTGTACGACCACGACCCGGGCAAGGGCGTCGCCAACGCCGTCTGGGTGGGGGTGCACGACACCTTCGCGGAGTCCTCGGCCTTCCCCCGGGCCCGCCCGGGCCGCGACTCGCCGCTGGAGCCCGTCGCCGGCGGCGCGTTCGAGACGCGCGAGCCGGTACGGGCCGGCGCGGCGGTCCTGCTCCCGTTGGTCGGGGTGGCGCCGGAGGACCTGCCGCAGGGAACCCGTACGGCGAAGGCGGCCGGCTCGGATCCGCTGAAGGTCACCGGCACGGTCTGGCAGGACTTCACGCGGGGCGGCGGCGGGACGACGAACGCCGTGGACCCCACCGAGTCGGCGTTCGCCGGGATGCGCGTCGAGGCGGTCAAGGACGGCAGGGTGGTGGAGTCGGCGACGACCCGCGCCGACGGCATGTTCCTGATGTCCGCGAAGGCGGACGGGGCGCGGCTGCGGCTGCCCGCCGAGAACTTCCGGGAGGCGTACGCGGGGGTGCAGTGGCTCGGTCCGACGTTGGTGACCCCGGCGGTGATCGGGGCGTACGTCTGGATGTGGGCCGGTTTCGCGATGGTGCTGATCGGGGCCGGGTTGGCGTCGGTACCGCGGGAGCTGTTGGAGGCGGCGCGGGTGGACGGGGCGAGCGAGTGGCAGGTGTTCCGCAGGATCACGGTGCCGTTGCTGGGGCCGGTCCTGGTGGTCGTGCTGGTGACGCTCGTCATCAACGTCATGAAGGTCTTCGACCTGGTCTTCGTGATCGCGCCGGGGGCGGTCCAGGACGATGCGAACGTGCTCGCGCTCCAGCTGTACCGGACCTCGTTCGGCACGGACGCCGATCCGGGGTTGGGCAGCGCCATCGCCGTCCTACTGCTGGTGCTGGTGGTGCCGGTGATGCTGGTGAACATCCGTCGGCTGCGCAAGGAGGGATCGCGATGAGCGGCGCCGCGGGTGGACGGACCGCGTCGGCCGGCCGGGCGGTGGCCGCGCGGGTGGCGTCGGGGGCGGTGCGGGTGTTCCTGGTCGTCGTCGCCGTGTTCTGGCTGGTGCCCGCGCTCGGGCTGCTGCTGTCCTCGTTCCTGGCTCCCGACGACCTGAACCGGGGCGGCTGGTGGCAGGTGCTGACCGCGCCGTCACGACTGACGGCGTCGAACTACGGGCGGCTGCTGGAGAACGACACGATCACCGGTTCGCTGCTGAACACGGTGGCGATCGCCGTCCCGGCCACGCTGCTGGTCCTGGTGCTGGGCGCGTTCGCCGGATACGCCTTCGCCTGGATGGAGTTCCCCGGGCGGGACTGGCTGTTCCTGCTCGTCGTCGGCTTGTTGGTGGTCCCCGTGCAGGTCGCGCTGATCCCGGTGTCGGAACTCTTCGGCGCCATCGGCCTGTTCGAGACGACGGCGGGCGTGGTGTTGTTCCACACGGCGTTCGGGCTGCCCTTCGCGGTGTTCCTGCTGCGGAACTTCTTCGCGGAGATCCCGCGCGAGCTGTTGGAGGCGGCGCGCCTCGACGGGGCGGGCGAACTGCGGCTGTTCGCGCGGGTGGTGCTGCCGCTCGGCGGGCCGGCCCTCGCCTCGCTCGGCATCTTCCAGTTCCTGTGGGTGTGGAACGACATGCTGGTCGCGCTGGTCTTCGCCGACTCGGCGAACCCGCCGGTGACGGTGGCGCTCCAGCAGCAGGTACGGCAGTTCGGGAACAACATCGACGTCCTGGCCCCCGGCGCGTTCCTGTCGATGGTGGTCCCGCTCGTCGTGTTCTTCGCCTTCCAACGGCAGTTCGTGACGGGGGTGATGGCCGGAGCGGTCAAGTGATCCATTGGCGATCACGTCGTTGACGTGGGACGTTGACGCCAGGTCATCCGAATGCCGCAGCCGGCGTAACCCGATCACCACACCCGGGGTTCCTGGGCCATATGCCCGCGCCGACCCCTGGATGTGCCGTGCCCCGGTTCAGCGTCATCGTGCCCGCGTACAAGGTTCAGGCGTACCTCCAGGAGAGTCTGGATTCGGTCCTGTCCCAGTCGTACCCGGATCTGGAGCTGATCGCGGTCGACGACGCCTCCCCGGACGCCTGCGGTGCGATCATCGACGAGTACGCGGCCCGCGACCCCCGCGTCACGGCCGTGCGCCTGGAGCACAACCAGGGCCCGGGACCGGCCCGCAACGCGGGTCTGGCCCGGGCCGGCGGCGACTACCTGATCTTCCTCGACGGTGACGACACCCTCGCCCCGGGCGCCCTCCAGGCCGTCACCGACCGGCTCAAGGCCACCGGATCGCCCGACGTCCTCGTCCACGACCACGCGCGCGTCCTGTGGACCGGCGAGGTGGTGCGCGACCGGGTCGCGGACCGGTTGAGCGAGCAGGGCCCGGCCAGTTTCCGGCTGACGGACCGCCCGGAGCTGCTCGGCATGCCGATGGTGGTGTGGAACAAGGCGTACCGCCGCGCGTACGTGGAGCGCGAGGGCCTCACCTTCCCGCCCGGCTTCTACGAGGACACCCCCTGGACCTGTCCGGCGCTGCTGGCCGCCGAGTCCGTGGCCGTCCTGGACCGGGTGTGCGTCCACCACCGCGAGCGCCGCACCGGCTCGATCCTCACCACCTCCAGCCGCCGCCACCTCGACCTCCTCGACCAGTACGAGCGGGTCTTCGGCTTCCTCGGCGCCCGACCCGAGCTGGAGCGTTGGCGACCGACCGTGTACCGGCGGATGGCCGAGGACTTCTGCGCCCTGTACGCCGACCCGCGCCGCCTGCCGCGCGCGGGGCGCGCCGAGTTCTTCGCCCGGGCCGCCACCCTGCTGCGCGGCCACCGGCCCCCGGTCGGCCCGGCCGGGGGGCGGTGGCGCCGCAGCGGGGTGACGACCCGGACGGACCGGCTGCGGCACGCCCTGATGCGGCTCGGAGCCCGGCGGACCCACCGGGTGCTGTCGCTGGCGCGCCAAGCCGCCCTGACCGCGGGCGGCGGGGCCCGGGTGCTGGGCCGGGGCCTGCGCGAGACGCTGCTGCGGCTGCACTACCGGATCCAGCGGTGGCTGCCGCTGCGCCCGGAGCTGGCTGTCTTCTCCGCGTACTGGCACGGCGGTTACGCCTGCAACCCCGCGGCGATCGAGGCGAAGCTGCGCGAACTGGCGCCGCGGATGCGGACGGCGTGGATCTGCGACCCGGAGCACGCGGCGACGCTGCCCGCGGCGACGACCGCGCTGCGTCCCGGTTCCGCCGCGTACTGGACGGCCCTCGCCCGGGCCACCTACCTGACCACGAACGTCAACTTCGACCGTGCGCTGGTCAAGCGGCCCGGGCAGATCCTGACGCAGACCCAGCACGGCACCCCCCTCAAGCGGGTCGGCCTGGACCTCCGGGACCGGCCGGCGGCGACCCCGACGACGGACTTCGCTGGGCTGCTGCGGGGCGCCGACCAGTGGGACTACCTGCTCTCCGCGAACCGGCACTCCACCCTGGTCTGGGAGCGGGCGCTGCCGTCCTCGTACACCACGCTGGAGTACGGCTACCCGCGCAACGACGTCTTCCACCGGGCCGGCCGCGCCGAGGTGCTGGAGCTGCGCGAGCGCCTGGGCATCGCGCCGGGTTCCACCGCGATCCTGTACGCCCCCACGCACCGGGACTACCGGCGCAGCCGCCCCGACCACCTGGACTTCGAGCGGGTGCTGCGCGATCTGGGCCCGCGCTTCACCGTGCTGGCCCGTACGCACCTGACGTACGCGGGCACCACCGCGCCGTGGGAGCCGCACCCGCGGCTGATCGACGTCTCGGCGCACCCCTCGGTGGAGGAGCTGTGCCTCGCCTCGGACGCGCTGGTCACCGACTACTCGTCCCTGATGTTCGACTACGCGACCCTGGACCGGCCGATCGTGATCCACGCCGACGACTGGGAGGCGTACGAGGCCGCCCGCGGCACCTACTTCGACCTGCGGGCGTGCCCGCCGGGGGCGATCGCCCGCACCGAGGACGAGCTGGTGGACATCTTCGCCACCGGCCACTGGCAGGGCTCCCGCTCGGCCCAGCTGCGGGCCTCGTTCCGCTCGCGGTTCTGTGCCCACGACGACGGCCACGCGGCCGAACGCGTCGTGCGCCGGGTCTTCCTGGGGCAGGCCGTCCCGCTGCCGACCACCGTCCCGCCGGCGGAACGCCGGCCGGCGCCCGCCGCGCCCGCCCCGGCGCCGGAGCCGACGTTGGCGAACCTCGGCGCGGGCTTCGGCTTCTGAGCGCTCCCCCGCCGGGCGGCCGGCTTCCGCCGGGCGGGCTTCCGCCGGGCGGGCCGGGTACGGGTCAGCCGGCCCGCAGGCCGGCGACCACCGAGCGGGCCAGCTCGTCCAGGTAGCCGGCCGGCACCGGTTCCCGTACGACCACCTGCCGCCAGTACAGCGGGCCGATCGCCAGGTCCAGGGCGCGGTCGGGGCGTGTCGACTCCGGCAGTTCGCCGCGCGCGACCGCCTGGGACACGATCCCCTCGGCGAGCCGGCGCTGACCGTCCAGGATCGCGCCGCGCACCGCGTCCGCGATCTCGGGGTTGCGCGCGGCCTCGACCAGCAGGTCGGGGATGACCGCCGAGGCCACGGGGTGGCGCAGCACGTGTGACATCACCTCCAGCAGGGCCCGTACGTCCCCCTGGAGCGAGCCGGTGGCCGGCACCGGCAGGCCGTCGACGGCGAAGGCGCCGACGAGGTCCAGGACCAGGTGCAGCTTCGACTTCCAGCGGCGGTAGACGGCGGTCTTGCCGACCCCGGCACGGCGGGCGATTCCCTCGATCGACATCCGCGCGAAGCCCACCGCCGCCAGCTCCTCGACCACGGCCGCCCGGATCGCTTCGGTGACGTCCTCGCGCAGGACGGCGGCCCCGGCGGGGGCTCGGCGGGCAGGGCTGGCTGCGGGCTCGGAAGTCATGCGGCGAGCATAGCCGCGCACGCCGGCCCCCGTCCGTCACGACGATACGGTTGCGTTCCGACGTGGACGGGCCTAGTGTCCACGTAGCGACGATACGGACACGTCCCATCGCCATCCGGTGCCAAGCCCCCGTCGAAAGCGACCCCTGTGACCGCGACCACCGTGACCACCGCGACCGCCCCGGCGGAGCACGCGCCACCGCCCACCCCGGCCGAGCTGGCCGCGGCCCACGGCCTGACCGTCAGCGGCGCCCGCCCCACGCTCCCCCAGTACGTCGCGCAGCTCTGGGACAGGCGCCACTTCGTGACGGCGTACGCCACCGCCCGCATGCACGCCACGTACAGCACGGCCAAGCTCGGGCAGGTCTGGCACCTGGTGACCCCGCTGCTCAACGCGGCCGTCTACTACTTCATCTTCGGCCTCGTGATGCGGGCCGACCACGACGTGCCCGACTACGTGCCGTTCCTGATCACCGGCGTCTTCGTGTGGGACTTCATCGGCAGTTCCATCAACACCGGCACCCGCGCCATCCACGGCAACCTGGGCCTGGTGCGCGCCCTGCACTTCCCGCGCGCCAGCCTGCCGCTGTCCTCCGTCGTCCAGCTCTTCCAGCAGCTGCTCGTCACGATGGGCGCGCTGGTCGTCCTGCTCCTGGCCTTCGGCCAGACCCCGTCCTTCTCCTGGTTCCTCGCCGTCCCGACGCTCTTCCTGATGGCGGTCTTCTGCGCCGGCTGCGCCATGGTCATGGCCCGCATCGGCAGCAAGAACCCCGACGTCAGCCAGCTGATGCCGTTCGTGCTGCGGACCTGGATGTACTCCTCGGGCGTCATGTGGTCGATCGACAGCTTCCTGCGCGCCGACGACCTGCCGCACTGGGTGCTGTTGGCCCTGAAACTCAACCCGGCGGCCGTCTACATCGACCTGATGCGCTTCTCCCTGATCGACAGCTTCGGGACCGGTTCCCTGCCCCACCACGTCTGGCCGATCGCCATCGGCTGGGCCCTGCTCGCCGGCGTCGGCGGGTTCGTCTACTTCTGGAAGGCAGAGGAGGAGTACGGCCGTGGCTGACACGTCGACCCGCACCGCACCCGCACCCGTTTCCGTATCCGCGTCCGCACGGACCGCCGCGCCGGTCCCCGACACCCGCGTCCCGACCGTGATCGCCGACGAGGTCCACGTCGTCTACCAGGTCCACGGATCCGGCGCCCGCAAGGGCGGCGCCACCGCCGCCCTCAGCCGCGTCTTCTCCCGCCGACCGGCCCCCGGCGTCCGCGAGGTGCACGCCGTCAAGGGCGTCAGCTTCACCGCGTACAAGGGCGAGGCCATCGGCCTCATCGGCTCCAACGGCTCCGGCAAGTCCACCCTCCTCAAGGCCATCGCCGGACTCCAGCCGGTGGCCTCGGGCACCGTCTACTCGCACGGCCGGCCCTCGCTCCTCGGGGTGAACGCCGCCCTGATGAACGACCTGACCGGCGAACGCAACGTGGTCCTGGGCGGCCTCGCGATGGGCATGTCCCGGGAGCAGGTCCGCGAGCGCTACCAGGACATCGTCGATTTCTCCGGCATCAACGAGAAGGGCGACTTCGTCTCACTGCCCATGCGCACCTACTCCTCCGGCATGGGCGCCCGGCTGCGCTTCTCCATCGCCGCCGCCAAGGACCACGACGTCCTGATGATCGACGAGGCCCTCGCCACCGGCGACGCCGCCTTCCAGCGCCGCAGCCAGGCCCGCATCGAGGAACTCCGCGAGCGCGCCGGCACCGTCTTCCTCGTCAGCCACGGCATCGGCACGGTCCGCGAGACCTGCGACCGGGCGATCTGGCTGGAATCGGGCGTCCTGCGCATGGACGGCCCCTCAGCCGAGGTCTGCGACGCCTACGAGGCGTTCACCCGCGGCTGAGCGGGCGCCGCACCCACCACGGGGAAGGCCCCGGTTCCCGGACGTGGTCCGGGAACCGGGGCCTTCCCCGTTCGGGATGGTGTCAGCCGTGCGTGCGCAGCAGGCTGCGCATCGTCCGCATCGCCACCGACAGGTTCGCCAGGTCGAAGTCGTCCGATCCCTGGATCTCCTCCAGCGTGGAGCGGGCCCGCCCGATGATCGCGGCGTTCTTGTCCTCCCACGCCTTGAACCGCTCCTCGGGGGTCGAGGTGCCGTTGCCCACCGCCAGGACGTCGGCGGTCAGCGCGGCGTGCGCGGCGAACAGGTCCTCGCGGATGGAGGCCCGCGCCATCGACTGCCAGCGGTCGGCCCGCGGCAGCTCGATGATCCGGTCCATCAGCTGGGTGATGTTCAGCCGGTCGGCGAGGTCGTAGTAGACCTCGGCGACGTCCAGCGGGTCCACGCCCGTGCGGTCCGCGATGGCGACGATGTCCAGCGTCGGGAAGGCCGAGGAGAACCCGGCGACCTTGGCCGCGAGTTCCTCCGGCACGCCCTCGCCGGTCAGCTCGTCCATGATCGACCGGTACCAGTCCAGGTCGGCGCCGCGCACCAACTTGGGCAGCTCCGACCAGACCTCGGAGACCCGACGGCCGAAGGCCTCGATGGTCTCGGTGATCTGGAGCGGCTGCGGCCGGTTGTTCAGCAGCCAGCGCGTACCGCGCTCGACCAGCCGCCGCGAGTGCAGCCGCACCCGGGTCTGGACACTGGCCTCGACCTCGTTGTCCAGCGCCTCGACGTCGTTCCACACGTCGGCCAGGCCGAAGATCTCGCGGGCCGCGAGCTGCGCCCGCACGATCTCCTCCAGGGAGGCCCCGGTCTCCTCGCGCAGCCGATGCAGGAACGTCGAACCACCGGTGTTGACGGTGTCGTTGACCAGCAGCGTCGTGATGATCTCCCGGCGCAGGGCGTGGCCCTCGATCTGCTCGGGGAACTTCGCCCGCAGCGCGCCCGGGAAGTAGGCGTGCAGCAGCCGGCGCAGGTACGGGTCGTCCGGCAGCCCGGTGGCGATGAGTTCGTCCGCCACCGTGATCTTGGTGTAGGCGAACAGGACGGCCAGCTCCGGCTGGGTCAGGCCCTTGCCGTTGCTCAGCAGCTCGCGGATCTGCCGGTCGGTGGGCAGGAACTCCAGCGCCCGGTTGAGCAGCCCGTCGCGCTCCAGGCGGCGCATGAAGCGCTGCTGGGCGTGCAGCAGGCTCGGGGCCTGCGCGGCGCCGTTGGCCAGGGCCACGTTCTGCGCGTAGTTGTTGCGCAGCACCAGGTGGCCGACCTCGTCGGTCATCTCGGCGAGGAGCGCGTTGCGCTGCTTGACGGTCAGGTCGCCGTCGGTGACGACCGCGTTGAGCAGGATCTTGATGTTCACCTCGTGGTCGGAGGTGTCCACGCCCGCGCTGTTGTCGATGGCGTCGGTGTTGATCTTTCCGCCCTCGCCACCGGCTCCGGTGCGGGCGAACTCGATCCGGCCGAGCTGGGTCAGACCCAGGTTGCCGCCCTCGCCGATGACCCGGGCGCGGACGTCGGAGCCGTTGACGCGGATGGCGTCGTTGGCCTTGTCACCGACGTCGGCGTGCGTCTCGGCCGTGGACTTGACGTAGGTGCCGATGCCGCCGTTCCACAGCAGGTCCACCGGGGACCGCAGGATGGCCTGCATCAGCTCGGCCGGGGTCATCTTGGTGACGCCCGCCTCGATGCCCAGGGCCTCGCGGACCTGCGCGTTGAGCGGGATGGCCTTGGCGCTGCGCGGGTGGACGCCGCCGCCCGCCGACAGCAGCGAGGTGTCGTAGTCGGCCCACGAGGAGCGCGGCAGGTCGAACAGGCGCCGGCGCTCGGCGTAGGAAGTGGCCGCGTCCGGGTTCGGGTCGATGAAGATGTGCCGGTGGTCGAAGGCCGCGACGAGGCGGATGTGCTCCGAGAGCAGCATGCCGTTGCCGAAGACGTCGCCGGACATGTCGCCGACGCCGACGACGGTGAAGTCCTGGGTCTGGGTGTCGTGCCCGAGCTCGCGGAAGTGCCGCTTGACGGACTCCCAGGCGCCACGGGCGGTGATGCCCATGCCCTTGTGGTCGTAGCCGGCCGAACCGCCGGAGGCGAAGGCGTCGCCCAGCCAGAAGCCGTAGGCCTCGGCGACCCCGTTGGCGATGTCGGAGAAGGTGGCGGTGCCCTTGTCGGCGGCGACGACGAGGTAGGTGTCGTCCTCGTCGTGACGGACCACGCCGGTCGGCGGGACGACCTCGCCCGCGACCATGTTGTCGGTGATGTCGAGCAGCGCCGAGATGAAGATCTTGTACGCGGCGATGCCCTCGGCGAGCCAGGCGTCGCGGTCCACCGACGGGTCGGGCAGGTTCTTGGCGACGAAGCCGCCCTTGGCGCCGACCGGCACGATGACGGTGTTCTTCACCATCTGCGCCTTGACCAGGCCGAGGATCTCCGTACGGAAGTCCTCGCGGCGGTCGGACCAACGCAGCCCGCCGCGGGCGACCTTGCCGAAGCGCAGGTGGACGCCCTCGACGCGCGGGGAGTACACCCAGATCTCGTAGGCGGGGCGCGGGGCCGGCAGGTCCGGGATGGCCTGCGGGTCGAACTTCACCGACACGTAGGAGTGCTGCTCGCCGGTGCTGGTGAGCTGGAAGAAGTTCGTGCGCAGGGTCGCCTTGATGAGGGTGAGGAAGGCGCGCAGGATGCGGTCCTCGTCGAGCGAGGCGACCTGGTCCAGGGCCCCGTCGAGCTCCTCCAGCATGGCGTCGACGAGTTCGCTGCCGGCGGCCTGGCGGACCGGCGACATCCGCGCCTCGAAGAGGGAGACCAGCAGCCGGGTGGTGTGGACGTTGTTGCGGAGGGTGTCCTCCATGTAGTCCTGGCTGAAGGTGGAACCGGCCTGGCGCAGGTACTTGGCGTACGCGCGCAGCACCACGGCCTGGCGCCAGGTGAGCCCGGCACCCAGCACGAGGGAGTTGAAGTTGTCGTTCTCCGCCTCGCCCTGCCAGACCGCCGCGAAGGCGTCCTGGAAGCGTTCGCGGGCGTCGTCGCCGAGGTAGGAGTCGTCGTTGCCGCTCGACAGCGGCATCCGCAGGCCGAAGTCGTAGATCCAGTCGCTGACCCGGTCGGTGCGGCGCAGCTCGTACGGCCGCTCGTCGGTGACCTCGACGCCCAGGCGCTGCAGGACGGGCAGGACGGCGGACAGCGAGACCTGGTCGCCGGTCCGGTAGATCTTGAAGCGGCGCTCGCCGGGGCCCGCGCCGACGGGCTCGTACAGCGAGAGCGCGAACTCGCGGTCGCTGGCGGAGAGCCGCTCCAGGTGGCACAGGTCGGCGACGGCCGCGCGCGGCGAGTGGTCGGCCTTGTAGCCCTCGGGGAAGGAGGTGCCGTACTTGCGCAGCAGCTCGCCGGCGCGCTCCTCGCCCAGCTCCGCGACGAGGGCCTCGCCGAAGCCGTCGGCCCAGGACCGGGCGGCCTCGACGAGCCGCGCCTCGATGCGCTCCACGTCGCCGTCGGTCAGGACGGGCAGTTCCTTGCCCTGCGGGACGCGGACGACGAAGTGGATGCGGGACAGGATCGACTCGGTGTTCCAGGCGGTGAAGTCGACGCTGATGCCGTCGAGCTCCTCCTTCAGGATGTCGATCAGGCGCAGCCGCACGCCGGTGGTGTAGCGGTCGCGCGGCAGGTAGACCAGCGCGGAGTAGTAGCGGCCGTACTCGTCCTGGCGCAGGTACAGCCGCAGTCGGCGGCGTTCCTGGAGGTACAGGACGGAGGTGGCGATCGACTGGAGCTGGTCGACGGGGGTCTGGAACAGCTCGTCGCGCGGGTAGGTCTCCAGGATCTGGAGCAGGTCACGGCCGTCGTGGCTGCTGGGCGAGAACCCGGCGCCGTCCAGCACCTCGGCGACCTTGCGGCGGATCACCGGGACGCGGCGCACCGACTCGGTGTACGCGGCGGAGGAGAACAGGCCTAGGAAGCGCCGCTCGCCGACGACGTTGCCGTCGGCGTCGAACTTCTTGACGCCGACGTAGTCGAGGTACGAGGGGCGGTGCACGGTGGAGCGGCTGTTGGCCTTGGTCAGCACCAGCAGGCGGTGTTCGCGGGCCTTGGCGCGGGCGTCGGCGGGCAGCCGGTTGAAGGACGGCGAGACCGGGTGGCCGTCGTCCTTGCCGCTGTGGTGCGGGTCGGAGCGCAGGATGCCGAGGCCGGTGCCGGGGACGGCGGACAGGGCGTCGCCGTCGACCAGGTTGTACTCGCGGTAGCCGAGGAAGGTGAAGTGGTCGTCGGCGAGCCAGCGCAGCAGCTCGCGGGCCTCTTCGAGCTCGTACTCGCGCAGGTCCGGGGCGGTCGGCTCGGCGGGCAGCTCCTCGGCGATGCGCAGCGCGGCGTCGCGCATCTTCTCCCAGTCCTCGACGGACTCGCGGACGTCGGACAGGACGCGCAGCAGATCGACGGTGATCTGCTTGAGGTCGGCCTTGTCGGTCTCGCGGTCGATCTCGACGTGGATCCAGGACTCCACGAGGGAGTCGTGGGGGCGCGCGGTGCGGGGACCGTGGGCGTCACAGTCGGGGCCGAGGATCTCGATGAGCTTGCCGGTGACGTCACGGCGCACGACGACCTGCGGGTGGATCACGACGTGGATGCCGCGGCCCTGGCGGGACAGCTCGTTGGTGACGGAGTCGACCAGGAACGGCATGTCGTCGGTGACGACCTCGACGACCGAGTGACTGGAGGTCCAGCCGTTCTCCTCGACCGTGGGGGTGTGCACGCGTACGTTCGCGGTGCCCTGCGGTCGCTTCTCGCCCAGCCGGTAGTGCGAGAGCGCTGCCCCGAACACGTCGACGGGGTCCCGGTCCAGCAGGTCCTCGGGTGCGGTGTGCAGGAAGTAGCGCTGGAGGTAGGACAGCGTGGTTCCCCGGTCGGTGCGCTCCCCCCGCTCGGACCCAGTCGGAAGTAGCCCCCCGGCCGGGCTGTTCTCAGCTACCCGTGCCGCCCGCGCGAGCAGCTCGGCCTTTGCTTCGTCCAGCTTGGTCTGCATGTCCTCTGGCTCCTGTCGCGCGCCATTGCGTGACGTAGGTGGTGAAGGAAGGAATGACGAGGCGCCGCCAGGAGGCGGGATGTCCGTCAGGAATCGTTGCCGACGCTATGGCGTCGACCGGGCCGACCGGGAGGGATTCGGCCAAGATCGGCTCGGTGTCCCGGCAGCGGAGATCGGCGAAGGCCCGGGCACGGTCGTGCGCCGGGCGCGGGCCGGGGGCTTCAGTGCCCCCGATGACTATCGCGCTGATCACGGGTACCAGGCTATCCCGTTCCACCCCCGGCCCGTCATGAGCTGCATGTGTACAAATCCGGGGGTGGAACTTTGACACTCTGGACAGCGACCGGGCGGCCCTGTTCGTGCCCGGTGGCTATCCGGCCTGTTCGCGAGCTGCGGCTACGGCTTCGGCCAGGGTGTCCACGACGAGCACTCCGGCCGATTCCAGACTTGCGCGGCTGTGCGAACCTCCGGTGTAGAGCACCGCGCGGGCGCCGACATGGGCCGCGGCGAGCGCGTCGTCCACGGCGTCCCCGATGAGGACCGTACGGGTGGCGCTCACCCCGGCCGCCTCCATGGCCGCCAAATGGCGTACGAGATGTCCTGCCTTGGTCGTGTGCGAGGGCCCGGTGCGCCCGTCGACGCGCAGGAAGTGCCGGTCGATGCCGTGCGTCCGCACCAGGGGCACCAGCTTCTCGTGGGGCGCCAGCGACAGCAGGGACTGGGTCAGTCCGTCGTCCTGCCAGCCCCGCAGCAGCTCCAGCGCGCCCTCGGCCAGCCCGGCGCCGTCGGCGGCGGCCCAGTAGTGCCGGTGGAAGGCCTCGTCCATGACGAGCCACTCGGCGTCGGTGGGCAGCCGTCCCATGAGGCGCTCGTAGAACTTCGGGACGGGGACGACGTACAGGTCGCGGTAGGTCTCCAGCGTGATCGGGTCGAAGCCGAGCTCGGCGAAGGAGGCGTTGGTCGCGGCTATGACGGCGTCGATGTCGTGCAGCAGCGTGCCGTTCCAGTCCCACACGAGATGGGGGTTCGAGCCGGTCATCTCAGCAGCCCCGGGATCTCCTGGACACCGAACCACAGCAGCTCGTGGTCCTCGGAGGCGTCCACGAGGAAGCGGGCGGCGCCGTCCCCGCCCTCGGCGGCCTCCACCGCCGCGGCGGCGGCCGTGACGTCCTCGCGGGCGTCCTCGGCGTCGAGGTGGACGGCGGCGGCCACGGCCAGGCGCACGGGCGCGGCCAGCGCCACCCGGCCGAGGGCGGCCTCGTCGGGCCCGGGGTCGGCGGTGGCGGCCTTGTCGTCGACGTCGACGGCGACGACGACCCGTGTGCGGGGCGCGGCCGGGTCGGCGGACAGCAGCCGCAGCGAGGCGACGGCGGCCCGGTTCAGGGCCGCGTACTCCAGTTCCTCGATGTCGTCGGACACGTACCACTCCCGCAGCTCCGGGGTCACCGCGTAGGCGCGGAGCGGGGCGGGCCCCAGCTCGCCCGCCTCGTGCGCCGCGGCGAGGGCCGGGAGGGTCAGGGGGACGTAGACGCGCATGGCCGGCTGCTTTCGGTAGTCGGAAACGCCCTCAGGATACGACCGCCCGCCCGGTTCCCGGAGGTGCGTCCGCCGGAGTGACGGGCCCGTACCCTTTCGGGCCCGCCCGGCCGCCCCCGGGCGCGTCCACCGGCGTCCCACCGGGCGGTGCCGGGTACGCGGCGGCAGGGCCGCGGCCACCCGGATAAGTGAACCGGCCCGCCCACCGGCCCGGCCACGCGCCCCGGTTGCGGAGCGTGTTCGGCGGCCGTAGACATCCCCCACCGAGTTACCGCCCGGTACGACCAGCCGGGCCCGGCCCGCACGGGGGAGACGCCATGGACACCACCACGCGCAGCACGGCCGGCGGCGAGGGCAGCCGCAGCAGGCCCGCCGCCGCCCCGCCCGGCGGCCGCCACCGCCCCGCCGGTCGGCGCGACCAGCGGCGGCCACCGTCGGGCCCCCGCACGGTCCCCCGGGTCGCCCCGCGCCCCCTGCGGCGCCCCGGCGGCCCGCACGACTGGTTCGCCGAACGCCTCCTGGCGGTGCTCAGCGGCCAGCGGCCCGTGCACTCCCTGCTCGGCCTCACCGTCGGCGGGGCGTACGAGCAACTGGTCGTCCTGGCCCCCACGGGGCCGCCGCGCGAGCGGCTGCGCCCCGTGCTGCGCCACTGCGGCCGCTTCCACCCCGGCCCCGGCGTCATCGAGGCGTTCGCCCGCATCACGACGGGCGACCGGGTCTCGGCGATGGCCTTCCGCCTGGAGCAGGGCTCCGACCTGCGCTGGCGGTGCGCGGCCGTCGAGGTCGGCGCCCCGCGCCCCTGACCGGCCCGGAGCCGCCGCGGTCCCCGTACCCGCCCCGGCGGAACGGGAACGGCCGGGGCCGGGCACCCTCACGGTGCCCGGCCCCGGCCGTCGTACGCGGGGTCGCAACCCCTACGCGGTCACTTCTTGCGACGCCGCCCGCCGGAGGCCTTCTGCGCCTTGCGGCGCTCCGCGCGGGTCATGCCGTCGCCGCCGTCGACCGAGCCGTCCGTGTCGAACTCGCCCTCGATGACACCGCCCTCGCCGTCCACGGACGGGGCCGAGAAGTGCAGCCGGTCCGGACGCTGCGGGGCGTCCAGGCCCTTGGCCCGGATCTCCGGGCGGGCCGCCGGCTCCTTCGTCAGCGACGGGGAGTCCTGCACCGGAAGCTCCTCGACCTGCTGCTCGACCTGGACCTCCAGGTTGAACAGGTAACCGACGGACTCCTCCTTGATGCCCTCCATCATGGCGTTGAACATGTCGAAGCCCTCGCGCTGATACTCGACCAGCGGGTCCTTCTGGGCCATCGCGCGCAGGCCGATGCCCTCCTGGAGGTAGTCCATCTCGTAGAGGTGCTCGCGCCACTTGCGGTCCAGCACCGACAGCACCACGCGCCGCTCCAGCTCACGCATGATGTCCGAGCCGAGCGCCTTCTCACGGCTCTCGTACTGCTCGTGGATGTCGTCCTTGACGGACTCCGCGATGAACTCGGCGGTGATCCCGACGCGGTCGCCCGCGGCCTCCTCCAGCTCCTCGACCGTGGTCTTGATCGGGTAGAGCTGCTTGAAGGCGCTCCACAGCCGGTCCAGGTCCCACTCCTCGGCGAAGCCCTCGACCGTCTCGGCCGCGATGTACGCGTCGATGGTGTCGTCCATGAAGAAGCGCACCTGCTCGTGCAGGTCCTCGCCCTCCAGGACGCGACGGCGCTCGCCGTAGATGACCTCGCGCTGGCTGTTGAGGACCTCGTCGTACTTCAGGACGTTCTTGCGCGTCTCGAAGTTCTGGGTCTCGACCTGCGACTGGGCCGACGCGATCGCGCGCGTCACCATCTTGTTCTCGATCGGCACGTCGTCGGGGACGTTCGCCATGGCCATGACCCGCTCGACCATCTGCGCCTTGAACAGGCGCATCAGGTCGTCGCCGAGCGACAGGTAGAAACGGGACTCGCCCGGGTCGCCCTGACGGCCGGAACGACCGCGCAGCTGGTTGTCGATGCGGCGCGACTCGTGCCGCTCGGTGCCCAGGACGTACAGCCCGCCCAGCGACTTGACCTCCTCGAACTCGGCCTTCACGGCCGCCTCCGCACGGAGCAGCGCCTCGGGCAGGGCCTGCGCCCACTCCTCGATGTGCTCCTCCGGGTCGAGGCCGCGCTGGCGCAACTCCGCCTCGGCGAGGTCGTCCGGGTTGCCGCCGAGCTTGATGTCCGTACCGCGACCGGCCATGTTCGTGGCGACCGTGACGGCGCCGCGGCGGCCGGCCTGGGCGACGATCGAGGCCTCGCGCTCGTGCTGCTTCGCGTTGAGGACCTCGTGCGGGACGCCGCGCTTGGAGAGCTGCTGCGAGAGGTACTCGGACTTCTCGACCGAGGTGGTGCCGACCAGGATCGGCTGGCCCTTCTCGTGCTTCTCCGCGATGTCGTCGACGACGGCCGCGAACTTGGCGACCTCGGTGCGGTAGATCAGGTCCGGCTGGTCCTTGCGGACCATCCCGCGGTTCGTCGGGATCGGGACGACGCCCAGCTTGTAGATCTGTTGGAACTCGGCGGCCTCGGTCATGGCCGTACCGGTCATGCCGGACAGCTTCGAGTAGAGGCGGAAGAAGTTCTGCAGGGTGATCGTGGCGAGGGTCTGGTTCTCGTCCTTGATGTCCACCCCTTCCTTCGCCTCGATCGCCTGGTGCATGCCCTCGTTGTAGCGGCGACCGGCCAGGATGCGACCGGTGTGCTCGTCGACGATCATGACCTCGCCGTCGATGACGACGTAGTCCTTGTCGACCTTGAAGAGTTCCTTGGCCTTGATCGCGTTGTTGAGGTACCCGACGAGGGGGGTGTTCACCGACTCGTACAGGTTCTCGATGCCGAGCCAGTCCTCGACCTTCGCGACACCGGCCTCGTGGATGCCGACGGTGCGCTTCTTCTCGTCGACCTCGTAGTCGCCGGTCTCCTCGATGCCCTTCAGCGGCTGGCCCGCCTCGCCCTTGGTCAGGCGGGTGACCAGCTTCGCGAAGTCGGCGTACCACTTGGTGGCCTGGTCGGCCGGGCCGGAGATGATCAGCGGGGTACGGGCCTCGTCGACGAGGATCGAGTCGACCTC
Source organism: Streptomyces sp. NPDC048383 (assembly GCF_040651775.1). Taxonomy (NCBI): domain Bacteria; kingdom Bacillati; phylum Actinomycetota; class Actinomycetes; order Kitasatosporales; family Streptomycetaceae; genus Streptomyces; species Streptomyces sp. NPDC048383. The sequence goes on from NZ_JBEZKS010000050.1 coordinate 46,569, forward strand.
GTCGACCACGGCGAAGTTGTGGCCGCGCTGGACGAGCTCGTCCTGCGACCAGGCCATGTTGTCGCGGAGGTAGTCGAAGCCGAACTCGTTGTTCGTTCCGTACGTGATGTCGAAGCCGTACTGCTCGCGGCGCTGCGCCGGCGTCATGTTCGCCAGGATGCAGCCGACGTTCAGGCCGAGGAACTTGTGGACGCGGCCCATCATCTCGGAGTCGCGCTCGGCGAGGTAGTCGTTCACCGTGATCAGGTGGACGCCCTTGCCGGACAGCGCGTTCAGGTACGCGGGCAGCGTGCCGACGAGGGTCTTGCCCTCACCGGTCTTCATCTCCGCCACGTACCCGAGGTGCAGCGCCGCGCCACCCATGATCTGGACGTCGTAGTGACGCTGGCCGAGGACGCGCTTCGCCGCCTCGCGGACCGTCGCGAAGGCCTCGGGCAACAGGTCGTCCAGGCTCTCGCCGTCCTGGAAGCGCTGCTTGTACTCGTCCGTGAGCGCACGCAACTCGGCGTCGGAGAGGTTGACGAAGTCCTCTTCGATGGAGTTGACCTGGTCCGCGATGCGGTGCAGTTTGCGCAGGATCTTGCCTTCGCCTGCACGCATGAGCTTGTTGAAGACGGACACCGAGGTTTGTCTCCTTGCCGGTCGGGCCTGGGCACTGTACGTACACGGGCACGGCAGGTGGGCCCCACCGCGACGGCCATCGTAAGCGAGGACGTGGTCGCGTCGGGAGGTCCGCCGGGTCCGCAGGGCACGGACGCCCGGAATGAGAACGTACGGGGGCGGCCGAAGGTGCCGCACTTCACGGCAGGGCTTTGCGAAATCTGTTCGCGGTACCACCGGCTCCGCCCGCAGAATCCGCCCATGAAGCCGATCACGCTCACCACCGACCGCCTCGCCCTGGGCCCCTTCACCCCCGCCGCCGAGGACGAGGTGTACGCCGCCGCGCAGGACCCGGACGTGCAGCGCTGGACGATGGTCCCCTCCCCCTACGAACGCGCCCACGCCCACCACTTCGTGAACGAGGTGGTCCCCACCGGATGGCGCGAGGACACCGCCTACTCCTTCGCCGTGCGGATCGCCCCCGACGGCCCCCTGGTCGCGGCCCTGGGCCTCCACCGGCGCGATCCGGACGTCTTCGAGATCGGCTACTGGGCGGTCAGGGAACACCGGGGCCGGGGCTTCATGACCGAGGCCGTCACCGCCGTCGCCCGCTGGGCCTTCACCGAGCTGGGCGCCGTACGACTGGAATGGCGCGCGGAGGTCGGCAACGCGGGCTCCCGGGCCGTGGCGCAGAAGGCCGGCTTCCGGATGGAGGGCCTGCTGCGGGCCGCCCTGCGCCGGAACGACACCACCCGCGACTGCTGGATCGGCTCGCTGCTGCCCTCCGACCTCGGCCTGACCCCCGCGCTCGCCCACCTCCCCGCTGTCGGTGACCCGGCCTAGGCTGCGGCCCATGACGAGCCTGCCGCAGCCGACCCTGTCCCTGTCCGCCGACGAGGCCCGCCGCATCGCCCTGCGCGCGCAGGGCTTCCTGGGGGCGCCCGACCGCAGGGGCGGGGTCCGCGGGGTGCTGCGCCACCTCGGCGCCGTGCAACTGGACACCATCTCGGTCCTGGCCCGCTCGCACGAGCTGATCCCGTACGCCCGCCTGGGCGCGGTCGGCCGGAGCACCGTCGAGCAGGCGTACTGGTCGCAGGGCCACGCCTTCGAGTACTGGTCGCACGCCGCCTGCGTCCTGCCGATCGAGGAGTGGCCGCACTTCGCCTTCCGCCGGCGCGCCAACCGGGCGCGCGGCCACCGCTGGCACGTCCTGCAGGACAAGGAGCGTTCGACGGCGGCGGTCCTGGACCGGCTGCGCGCGGAGGGCCCGCTGACCTCCACCGAACTCGGCGGCGCCAAGAACGGCGGCGAGTGGTTCGAATGGTCCGAGACCAAGATCGCGGTGGAGTGGTTGCTCGACACCGGCGAGGTGGTCTGCGCCGAGCGGCGCGGCTGGAAGCGGGTCTACGACCTGCCCGAGCGGGCCGTCCCGGACGCCCTGCTCCACGACGACCTCGACGACCACGAGTGCCTGCGGCGCCTGGTGGCCCTGGCCGGCCGCTCGTTGGGCGTCGGCACCCGCGCCGACATCGCGGACTACCACCGCCTGAAGGGCGACCAGTTCGACGCGGTCGTCGCGGAGTCCGGACTGGTCCCGGTGACGGTCGAGGGGTGGGGCAAGCCCGCGTGGGCCGACCCCCAGGCGCTGGCGTCCGTACCGCGCGGCCGGCACCGCACCACCCTGCTGTCCCCGTTCGACTCGCTGGTCTGGGACCGCCCCCGGACCGAGCGGATCTTCGGGTTCACCCACCGGCTGGAGGCGTACGTCCCCAAACCGCAACGGATCCACGGGTACTTCGCGATGCCGCTGCTGTCCGGCGGTCGACTCCAGGGGCGCGTCGACCCGGGCCGCGAGGGCGCCGTCCTGGTGGCCCGACAACTGTCGCTGACGTCCCCGAAGGAGGCCGGCGCGATGGCCGAGGCCCTGTGGGAGGCGGCCCGGTGGGTGGGCTGCGAGGAGGTCCGCGTCGACCGGGCGGCCACCGCTCGGGAGGCGCAGGCGGTGACCGCCGAACTCCGCGCGCGCGGCGCGCTCGGCGCCTGAGGAGCGTCCGCCTCAGCGGATCTCCAGGATCTTCTCCCGCATCGCGTAGACGACGGCTTCCATCCGGGAGTGCAGCTGGAGCTTCTCCAGGATGTTGCGGACGTGGTTCTTCACCGTGTTCTCGGAGATGAACAACTGCTTCGCGATGTCACGGTTGTTCATGCCGGTGGCCACCAACTTCAGGACCTCCAGCTCCCGGTCCGTGAGCCGGGGTGCCGGTACCAGCCGGCGCTCGTCGGTGCGCTGGATCATCGACTTGAACTCGGTGAGCAGCTTCGACGCCATCGAGGGACTGATCTGCGACTGGCCGTCCGCCACCGCGCGGATCGCCGTCGCGACCTCGTCGGTGGAGATCTCCTTGAGCAGGTATCCCGTCGCGCCGGCCTTGATCGCTTCGTAGAGGTCCGCCTCCTCGTCGCTGATCGTCAGCATGATGATCTTCGCGGAGGGGGCCACCTCCTTGATCGAGGTGCAGGCCTCGATGCCGCCGCGCCGGGGCATCCGCACGTCCATCAGGATGATGTCCGGCAGCAGGTCGGCGGCCTTGTCCACGGCCTCGGCGCCGTCCCCGGCCTCGCCGACGACCTGGATGTCCTCCTCCTGCGCGAGGACGATCTCCAGGCCGCGCCGGAAGAGGGCGTGGTCGTCGACGACGAGCACCCGGATGGGCTCGCCGGCCGGGTCCGCGTCCCGACAGCCCGCGCCGTCGTCACCGCGCACCGGCCCGAAGCTGTCCGCCATCGTTCCTCCCCCTGCATGTGCTGAGCTGCTGGGCCGAACCGACGGGATGGAGCGCCGGCTGACTGTCCGCCATGATTCCACGTCCGCGGCGCCGAACGGGGATCCGGCGAAATTCGACTGGCTCATACCCGTCCATGCGGATGCCCCCGCGGAACGCGGGGGCATCCGCATGGAGCGGGACGGATCAGCCGCCGAGCGCACCGCCCGCGCCGGCCGCTCCCTCGTCGGAGCTGGAGGCACCGTCCGCGTTCAGGTGGACCACGCCGTAGTCATAGGCGTGGCGGCGGTAGACGACACTGGGCATTTTGGTTTCGGAGTCAACGAACAGATAGAAGTCGTGGCCGACCAGTTCCATTTCGTACAGGGCCTGGTCGAGCGACATGGGTCCGGCGGAGTGCGTCTTCTCGCGGACGATGAGCGGGCCCTCGCCCTGGACCTCCAGCGGTCCGATCCGGGTGGTCGGGACCCCGTCCGACGTGTCCTCCCCGACGGGCTCGCCGTTGCTGTTGAGCGACGCGACCCCCGGCACCACGTCGGCGACCTCCGCCGCCGAAATCCGGCCGTTGCCGCGGCGCGTGTAGCGCTTGTCGTGCTGCTTGCGCAGCCGGGCCTCCAGCTTGTCCTGAGCCAGGTCGAGCGCCGCGTATGGGTCGGCTGCGGCGGCCTCGGCACGAATTACCGGGCCCCGCGAACGCAGGGTGATCTCCACGCGGTCGGAACGGTCGGCCTGCCGCGGGTTGTGCTCCTTGGACACCTCGACGTCCAAGCTGATCACCTTGGCGTCGAGCTTCTGGATCCGCTCAGGATTCAGCTTCTCGGCCACGTGCTTGCGGAACCGCTCGGGTACCTCGGTCTTGCGGCCCTTGACGACGATGTCCACGCAGAACTCCGTTCCCGGAGACCCTCGCCTCGTTCGGCGAAGCGTCTCCCTTTCGCACCAGACTCCGGTGAACACCGGAGCCTCGGACTTGGCGACTTTCACCTCTCCTCCCCCATCGGCAAGATCTACATCCCACCGACTTCGGAGTAGGGGGACACAGCCTCTTCACGAAGATTCCAAACGGGCGGACTGGTGCTCCGATACCTGGGGCCCAAGGATCGCCAGTTCCTCACAACCGAACATATCTCTCAATGCCGGTTGTCGGCACCCGCTACCGGAACGTACCTCCGTTCAGGTGGCTGTTCCCTCTTACTACCTGCAACGTTGCGCCTTCCCCAGCAGTTCCAAATCTATTCACAGGATTTTTGGTCTGTACGGGTACCCGCCCGGTTCCCGGACGGAGCCGCCGGCGCCCGGCCGGACGAAGGAGTCCCCCGGCGCCGCCACCACGGCCGCGACCTCCACCCGCAGCCCGGCCTCCCGCAGCGCCCTGGCGGCCTCCGCCAGCGTGGCCCCGGTGGTGACCACGTCGTCCACCAGCACGATCCGGGCCCCGCCCACCGGCCCGGCGCCGCCCCTGCGGACCTCCAGCGCCCCCGAGAGGTTCTCCCGCCGCTGCCGGGCCCCCAGGCCCGCCTGGTCCGCCACGGGCCTGCGCTGGCGCAGTACGGACGCCACGCGCGCGGCCGTACCGTCCCGCCGCAGCCGCGCCGAGGCGGCCAGCGCGATCCTGCGCGCCGGGTCGTGGCCGCGCGCCCGGACGGCCCGTCGCGCCGAGGGCGCCGGGACCAGGACCACCTCCCCCGCCCGACCCGCGCCCGAGCGGCGCACGGCGGCGGCCAGGGCGCCGCCCAGCGGCTCGGCCAACGGCAGCGCGCCGCGCTCCTTGTGGGCCAGTACGACGGCCCGTACGGCCCCTTCGTAGGGCGCGGCGGCGTACACCACCGGCAGCCCCGAGGGACCCGGCCGTCTCGACGCGGGACGCACCTCGGCGGCCCCGGACCCGCTCAGCCCGCCCCGACAGTCCGCGCACAACAGCGCCCGCGCCGCGCCGCAGCCCGCGCAGTCGACCGGAAGCACCAGCCCGGAGATCTCCCGCCACCAACCCCGCACGACCGCACCCCCACGACCCACTCTGCCGGGCCGCTCCCCCACCCGCCACCCCTGTGGAAAACCCCCGAGGACCGCCCCCGGCACCACCACGGACGGGCCGCACCGCCGACGGGCACACCGCGCACACCGGGCCGCACCCCGGCCGAAACGAACCACAGGCCCGAACCCACCGCGCCGGAGCGAACCGCAGGCCCGAGCCCACCGCATCCGGAACGAACCGCGGGCCCGAACACACCGCCGCTACCGACGGACCGCCGCCCCGGCGGCACCGCAGCCCGGACGTCCCGCAGCCGAAGCAGCTCCGCAGGCGAGTCACCCCGCAGCCCAGGCACGCCACAGGCGCGTCACACCGCAGCCCAGGCACGCCACAAGCCCGCCGCACCACCGGCCCGAGCCACCCCGGCCTCCGGCCGCCGGCCGTCAGCCCGGGGCCGTCAGCCGGAGTCCGTCAGCAGGAGTCCCTCAGCCCGGGTACACCGGGGCCTGGCCGCCCGCCGCCACCGTGCGCCACTGCGCGCCCGGGGGCAGCCACACGATGCCGTCCTCGCCCGAGTAGGCCACCACCGGCCGGGACTCGTCCTCGGCGGCGGCGATCGCGCTCAGTCCGGTCGCCCCGGGCAGACTCGCCGCGATCATCGAACCGTCCGCCAGCATGTAGCGGGCCTGGTCGACCCCGCCGCTCTCCCGCCCCACCACCAGCAGCCGGCCGCGCGGCGCCCAGCTCATCGCCGTCACCTCGGCCATCTGCGGAGCCGCCGGGCGCAGCTCGCGCACCGAGACCCGCGAGGCGTCGCCCTGCCCCTCGGGGCGCTCGATCCGGCCGGTGAACAGGTTCTTGCGGCCGCCCTCCTTCTCGACGAGCAGCGCCAGGCGCACCCCGTCGGCGGATGCCTTCAGCCCGGTGATCCGCCCGTCCAGCCCGGCGACGTCGACCTTCTGCGGGGCGCCGGTTCCGCCGGGGATCCGCCACAGGCCCTGGGCCTGCGGGTCGAGGTCGGCGACCCACAGGTCTCCGTGGGCGTCCCAACTCGGCGCGGTCAGCTTGCCGTTCTTGCTACTGAGCACGGGCTGCGGCATCGGTCCGGCCGTCGTCAGCGTGACCACGTACAGGTCGCGCCCTTCGAAGGAGACCACCGCGGCGCGCTTCTCGTCGTAGGTGACGGCCGCCGAGCCCACCTTGAAACCGGCGGCGGTGGCCAGCGGCCCGGGCGCCGGCTCCGCCTTGTCCTGCTGTTCGTCGGCGTTGACGCTGAGGAACATCCGGACGAGCCTGAAGTCCTTGTCCACGTAGTACTGGTGCTCGGGGGACGGCGTGGGGCTGACGAACGCGGCGGCGGACGCGGCGGTCACCGAGCACAGCAGCGACTTGCCGTCGGGACGCAGCAGTTCGACCCGGTCCAGCCGGGAGCCCGTCAGGTCCCGGACGGTGTACAGGAGTTGGGTGGCCATCTTCTGGCACTGCGGCTGGGCGACGTTGGAGCCGTTGAGGTTGAGCGGGACGCGCAGGGTGTTCTGGCCGTCGTAGGAGAGGGACTTGGTGCCCTCGCGCAGTTCGGTGCCGGTCGGGAAGCTCGTGGCGACGACCGGACCGAGCCACTTGGAGGGGCCGGCGAGCAGCGACTGGACGGTCTGCGTGGTCGGGTCCATGCGGGATTCGGGGTCGGTGCGCTGGCGGACGTACACCGGGTCGGCGACGAGCGAGTTGCCGGCGAAGTAGTACTTGTTGACCGGCTTGTAGATGCGCTGGAAGTCGGACTCGCTGAGCACGAGGCTGCTGGGCGGCGTCGCGATCCGCCACTGCTTGTCGACCTGGACGAGCTGGAGGTACTCCTCGTAGCGGCCGCCGCCGGTCTCCGGCTGGTAGGCGCTGCGCTCGTCGACGGTCGCGAGCTTCTTGCCGGTGACCTTCCAGCGGGGTCCGTCGGGGTCCTTCTCGCCCTGGACGGGAAGCCGGTCGAGGCCCGCGGACAGGACGGTGACGGCCGAGCCGGGCTTCCAGTCCTTGGCGGCCTCCGCGGTGAGGTACTTGCGGGCGGTCTCCAGCTGTGGGTCGTCGCTGGTCATGGCTTCGAGGAAGCCCTCGACGATGTCGGCCGGGCTCGCCTTGTCGGCGGGCGGTACGCCGAACACCCGGACCTGGGAGTCGACGCCCTGCGAGGCCTCGACGGAACGAATCTCGCCGCGGGTCGGCATGGACGCGCAGCCCGACACCAGTACGGCGCTCGCGCCGAGCGCGAGGAGCGCCGTCGCGGTCCTCGACCGTCCGACCTCCGCGCGTCGCGGCCCGCGCTCAGCGTCCACCGGTTCCGTCCTCCTGTGCTGTCGACTGGTCGGCCGGCCTGGCGACGACCCGGGAGCCGCTGCCCGGCAACGCCGTGGGGTCGGTGGGGACCGGCGGGGCCGTGGCGACGGCCGGGCGCGGCGGTATCGGGGAGCGGTCCGGGCGCTCGGCGGGGCGTCCGGCGGCGCCGGGTCCGCGGCCGGCGGCCTCGGCGGCGGCGCGGGCCCGGTTGCCGCGCGAGTCCTCGGGCTCCAACGGGATCGGGGATCCGCGCAGGGGCTCGTCGGCGGTCCGGGGCAGGGTGAGCCGGAACTGGGAGCCGCCGCCGGGTTCGCCCCAGGCCTGGAGCCAGCCGCCGTGCAGCCGGGCGTCCTCGACGGCGATGGACAGGCCGAGGCCCGTTCCGCCGGTCGTACGGGCCCGCGCGGGGTCGGCGCGCCAGAACCGGTTGAAGACCCGGGTGGCCTCGCCGGGCTTGAGACCGACCCCGTAGTCCCGTACGGCGACGGCGACGGCCCCGCCCGCGGAAGCGAGCCGGACCACGACGTCGCGGCCCTCGCCGTGCTCCACCGCGTTGACGACGAGGTTGCGCAGCACCCGCTCGACGCGCCGGGCGTCGGCCTCGGCGATGACGGGCTGGGTGTCGCCGAGGACCCTGATCCGGGTGCGCTTGTGCTCGGCGAGCGGTTCGGCCCCGTCGATGACGCGGCGCACGACGTCCCGCAGGTCGATCGGCTCGGCCTCCAGGGCGGCCGCGCCCGCGTCGAAGCGGCTGATCTCCAGCAGGTCGGCGAGCAGCGATTCGAAGCGGTCGAGTTGTCCGGCGAGGAGTTCGGCGGAGCGGGCGGTGACCGGGTCGAAGTCGACCCGGGCGTCGTGGATGACGTCGGCTGCCATCCGTACGGTCGTGAGCGGGGTGCGCAGCTCGTGCGAGACGTCGGAGACGAAACGGCGCTGCATCCGCGACAGGTCCTCCAGCTGCTGGATCTTGTTCTGGAGGTTCTGGGCCATCTTGTTGAAGGCCTCGCCGAGGCGGGCGATGTCGTCCTCGCCGGTGACCTTCATGCGTTCCTGGAGCCGCCCGGCGGACAGCCGCTCGGCGATCCCGGCGGCCATCCGCACGGGGGTGACGACCTGGCGCACGACCAGCCAGGCGATGGCGCTGAGCAGCACGACGACGAACAGGCCCGCGGTCGCGATGGTGCTCTTGACCAGGCTGAGGGACTCCTCCTCCTGGGTGAGCGGGAAGAGGTAGTACAGGTCGTACGGGGAGCCGTTGATGTCGGTGAGCTGCTTGCCGACCACCAGCGCGGGCTCGGGCGCCTTGTCGCCGACGCCGGCGGTGTAGCGGATCTCGGAGAAGGTCTTGAAGGTGCCGGTGGCGTTGTTGACGGCCCGGCGCAGCTCGATGGGGACGCTGGCGGTCGGGTCGACGTTGCCGGAGGCACGGGCGCCCTTGACGCCCTGGGCTCCGGACGCCTGCTCACCGGCGCCGAGCGCGGCGACCTCGAAAGCGGTCTGGCCGCCACTGGCGAGCTGTTTGACGAGGGAGTTCATCCAGGTGCTGGCGTCCCGGCCGACCTTGTTGTCGGTGGTGTCGGCCCCGTCCACGGACAGGGGCGTGTTCGCCTTCTCCTGTGCGACCGCGAAGCCGCCGGCGGCCTGGCTCTGCGCGGCCTCCTCCTTGGCTTCGAGGAGTCCCCTGCTGACCTGCGCGACGACGACGAAGCCGAGGGCGAGGACCACGGCGAGCGACATGAGCAGCGTCGCGACGACCACCCGGAGCTGGATGTTGCGCCGCCACAGCCGGACAGCCGGAAGCACCGGCCGGCGCACGAGGCGTACGCAGAGCCGGAGCACGGGGCCGCCGGCCACTCCGTCCGTCACCTGGCGGAGCCGCCGGCCGCCCCACGGGGCTCCCCATCGGGAGCCGCCCCGGGGCTTGCCGGGCTGCACGTCAGCTCGGTCCGGCCTTGTAGCCGACACCGCGCACCGTCACGACGATCTCGGGGCGCTCGGGATCCTTCTCGACCTTGGAGCGCAGGCGCTGTACGTGCACGTTGACCAGGCGGGTGTCCGCGGCGTGCCGGTAGCCCCAGACCTGCTCCAGCAGCACCTCGCGGGTGAACACCTGCCAGGGCTTGCGGGCGAGGGCGACCAGCAGGTCGAACTCCAGCGGGGTGAGTGCGATGGAGGCACCCTCGCGCTTGACCGAGTGCCCGGCCACGTCGATGACGAGGTCACCGATGGCCAGCTGCTCGGGCGCGGGCTCCTCCGACCGGCGCAGACGGGCCCGGATGCGGGCGACCAGCTCCTTCGGTTTGAACGGCTTGACGATGTAGTCGTCGGCCCCGGACTCCAGGCCCACGACCACGTCAACCGTGTCACTTTTGGCAGTGAGCATGACAATAGGCACGCCCGACTCGGCCCGGATCAGCCTGCACACCTCTATGCCGTCCCGTCCGGGCAGCATGAGGTCGAGCAGCACGAGGTCCGGCTTGGCCTCCCTGAAAGCAGCCAATGCCTTGTCACCGTCCGCTACGAACGACGGCTCAAAACCTTCTCCACGCAACACGATGCCGAGCATCTCGGCCAGTGCGGTGTCGTCGTCGACGACAAGGACGCGTCCCTTCATGCTTGACATCATCCCATTAGCTAATCGTTACCCGGCGGTGAGCTGTCCCACAGCCAAAAGGGCTGGAAATCGCCCCTCGGACCTGCGTGGTGATCAGGACGTCCAGTCTGCCCCGGATCGGCGCGACAATTGAAGGGACGAGCTGCCCGAGATCTCGGAGGGGGGACGGCCGGTCCGTCCGGCGTTCCCCCATGGCACGATGGCAGCCGACCAGCGCGCCCGCCACGGCAGGTGCACGTGAAGGAGCGACGATGAACGACTCGCCGGGCTGGGCCACCCCCGGTTCCCCGTCCGACGGCCAGGGCTCCGACGGCAGCCGGCCGCCCACGCAGCCCTCCGACGCCCCCAAGTGGTCGGACTCCCAGCCCCCGCCCGGACAGTGGTCGAGCCCGGGAGCGGGCCAGGCCCCGCCCCCGCAGCAGGGCGCCGGCTGGGGACCGTACGCCCCCCAGCCCGGACAACAGCCCGGGGCGCCCTACGGCGCCCCGTACGGCCATTCGGGTGGCCCCGGCGGCTGGGGCGGGCCCCCGCCCGCCGCCAAGCCCGGAGTGATCCCCCTGCGGCCCCTGGGCCTGGGCGAGATCCTGGACGGCGCCGTCAGCACCCTGCGCGCCCACTGGAAGACCGTCCTGTCCGTCAGCCTGGTCGTCGCCGCCCTGGTCCAGCTCGGCCTGCTCGGCACGCAGCGCCTGCTGCGGGACAACCTCGTCGTGTCGACCGACGAAACCGCCACCCCCGACGAGCTCGTGCGCCTGATGAACGACACGATGCTCGCCGGCTTCGCCAGTTACTACCTCCAGCTCCTCGGCCTGCTCCTCGTCACCGGCCTGCTCGCCGGCGTCGTCAGCCAGGCGGTCCTCGGCCGGCGCTCCACCGTCGCCGCCCACCTGCGCGGCGTGCGCCCCATGGCCCCGCGCATGCTCGGCCTCACCGCCGTGCTGTTCCTCGGCGCGCTCGCCGCCGGCATGCTGCCCGCGCTCCCCGGCCTGCTGACCGGCAACGCCGTCCTGACCGTCCTCGGCGTCCCCATCGGCCTGGTGCTGCTGGCCTGGTTCTTCGTCACCTTCGTCCTCGCGCCGCCCGCCCTGATGATGGAACGCGGCAAGGTCACCGACGCGCTGAAGCGTTCCGCCAAGCTGGTCAAGGGCTCGTGGTGGCGCATCTTCGGCATCAGCGCCCTCACCTGGGTCATCACCTGGCTCGTCTCCGTGATCATCGCGGTGCCCTTCGCGGTGATCGCCATGATCGTGTCCCCCGACGGCTTCGACGGCCTGCTCAGCGGCACCTCCGCCCAGTCCTGGACCTTCCTGCTCGTCACCGCCGTCGGCGGGCTCATCTCCCTCACCGTCACGGTGCCCATGCAGACGGGCGTCACCAGCCTCCTGTACATCGACCAGCGCATCCGCCGCGAGGCCCTCGACCTGGAACTCGCCCGCGCCGCCGGCGTCCACGACCACCAGGACCACGCCGCGGTCGGCTCGCGGCCCGGCGGCGCCGGACCGGCCTCGGGAGGCTGACCGACGATGGGAACGGGGGGACTCATCGTCACCGGCGCCGCGGCCCTGCTGCCCGGCGCCGAGGCACCACCACTGACGACACCGCGCGACGCCGCCCGGGAGGCGGCCGACCGCGAGCTCGCCAAGAGCGTCTACCACCAGGACGACCCGAGCCTCTTCGAGCGCGGCCTGGAGCGCCTCTGGGAATGGCTCGACAACCTCTTCGAGGGCGCCGCCTCCGTCACCCCGGGCGGCGGCGTCGGCCTGCTCGCCGTCGCCCTCCTGGTCGCCCTGGCCGTCGCCGCCCTCTGGTGGCGCCTGGGCACCCCCCGCCGGACGGCCACGAGCACCGGCCTCCTCTTCGACGACGGCCCGCGCAGCGCCGCCGACCACCGCACGGCCGCCGACGCGCACGCCGCCGCCGGCCGCTGGACCGAAGCCGTCCAGGAACGCATGCGCGCCCTCGTCCGGTCCCTGGAGGAACGCACCCTCCTCGACCCCCGCCCCGGCCGCACCGCCGACGAGGCCGCCGCCGAAGCCGCCGTGTCCCTTCCCGGCCACGCGAGCGACCTGCGCGCCGCCGCCCGCACCTTCGACGACGTCACCTACGGCGGCCGCGGCGCCGACGCCGACGCCTACGCCCGCCTGCGCACCCTCGACCTCACCCTGGAACGCACCAAGCCGCTCCTGACGGGACCCACCGCATGACCGGCCCCACCGACCCCGCGACGCCGCCCGCCCGGCCCACCGAGCCCGAGCCGCGACGCGCCGACCCCGCGACCACCCCGCCGGCCGGCAACCCCGGGACGGCCCCCGCGCAGGCCGGCGACCCCGGCACACCGCCCACGCCGACCGGCGACCCGGCGACACTGCCCGCGCCGGCCTGCAACCCCGGGACACCGCCCACGCAGGCCGGCGACCGGCCCACCCGCCCGGGAGCCCGCGCCGCCACCTCCACCGCCCTCACCCGCGCCCAGATCTGGACCCGCGGCCGCGGCTTCCTCCTCGCCCTCGGCATCCTGCTGGCCTCCGCCGCCCTCCTCGCCGGCCTGCAGACCGGAGACCACCACGGCCGCCTCGACCCGCGCTCCGCCGACCCCTCGGGCAGCCGGGCCCTCGCCCAACTCCTCCAGGAACGCGGCGTCACCGCCCGCGTCGTCACCAACGCCGCCGACGCCGCCGCCGCGACCGGCCCCGGCACCACCCTGCTGATCACCGACCCGGACCGGCTCGGCCCGTCCCAGCGCCGCGCGATCCGCTCCGCCAGCGACCTGTCCGGCGGCCGCACCGTCCTGATCGCCCCCGACGACTCCCTCCCCGACCTGGCCCCCGGCACCCGCACCGCCGGCCCCGCCCACCCCGACGACCTCGACCCCCGCTGCGCCCTGCCCGCCGCCGTCACCGCGGGCCGCGCCGGCACCGGCGGCGACCTCGGCTACACCGCGGCCCCGACCGGAGCCACCGGCTGCTACCCGAGCGACGGCCGGCCCACCCTCGTCGTCCGTCCCGGCGCCACACGGGGCGGCGACACCGTCCTCCTCGGCTCCGACAGCATCCTGCGCAACGAACACCTCGCCGAGCAGGGCAACGCCTCCCTCGCCCTGCAACTCCTCGGCTCCCGCCCGGACCTCGTCTGGTACCTGCCCACCCTCTCGGACATGACCGACGCCGACGACACCGAGGACAAGAGCCTCCTCGACCTCGTCCCGACCGGCTGGCACTGGGCCCTGCTCCAACTGCTCCTCGCCGCCGTCGTCACCGCCCTCTGGCGCGCCCGCCGGCTCGGCCCCCTCGTCACCGAGAAGTTGCCCGTCGCCGTTCGCGCCTCCGAGTCCACCGAGGGCCTCGCCCGCCTCTACCGCAAGGCCGACGCCCGCGACCGCGCCGCCACCGTGCTGCGCGCCGCCGGCCGCGAACGCCTCGCCGCCCTGGTCGGCGTCCCGCCCACCCAGGCCCACGACCCGATCTCCCTGGTCCCCGCCGTGTCCGCCCGCCTCGTCGACGGCACCCGCGACGTGACCACCCTCCTCTTCGGCACCACCCCCGCCGACGACGCGGCACTCGTCGCGCTCGCCGACCACCTCGACGCCCTCGAAAGAGAGGTCCGCACTTCATGACGGCCACCACGGACAGCGCCCGCACCTCGCTGGAAGCGCTCCGCACCGAGATCGCCAAGGCCGTGGTCGGCCAGGACTCCGCCGTCACCGGTCTCGTCGTCGCACTCCTGTGCCGCGGCCACGTCCTCCTCGAAGGCGTCCCCGGCGTCGCGAAGACCCTCCTCGTGCGCGCCCTCGCCGCCTCCCTCGCACTCGACACCAAGCGCGTCCAGTTCACCCCGGACCTGATGCCGAGCGACGTCACCGGCTCCCTCGTCTACGACGCCCGCACCGCCGAGTTCTCCTTCCAGGACGGCCCGGTCTTCACCAACCTCCTGCTCGCCGACGAGATCAACCGCACGCCCCCCAAGACCCAGTCCTCGCTCCTCGAAGCGATGGAGGAACGCCAGGTCACGGTCGACGGCACCCCCCGCAAGCTCCCCGAGCCCTTCCTCGTCGCCGCCACCATGAACCCCGTCGAGTACGAGGGCACCTACCCCCTCCCCGAAGCCCAACTCGACCGCTTCCTCCTCAAACTGACCGTCCCGCTGCCCTCCCGCGAGGACGAGATCGGCGTCCTCACCCGGCACGCCGCCGGCTTCGACCCGCGCGACCTCGCCGCCGCCGGCCTCCGCCCCGTCGCCGGCCTGAGGGAACTCGAAGCCGCCCGCGAAGCCGTCACCCGCGTCACCGTCAGCCCCGAGATCACCGGCTACGTCGTCGACATCTGCCGCGCCACCCGCGAATCGCCGTCCCTGACCCTCGGCGTCTCCCCGCGCGGCGCGACCGCCCTGCTGGCCACCGCCCGCGCCTGGGCCTGGCTCGTCGGCCGCGACTACGTCACCCCCGACGACGTGAAGGCGCTCGCCCTGCCGACCCTGCGCCACCGCGTCCAACTGCGCCCGGAGGCCGAGATGGAGGGCGTCAAGGCCGACGCCGTCATCACCGCGATCCTCTCCCACGTCCCCGTCCCGCGCTGATGGCCCTCACCGGCCGCGCCGCCCTCCTGGCGGCCCTCGGCACCCTCCCCGTCGGCATCCTCGAACCGAGCTGGACGGGCCTCCTCGCCGTCAACGGCGGCATCGCCCTGGCCTGCGCCGTCGACTGCGCCCTCGCGGCGCCCGTCCGCAGCCTGCGCCTGACCCGCTCCGGCGACACCTCCGTCCGCCTCGGCGAGAGCGCCGACGTCCACCTCACCCTCACCAATCCGGGCCGCCGCACGCTCCGCGCCCGCCTGCGCGACGCCTGGCCGCCCAGCAGCTGGCATCCCGGCACCGAAGGCCCCGCCTCCCGGCACGAGGTGACCGTCCCCGCCGGCGAACGCCGCCGCGTGACCACCCACCTGCTGCCCACCCGCCGCGGCGACCGCCGAGCCGACCGCGTCACCATCCGGTCGTACGGTCCGCTCGGCCTGGTGTCCCGCCAGGGCACCCACACCGTCCCCTGGACGGTCCGCGTCCTACCGCCCTTCGCGAGCCGCAAACACCTCCCGTCCCGGCTGGCCCGCCTACGCGAACTGGACGGCCGTACGAGCGTCCTGACGCGCGGCGAGGGCACCGAGTTCGACAGCCTCCGCGACTACGTCCCCGGCGACGACACCCGCTCCATCGACTGGCGCGCCACCGCCCGTCAGAACAAGGTCGCCGTACGCACCTGGCGCCCCGAACGCGACCGGCACATCCTGATCTGCCTCGACACCGGTCGCACCGCGGCGGGCCGCGTCGGCGACGCCCCCCGCCTGGACGCGGCGATGGACGCGGCCCTGCTCCTCACCGCCCTGGCCACCCGCGCCGGCGACCGCGTGGACCTGCTGGCCCACGACCGTCGCGTCCGCGCCCAGGTCCAGGGCCGATCCGCCGCCGACACCCTGCCCGCCTTCGTCAACGCCATGGCGTCCCTCGAAGCGGAACTCGTCGAAACCGACTCCCGCTCACTGGTCTCCACCATCCTGCGCAGCGCCCCGCGCCGCTCCCTGGTCGTCCTCCTGACCAGCCTGGACGCCGCCCCGATCGAAGAGGGCCTGCTCCCCCTCCTCCCCAGCCTGACGCAGCGCCACACGGTCGTCCTGGCCTCGGTGGCCGACCCGCACGTGACGGGCATGACCCGCGCCCGCGGCACCGTCGACGCCGTCTACGAAGCCGCCGCCGGCACCCAGTCCCAGTCCCGACGCCGCCGCACGGCCGACCAACTCACCCGCCACGGAGTCCACGTCGTTGACGCCGACCCGGAAGCCCTCGCCCCGGCCCTGGCCGACACCTACCTCACCCTCAAGGCCACCGGCCGCCTCTAACACCCGAACTGACGACGCCGGTCGGCACAACCTGAGGTCATGCCCCTGAACGGCACCACCATGGGCGATCCCCCGACCTCATGGTCATCTCGGAGTAGGACACTGACGACACCGCGAACGTCCTAGCCTCAACAGTTACCCCGCCGACTGGTAGGACGATGCGGCACGTATTTTCCGGCAACCCCGTAAACGCAAAAAAGCCCCGCACCAGTTACCTGGTGCGGGGCTTTCCCACAATGATTGTTCGGCGGCGTCCTACTCTCCCACAGGGTCCCCCCTGCAGTACCATCGGCGCTGAAAGGCTTAGCTT
>NZ_JBEZKS010000051.1:0-62943 GCF_040651775.1 Streptomyces sp. NPDC048383
AGCCCTGGTGCCTGGGACGATGCGCTTCGCTCCTGCTCCTGAGTCGTTGGCCTGGCAGACCAGAGAAAGATGCCGGCGACGTAGAGTCCGGCCAGTCGCGCAGGTGCAGCGCCCGTGAGCGAAGCGGTGCGCATCGTGCTGGACGAGAGGGCGATGGCCGCGGCCGGGCAGGGGAACGTGCTGGCCTCCCGGCTGATCCGGGACGACCTCGGTGACGACAAGGGTCTGACCCCCGCCGACGTCGAGATCACCATCGTCCGAGAACCCGAGCACGGGACCCTTGAACCGATTCCCCACCCGCATTGGCTGATAAGACACCCCCGTACGACTTGGATTCAAACAGCTGAGCGCACCCCCGCCCGCTACCCGGCGCCGAGTGGTGGAGGCTTCCCCCGAAAGGCCTGTCCGATCTTGGCCCGGGCCGCGCCGGATCACTCCAGGCGAGGGCCAATGAGGTGTTGAGACGACCGAAGCAGTCACAAGGGGCCGTTGGGCCGCAGCCAAACAAGCCGCACGAGAGCGCCACGAGACACTCCACCGTCCGCCACGACCCCTGATCTCCCCCTCGCCTGCTCCACCCATGCATGGACGCCTGGCCGAAACCCCGTATTCGCGGGCGAGAGGTACGCCCCGCTGGCTAACGTGACCAGCGGCGCTACGCCCCCATTGAGAGGACCAGCCTGTGTCTGATCTTGTCCTGCCTACTCCTGCACAGCTGAGCCCGGTACGTGATGACCATGCCTGGCACTTCCCTGACGCGCACCATCACCGCCTGCATGTGCGGATGAGGGCCTGGCCGACGACAGAGGGTGGGCACCTGGTCATCGCCACCGACTTCATGCTCGGCGGCGGGCTGGTCAACATGGCGGAGAGCCTGTGCGAGGCCGCGGCCCAGGAGTTCGGCGACCAGGTCGCTGTGGTGCGGCACTTCCCGGCCCGGACGATGCTGGCACACGGCCACGACAGGTTCGACCTGCTGGTGCTCAATGCCGAGGGCATCGCCGAGACCCACACGTGCACGGAGGAGATCTTGGATCTGCTCGGTCCTTCTATGCTTGGCTTCCCGGGCGACACCCCACCTGGCCCGGCCGGGGACGAGGTCGTACGGGTGCCGTCCCAGAGCATGTACATGGCGCGCGTGCAGGCCGCGACGCTGCGGCTCAAGCAGAGCGGCATTGGAACGGTCGTGGACAGGGACCTGGACTCGGCCAGCCGGCTCGGGCTGGGCGCGAGCGCGCTGGAGCGGCTGGCGGACTTCCTCGCGAATGCTCTCGTGGACGACGAGGCCACCGAGCCCGGCGACAAGCGCGAACAGAAACTGGAAGAGATCGTCACGGCGCTGAAGTCCCAGGTATGGGAACTGATGACCTTCTCCGATCAGCTGGAGAGCGAAGCCCGCGCCCGGGACTGAGCGACCGCCGGGGGCGGCAGCGGGACACGGCCACGGCAACACTCCGTGCGCGGCGCGCAGCCACTTGCGCTGGGCAGCTACGCGGTGGCGGGACTCGTCGAGTCTGGCCTCAAAGGTCCGAGGAAGGGGAGCTACCCCATGGGGGCAGTGGTGCTGTGCGCGGTGCTCTGGGCCGGCACGGCCGTGGCGGTGATGCGGTGCGTCAAGGAGTGGCGCAGTGGTGCCGATCAGGTGTGGTCGTCGAAGTGGAAGGCACTGGCGGGTGCCTTGATCGTAATGGCCTTCCCCGTGATGGCAACGGCCCGGCTGATGTCCCCCGACGCGCAGTTCTTCGTCGAACATTTTGCCGGGCTGCTGGTTCTGGGCTCCGCCTGCTCCATGGTGGCCGGATGGGTAGCGGGACGCCGCAGTGCTACCCAGGCGCGGGAGGTGCGCAGCGGGTTCCGGCTGCCCAACGAGCGGCGGCTGTGGAGCCCGTGGGTCCTGGTGGGCTTGTGGAGCGCCGCCGGAATCCCCTTCACGGTCGTCGAAGTGGTCATCACCACCAGGTACATCGAGGCGCACTCCCCCGGGCCCGTGGCCGACGGCACCTGGGCAGAGGCAGAGACGATCGCCTGGCTCACGGTCCTGACCATCGCCGCCTTCGTCGTCGCCGGCATGCTGCACGGCCTTGTCCAGCACCGGCGTCGCACCCGGGAACAGCAGCGCGTGCGTAACGCCGACCAGCAGTACCTCATCACCGGCTTCGCCGACTGAGAGAGCCCCCGCGGGGACTCTCATCGCGATGCCCGGCCGCCTCTCCTCTGCGCTTGGAGCACGCCGGAGCCGGTGCTCGGCCTCTCCTCTGGCCTTTCAGGTGACGGTCACTGCCGGCGGAGCCGAGCACAGTCCACCGTGAGGTGGGCGAGAAGGTCGCTGTCGCTGTCAGGGACGGTCCGCTGGAGCAGCTGGGTGATGTCGCGGTGAAGGTGTAGCGCCTCACTGGTGCCGGCAGCGGCAAGGACGGTCGACCACAGGGGGTTGTGGGGCAGGGTGTTCGCCTCGACCGTCTGCAGGAGGCTCAGCTTGTCCTGGTGGGTGAGGCGGCCGAGCTGTCGCTGGCCGGTCTTCTGCCCGATCTCCTCCCACGTGGTGGCCCGTCCCTCACGGGCCGCCTTCTTCAGGGCGCCGGAGAGGAAGAGCGTCAGATAGGCGAGTTTCTCGGCGTGTGCCTGCTGTTCCGCGGCTTCGGCCTCGCGGCGCTTGGCCAGTGCCTGTTCCTCCTCGGCCTGGCGGCGCTCGGTCAGGGCTTGTTCAGCCCGCCTGCGGCGCTCCGCCTCCTGGTACTGCTGCGCGTCCTGACGTTGGCGTAGCTCTGCTTCCCGTTGCTGCTGCTTGAGGGCGTATTGGGCAGCCAGGTCACGCTGGTAGGCGGCCTGATCGCCCTCGTAGCGGGCATGTGCGGACCGGACGGCCTCTCGTTCATCGGGTGTGGCGTCCGGGTACTTCACCAGCTGGGCGGCCTCCAGGAGAAGGTCGGGCGTCGGCTGTGCCTTCAGCCGGTCAATGACCTTTCGCCGGTGCGCGGCCTGCTGCTCCGTCCAGAGCTGCCCGCGGCCCAGAGCGAGACGCAGCCTGCCGATGTCTTCCGGCGTCTGGCTCGTTTGCAGAAGCTGGCGGATGGTGTCCACTGCGGCGTGGATCTGATGTGTCTGCTCGCGCAGGGCGCGGTCGAGGTGCATCACCGCGCGTTTGACGGGGTCGTCCTGGCGTGCGGCCCTCCCCGCGTGCGGGTGGGATCGGGTGACGGTGACGATGGCCCGCTCGTTCGCTCCGTCGTCCCGCGAGGCTTCGGACGCAGGTATGCGCACACCGTCGGGCATGGCCACCGTGGTCAGGCCATCAGGGGTGAGGGTGACGTCGTCCAGGCTGTCCCAGGTGGTGCCCTGGCCGGGGAGCTCGGTGCCGAACCTCATGACGCGCCCGCCGCCGGGCCGGTCCTCGAAGCGGATGCGGTGGACGTACCCACGCCGCTTCAGGATGTCCGTGATGACGGGCACGCCGGGCCCGAGGACGATCTCCCAGGCGTCGTCGTCCCATGCGACGGGCCGGCTGCGGTCGAGATGGACCAGGAAGGTCCGTCCGTCATCCAGCCGGGCCTGCACGGCCGAGCCCAACGGCTCGGGGTAGGTGAACTCGGCGGTGTGCTGGTGGGCGCGCAGCCATGCCGCCAGGTGGGCTTTAGCGAACAGGTGGTTGGCGCTGTCCTTGCCCTTCGCCGTGCGGGTGCACGGCTGGCCGGAGCCGTCGGTGCCGTAGTGGGCGAAGTGGCAGATCTTGTCGGTGCACCGGCGGGTCGTGAGCCGGCGGCCACATCCGCCCTCGAAATGGGTGCCGCACCAGATGGTGGTGCTCTCGTACTCGAGGCGGAAGGCGTCCAGTTCGTCCACGGTCTCGGGACACACGGCAGGCTCGTCGGAATCCGAACTGCCGAAGACCGCGGTCTGGATGAGACGTCGATCCATCATGCCCCCGGTGGTCTATGTGGGTGATGTCACCTGATTGTGGACCTTGGTACTGACAGAGCCGACGCATTCACGGAAACCGGTGCCTCCCCGGTCGGCACCGCATGAATCGGGGTCCGTCGGTGCACGATGGAATCAGGTGCTTGGGCCGGGCCGATGCGCTCTTGCGGCTCGCTGGCGCGCAGCGGTTTTCGCTCGGTGGCTGCGGTGTTCGGAGATGCCGTGGTCCGCCGGTTCGCTCGCGAGGAGCAGTGCGGTGAGGCGTTGGATTTTGCGGTCCAGGTCAAGGGCCAGGCGCGGGCGTTCGCAGCCGCGGATGGCGGCAAGTGTGTGGGTGCTGGTGTTCAGCTCGGAGGCCAGGAAGATGGTCGGCCAGCCGTGTTCCGCGAGGTCTTGCAGGCTGGCGGCCGCCCTACCGGCGTCGACCAGCCCCGGTAGAAGCCGCTCCCGTCTGAAAACACTCGTGAGCGGGATCCCGAGGATGGCCTCCGAGGTGGCACGGTGAACCCCGGCCGGACGCTCCCCCGTCGGCCGGAGCAACCGCCGTATTAGCGTGACGGCGATTCCCGAGATCTCGGCGATGTCCGCGGCCGACAAGCCTGTCTGCTGCAACCTGCAAGCGTGCGACGCGGCTTCGGCAGACGACACTCGCGCGGGCCGACCGGCCTTCAGCTCGCGCGTACGGCGGGCACGATCCCGCCGCGCCGCAGCCGTGCACTCCGGACGTGTGCAGCCGTAGTCGGCGCAAGAAGGGCTGCCATGCCGAACCCGAGACCGCGTCGGCCGCTTACCCCCCTTGCCCGCGGGAACGGCACCACTCGTCACAGGCGCTGGGGAAGATTTCGAGTCCATACACGGCTGATTCTGCCCGCTCACCGCCCCCTCGTGGCACTTCCCCAGCGAAACCGCGGAGGACGGGCGCCGCTACCCGATTGTCCGGCTCAGGTCAGGAAGCGCTGCCAGCCCACCAACAGGCAGTTGATCGCCGGTCTCGACGTGCTCCGTTGCTCGCCCGGCAGTACCCGGGTCCACCACCGCCGTCCCCGGTACCGGCCGAGTGCCTTCGCTACATCGTGCGGCGCAGGAGCGTGACGTCGACCGGCGGGCCCCGTTATGGGTGCTGTGCCAATTCCCGTCGCCCCCGCCCGCACCGTGCCAGCCGTCCAGTTGACGCGTGCGCAGGCCCAGCTTGCATGCCGTCTGCTGTCGTACGTGGCCGCACTCCTACCTTCCGATCCTGACGCGCAGCTGCTCGCGGTCGTGGTGGCCATCCGGGCCGCCCGGGGCGGCAATGGCAACCTCACCGGCCAGGACCTGCGGTCGCTGCGCCTCACCGATCCGGCTGAGACGGTGGCCGCATTGCGCGGCCTGGGGTGGCAGGTCCCCGACCAGCTAATCGACGGTGCCCCGGAGCTCCCTGTCGCGGTGACGGTGCCGGCCCTGGCCGTCGAGGCGGACCACCCCCTGCTGTGTGGCAAGAACCCCCGGTCCCGGGTGTCAGGCTGGACGACCCGTATGTTGGCGGCGAAGCCATTGCGGAAGTCCTCCCCGACGGTGCGGCTCGCAGCCCTGTTCCTGGCGGCACATGCTTCTTCCACGCTCGACGGGACGCTGCCGAGTGACCTTCCTGCAGCCTGTCGGGCCGTGCTGCCCGAGCTGGTGGAGAGGAGCTTCCTCGCCGAGCTCTCCGGCGACCGGTACCGCCTCGACGCCGCGGTGCGTCACTTCGCCGGAGCGACCCTTGTGCTTCCTGCTCCGCGCTCGCCCGCCGGATCCTCGCCCCCGAGGCTGAAGCAGGTGCAGCCGGTACGGGCTCACTGGACACCGCCGCCCTTGGATCCTGAACTGTGGGCACAGTGGAAAGCCGAGGCACGGCCAGGTCTGCGACGGCACGCCGAGACTGTCGAGCGGTGCGCGATCTGCGCACTACCGGCTGATCATGTGGCGTCCGCGTTCATGTCTGACCCCGGCTCCATCCCGTCGGCATCCCACCTGTCCGTCCGCTACAGGGAGTGGAAGGTTAACCACCCGGGCCACGGAATTCAGGCCGCCCGGTTCACCGTCGACTTCCGCGCTGAGCACGGGCACGGGCCGTCGTACGGACAGCTGTGCGCCGGCCTGCGATGGGGAACGTTCCGCACCCTGCGCACCCTCATCGTCAGCCGGCTTTTGGCGGACGAGTGGCTCACCGACACCTCGCCCGTGCCGTGGACACTGCGGCCGGGCGATGCCGCCCAGGCCCAGGGAGTTGTACTGTCGACACCGCAGTGAAGCCGTACCCATCAGTCGGTGTGTGCGCCCTCGACCCGAACGACGACGAAGAGGTCCCCCGGCTCACCACCGTTTCTGCCGGGCCAGCCCAGACCTTTGAGCCGCAGTCGTTGCCCGGGTCTTACCCCTGGCGGAATCCGGATCCGGTGAGCTGTTTCTGCGGAAACCTCACCGGTTCCTCGGCAGGAAGGGCAGCCCGGCGTGACGTGCGCACCGGCTGTGGAAGCGCAATCCCGGCAGGGGCCCCGGTCCGTGAGGAGAAGCTTTGTGACCGCGCCGAAGGCCGTGATGCGGGGGCTCACGGTGGATCGGACGTACCTGTCCGGCCCGCGGGTGGGCAGGTCCTCGTCGTAGTACCGCCGGTCGATCTCGCGGAGAGCGAGCATCACCTCGAAGGCGTCGGCGGGGCGGTCGTCAGGATCCTTGGCCAGGAGCCGGGTGACGAGCTCCACCAGTTCCGCCGGGGTGGCGAGCCGACGTTTGAGCAACGGCGCCGGCTGCTCGTTGAGGTGCTGGTTGATCAGGTGCCAGGACGTCCCGGGGAAGGGCGGCTGCCCGGCGATCATTTCGTAGAGCACGCATCCGAGTGAGTACAGGTCGGATCGGTGGTCGAAGGTGCCGTTGAAGCACTCGGGTGCCATGTAGGCCGGGGTGCCGATCAGGACGCCGGTGGTGGTGATGTCGTGTCGGGCGTCGCTGCTCTTGGTGATGCCGAAGTCGACGACCGTTGCCTTGCCGCTGGAGCCGACGACGATGTTGGAGGGCTTGATGTCCCGGTGGGTCAGGCCCGTCGCGTGTGCGGTTCCCAGGGCGTCGGCGACGCAGGCCGCCGTGCGCACGACTTCGCGCAGGGGCAGCCGTCCGCTCTTCAGCACCACGCTGAGCGGCTCTCCGCGAAGCAGCTCCATCACCAGGTAGGCATAAAGCCGCCCGTCGTGCTTCGCGGAGCCGAAGTCGTGCACGGTGACGATGTGCGGGTGGGACAGACCACCGGCGACCGCGGCCTCGCGGGCGAACCGGGCCACCTGTCGACCGCTGTCCGTGCCGCCGTCCTCGCTGAGGACCTTGACCGCGACCAGCCGGTCGACCTTGGGGTCGTGAGCCTTCCAGACCTGCCCGAACCCGCCCGCGCCGATCGGCCCGATCAGCCGGTAGCGGCCATCCAGTACGGTCCCTGCCTGCACGACTCCCCCTCCGGTGGCCACCGCAACGCACGGTGTCTACCAGGCGTGTACCCGTCACGCTACGCCGCAGCAACCACTTGCGGCAGGGGACTTCGTCGGGCGCCATCGGCTGGTCAAGCGGTAGTGCGCAGCGGAACGGGCGCGTTGGTGACCAAGGCAGCGGTTCCGGCCTGCGGGGCAGCACGTTCCGCGCGGGCCCGCCGGAGGGCTGCTTCCTCGGTGGCGGCGGCTTCACGGCGGCGCTGGAGATGGGCAGCGTTGATCGGGGCCGGCACATCATCCGGCACTACGGGCGGCTCGGGAAACACCTGGCGGCTGAGCTCGCGCATGGCCCGGTTCTGCCGCTCCACCGCCTGCGCGATGCCCGGGTCGATCCGCGACCGCACCGCGGCCTCGCGGTGCGCCTCGATCGCACGACGGTAGCCATCCGGCGGAGTCCTGCGCTGCGCCGGCGCAGCGGGCGCGGTCGGCTGAGGGTCCTGTTCGGCGGCGGCCGGGGCGGGGCCGGCGGCTACGGGTGCGGGTGCCAGGACGTGCAGGGTGCGGACGTTCGCGCCGGGCACCGTGTCGTTGGCCGCCGCGATCAGCTTCGGCGCGCTCCAGCGCAGTGTTGTGCCGGCCGCCGAGATGTCGGGGACGACGTCCAGGCGGCCGGTCTCCGCGTCGAACGCCGCTGCTCGAACCCGTCCGGTGAGCTCGGGCACGGCCGCGGCGAGGATGGCGTCGAACCGGGCGAGGACGCTTCCGCCGACGGCCGGGGTGACCATGCCGCGCTCGGTCATCATCATGCCGATCGCGCTCCCCAACCCGAGCGGCTCCCGGCCATCACGTCGTACGGCGGTGCCGGTGCGCCGCTTCGGCTTCTGGCGGGTGGCACCGTTCTTCTTCGCCGCTTCCCGGGCCGCGAGCAGGGCCTGGCGTGCGAGGTCGACACCGGACACCTCGCCGCCGCTCACGACTGCCCCCAGGTGGAGTAGCCGAGGTTCAGGTGCCCGAGCCCAGAGAGGTGCTGCGCTTCGTTGACCAGCTGATTGCTGAACAAGCGCCGGGCCGACGGCTCGCCGTAGCGGTCGATGTGGTCGAAGACGACCTGGTGGTCCTTCATCGCCCGCACCCGCCAGTCGCGCACCTGGTCGGGGGTCAGGTCCTCGAGGACCAGCTCCTGGTCGTCGACGTCGGCGTTCTCCGGCTCCGGCGCCGGGGCAGGGACGGCGGCGACCGGGCGGGGCGCGGGCAGCACGTCCGATGCCACCGGGGCGGCCGGGATGCCGGTAGCCGACTGCGCGGCGGCGGCTTCGGCGCGGGCCGCCTTCACTTCGGCCTGCCGGGCGCGGTACTGCTCCCACTCGTACGCCTTCGCCCACGCTCTGGCCGTCACGGTCTCGTGCAGATGCCGGTCGGCGGCAGCCCGCCGCTCGGTGTCGGAGGCTCCGGGCATCGCGGCGTCGACGGCGGCCGCGACCGCGTGGCGGGTAGCACGGCTGTCGACCTGCCGGTCCTCGCAGCGCGGGCAGTCCCGGCCGGAGTCGAGCAACGCGCCCTCATCGCACCGCGGCTCCGCACACAACCGGATCTGCGGCAGGCCACGGCCGATCAGCCAGCCCACCGGATCCGTGATCGGACCGCCCAGCCGCATCTGGTCCTCCAGGCGCCGGGCGAGCCGGTCGGCGAGGATCTGCGGCGCGTCGGAGTGACCGGCGAACCCGACCACGCGGGCCAGCTCAGTGCGGACCTTGCCCTCCACCAGGCGCCGGACGGCCGAACTCTCCAGGCGAGCCCAGACCAGCCGGACCGGGGCCAGAACGACCCGCAGATCCAGCGACGGCAGAGCCACCCTCCCCTGCTGCTGCCTGCCCTGACCCTCGCTCCCCACGGCCCGCACGCTGCCGCCGGCCACCGGCCCGTAGTTGCCCTTCCCGCCTTCAACGACCGGGGACTTCTTCGGCTTTTCCCCGCGCAGCGGGCCACCCTTGCCGTCGACCAGCGTCAGCCGGGCAGCGGCATCGCCGTCCACGGCCTGGTCCTCGCGCTCGCACGCGCGGTCCGGCAGATCACCGGACCCACCACGGCCTTCGCCGGAAAAGCCACGAGAGAGCGCGAGAGAACCCCCAGGAGTAACCCCGGAAGCGTGGAGAGCGTGGTGCTGTGCAGTAGCGGCGAGGTCTGCCGATCCGGCCATCTCGCCCTGCCCGGCACCCTTGCCCCCAGTAACCACAAGGGTCTCGCCCATCCCGTCGGACTCAAGATCTCCGAATGCAGTACCGGCGAGGTCTGAAAACACGGCACCGGCCGCACGCCGGGCCTCCCGCACGGCCACGCCGTGGGCCCGAGCCACCGGCACCAGACGCACCCGCGACTTCGCGTGCAGACCCGAGCCGGTCTCCTGCCGCACCACGTCCGCGACGCCGTACGCCTGGAGACGCGCCAGAACCTTCGCCCCGGCCGCCGCCGTGCAGCCCAGGAGGCCGCCGACCGTCGCCGCCGGACGTCCCCGGCCCGAGTCCACCGACCCGGGGCGCAGCTGCAGCCAGCCCGACGAACCGGTCGTCAGGACCATCAGCAGCAGCCCGAGCCGGTCCGTCGCCGCACCCCGGCCCGTACGCCCGGCGAGCAGCCCGGCCGGGATCGGCGCCTTGTCCTTCGGCTCCCACCCGGGGCCGAACAGCACCTCGCACAGGCTCAGCAGCACCGCCAGCTCCGAACGGGACAGCGCCAGCGCGTGCCCCCGGTCGCCGGCCTTCTGCGCCCGGTACATCGGGATCACCCAGCACTCCAGGCCCGTCGCATGCCCGAAGGAGTTCGTCGCGACGTTGGACCCGAGGACCCCCGCCCTACGCAGCTCGGGCAGCACGGTGTGCGCGACCGTCGACTGCGACACCCCCATCCACCGGCCGAGCTCCGCCGCCCAGATCGACGCCTGAAAGTCGTCAGCCACCTTCGACTTCGCCATCAGCACCACCGAGGCCAGCCGGGCAGCGTCTGACACGCTGGCCAGCGCTGGGGACGTCACCAACGCGCGCACCGCGGCAAGCAGCCGGGCCCGCATCGTCCGCGTCAGCTGGAGCGGGTTGCCCAGCTCCAGCCCAACGACCGGACCAGCCTGTGCCGGGACCGACCGCAGCCGACGGCGCGAGACCCCACCGGTGAACTCCGTACGGGGACGCGGGAACGCGACGACCGGCGCCGCCAGGGCGCTCATCGGCCCACCTCCCCAACAGGGGCGGTGGGTACTGCCGGGGCCGAAGCCCTCTGCCTCATCATCGGGCCGGTGTACGCCGCAAAGCGGACACCTCCCGTGGGAGCCGTTTCGTGATCCATTCGCCGAGCCTGCAGGGCCCGGCCTGTGGACCAGTCCGACCAGCACCGGTACGCCCCAGCGCTCCCGCACGGCGGGCAGAAAACTTGAAACCCGTCCCGCCACAGGGGACGGAGCCCCAGAGCATCACGCCAGTCGCCGCCGTCGGGAGAATGCGGATCTTCCGC
The DNA here is from genome assembly GCF_040651775.1 of Streptomyces sp. NPDC048383. Lineage (NCBI taxonomy): Bacteria > Bacillati > Actinomycetota > Actinomycetes > Kitasatosporales > Streptomycetaceae > Streptomyces > Streptomyces sp. NPDC048383. Next base: position 10,854 of record NZ_JBEZKS010000051.1, read on the forward strand.
CAGGCTTGCGCTCCACGACCGCCCTCAGCTACACGATGGGCTGAGTGTTGTCCAGGAAGACCCTCTTCCGGTCGACGGACCTTACAACGGCTCAATCTGGGGGGAAGCGGGCAGTCTGCTGTTCGCTTCTCGGCGAAACGAGCAGGATCCAGCTTTTCAGGGGACACCACATCGGGCACTATGAGGATCGACCACCTATCCATATGGATGCTGAATACGGCCCGCCACGCGGGACCGCGACCAGTTCTCTGCGGGTATGTGGACCGCCCCCTCCGTGAGGAGCGGGCGGCCGAACGAAGAGCAACGGCGACCTCCAGTTCTTTGGATCTAGACGGTGCGACTCGGACGGTGATGCTGCGGAGCCCCTGTGGTGGGGGCACCGCGGTTCGGACCTGGTTAGGGCCCTGCCATCTGGTGGGCCCTGGTTAGAGGCCCACCCCACTCGGAAGGTGGGGGTTTTGCGTTGTGTGAACGGCTCGATGAGCCGGAGTTCAGACCCGGGTGGTTCCGGGGACTGAGCGGCCGACCTGGGTGGTGAATCCAGGCGGCAGACGGGCCGCGTGAGCGCTGAAGTGGGTGGTTAGTCCACTCCCAGGCGCGCGGCTGATGGCCTTAGGTCATCCCATCCCCCAGAAATCGGAGGCTGGCGTCAGCATGCCCAAATGAGGTGATGCAGAGGTCGTTGCTCACCTGCGGGTGTCCTCGACGGCCGCAGATGGGTACTTCTCGGCGAGCCTCTGAAGCAGGCGGACATATGCGTCCCGCCACGGGCGTCGTGGTTCTGTCTGCCCAGACTCCCAACGCAAGATCGTCAGGGGTTTCACTTCGAGGGCGTCCGCGAGCTGGCGCTGCGTCAGGCCGTCTGCGAGGCGCAGTTGTCGGCGCACGGCGGGAGGGGGGAGGTCCGGTACGCGGTCAACCAAGGCGTCGACCGACTTGGTCAGATCTGACTCCGACATTGAGAAACCTCCCCATCCAAGACTGATGTGCTGAAAGATACCTCACTCGGCGATCTCCGGTACTGCCGATGTGCGTGTTGTCGGGCGCGACTTCACGACCACCCAACTGGTGAGCGCCTCTATCGGCTTTGAACCTCTGGTTCGGGCACAAGAACAGCCATCCCATGGTCGTAGCGCCTCAAAGGAGAGGCGCTATCCACCTCGACTGACTAGATGGGAGTTCGGCTCCCGGGCGGCGTCCGCATACTCGGAGAGCTCGACGACGGTAACGCCGGCGTGCTCAAGAAGTTCGGTTCCGTGGGCGCCAACGACGAAGGTGTCGGGTTCGCGCCAAGCAGTGACGACGCGAGGGATCCGGAACTCGCGGATGAGTTGGGCGCAGGGGCGGTCCCGGGAAGCTCGCTTTGCGCAGGGTTCAAGGGAGCTGTAGATCGTCGCGGTGGTGAGCCGGGGGTCCCTGGCGGAGAGTTTGGCGAGCGCAGCTTCTTCGGCATGGTCAAGCGGGTCACTCTCTCGAGAGTGGCCGCGGGCGAGCTCGGTACCGTCGGAGCCGACGATGACTGCGCCGACGGAGAAAGCGGTCGTCGACGGTGGGCAGAGGGCGGCGAGCTCGCAGGCGAGGGCGAGCCATTGCCGATCCGCAGCGTTTGGGGAGCTGCCGGTGCCCGGGGCGTTCATGCTGGCCGAGGTGGAAGGGGTGCTCATCGGGGCTCCATGGAGATGTCCTTCGGGGCGTACCGCAGAAGTACCACGTCGCCGATCTGCTGGGTTTCCAGAAGTCGGAGACGGGCGGAGGGGCCGCCGAGGTAGTTGGCGGGGCCGAGCATCCGTATGGCGTCAGACTGTCCCACGAGGAGCGGGGCGATGACGAGCTGGAGCTCGTCAGCGAGTGCCTCCTCGAGGAGCTGAGTGTGAATCGTGCCGCCGCCCTCGACCATCAGCCGCTGGACGCCGTACACATCGCCGAGGACATCCAGCGCGGTCGGCCAGGTGGCCTCGGTGGGAATGCCCTGGATGGCGGCAAGCTCACCGAGGTTGGCGTGTGCCTTCTCGGCGGCGGCGCTGCCGACGGCGAGGACGAGCTTCTCACCACCGTGATGCCAAAACTTCCAGTCGGAGTTGAGGTCGCCGGTGCTGGTGATGGTGACCTTCAGCGGGTACTCCGGCAAGCCGGCGGCCACCCGGGCTGCCCTCCGCTCGGGTGAGTTGACCAGCAGGCGGGGGTTGTCGGCTCGGAGCGTGCCAGCGCCGACAAGGATTGCGTCGGCGGAGGCGCGAACGGAGTCGACGCGGTCGAAGTCGGCGGCGTTGGAGAGTAGGAGTCGATCCTCGCCCGGCCGGGTGTCGAGGTACCCGTCGAGGGAGACGGCAGCGGACAGGAGGACGTACGGGCGAGGCACGGAAACTCCAGAAATTGGGTGAGGCTGGGTCAGGAGGGATGCAGAACGATCTGGTCAAGCGCGGCGCGGAATTCGGCGACTCCCTCTCTGCCGCTAGCTGCTGCGAGCGTGCGATCGAGCCGGTCGAGCTGGCTCACGATGCGCGCCGAGCCCGTCTCAGCGGCGACTCCGACGGCCTCCAGGCCGATCTGCGTCGCGAGGGCGATGTTTCCTGTGCCAGCGTGGGCGCGGGCAGCGCGGGCGAGGTAGACACCACGGTCACGCCGGTACGTGGCTGGGAGAGCAGCGATGGCGCTGTCGAAGCCGGCCGCGGCGTTCTCGTAGTCACCGAGAGTGGCGAGAGAGCGCGCACGAGCGGTGCTGATGTACGCCTCGTCCAGCCAGGAGCCCCAGATTCCGTCGGTGTCCGCGCGACCTAGGAGCGTGACCGCAGTGTCGTATGCAGTCAAGGCTTCTGCGCCGTCACCGAGGACAGCGTGCGCGTGGGCTTGATGCATGACGGCGATGACTTCGAGGCGGCTGCCGGGCTGCGCAGTGCGTCGGGCAGCCGCTGCCAGACCCAGGGCGTCGGCGGCGTGGCCGGTATCGACGGCGAGCTGGGCCTTGCGGCCGAGAATGTACGCGGTGAGGTTGCTGTCGCCCGTGATGTGCGAAGCATCAAGCGCCTTCGCAGTGTGTCCATGGGCGGTTCGCTCATCACCGATGTCTTGCGCCAGCCAGCCAGCCAGTTCCTCGTAGCGGGTCTCTAGCGCGAGGAGTTCGGCCGCGTCGGCGCCGCGGGAGGCCCGGCGGCGGAAGGCGAGTTGCGCTAGCTGATGCTGGAGCGCAGGCAGGACATGCCGAGGACCGATCAGGTTGTCAGTCTGGATCATGACGCGGCGGAGCTGCGCAAAGTGCTCAACGGGGGAAGCCATGGCGGCGGCGCTTGCCGTTGCCGGCGAGGCCGGGAGCGCGGCTGCGGCGAGGCCGGCGAGGCCAGACGCGAGGACAACGCGGCGGGGCACGGGCACGAACAAGATCCTTCCGTGAACGCGACAGGGGACGACGACTGTGTCCGTGTCGTCAAGGTTCGAGCCTGCCTGTTCGGCGGAAGGTGTGACCAGGCCCGACGATGATTCGGACACATGAGGTCCCGGAATGGACACATGGCTGTCGCGAGGCTCCATGCCGATGTGTTCCCAGAGTTCAACCAGCAGCCCCTGACCGCGGAGCACCGTGTCGAGATGGACGACCTCGGAGCGGTGTTTCGGTGCCCGTAAGGCGTTCTCCCACTTCCAAAGCTTGGAGTAGGAGAAGAAAGTCGCCTCGGCCAGGCTGCGCAGGGTGTGGCTGCGTCGCTCTCGTAGATCTCGAACGTGGTACCCGAAACGATCCAGGGGCGATGCCTCCGGAGTTAAATCGTTTGGCTTCTGCCCCACGCTGCTCCCCCTTCATGTCTCCGATCGCTGTGTCCGACCGTAGGACACATGTCAGATCTAGAACGCCACCCCTGGTCGGCCCTACAAATCTCGTAGCGAAGCCGAGAGCAGCCAAGGAGCGAGGCAAATGTGCAGCGAGCAGGGGGAGTTCAGTTCAGCCACCGGAGCTCGTCGTGGGCTGCGGCGCACGGTCAGTCCTCACGACCACGTTCGAGGGCCTCCAAGCGAGAAGCCATGGCTTCTAGCTTGGCCTCGAGGTTCCTGACGGTGGCCGTGAGCTCCGCCGACGTCGGCAGTCTCTCGAGGGGGTCGGGCTGCGCCTGGACGAAGACTCCCTTGCCGGCCTTGCCATACAGCAGGCCCTCAGCCGTCAGCTCCGTCACGGCTCGCCGAACCACCGTGCTGGACACGCCGTATTGCGAGCCGAGCTTGGCTGTTGAGGGGATGGGGTCACCGACCTTCAGGTCACCTTCAGCGATCTGGCGCCGGAGATCCTCCATAACCCTCTGGTACTCCGGCTGACCGGAAGGCTCACCCACTGCTTCTCCCTCGCGTGACGGTCTGTCTGGCCTGCTCATAGTGCAGCACACACCGACGTCGAGGGGCGGGTGCAGGGTCGAGAACGTCATCGGTAACACCTCCTTGACAACCTTATACACATAGTGCACCTTGTGTGTAAGAGCTCGCGGCGAACTTCAGCTACCGAGCTGAGCAGGACAGTCGGCATGGCAAATAGCGCATGTCCGACTGGACCACCGCAGTAGGTCGTCTGCCCCACACGGGGTGGCCGGGGTTGATGGCACCACCAAATCCCCCGGGTTCTAGACCTTCTGTTGCACGTCGCAGCGCTATGCGCTGTCTGTCCGTCAGGACGCCGGGCTTGCCCGTGCGCCTGGTGGGCGGAGAGAGCACCGCGACGCAGTCCCCTTCCCTCCCCTCTGCACCCGAGGAGATTCGCCATGACCATCACGGCCGCGATGCCCACCGCCAAGGAACGCCCCCGCCGTACCCGCACGAAGCGCCAGCCCAGCGCCCGCCCCGCCCTGAAGCTCTCCAGCCTTCTGCCCTCGCACATCGACCTGCGGGAGCCGCTCCAGGCGACCCTCGTTTGCGAGGACTGCAAGACCTGGTGCCCGATCACCGGCATGCAGAGCCGGATCCAGAAGCTGGTGCCGCACCACACCGGCAAGGCCGGCGTAGCCGACGCGATCCACTGCCGCGGCAGCAACCGCCGTGTGGAGTTCGACATGACGATCGTCGAGTGGCGCCAAGCACTGGCCGACGCACACACGGAGACCTCGTCCCGCCAGCCGACCACCGTGCTACCGAAGGCGTTCAGCCCCCGCACCGACCAGACCCTTCGGGCCCGCTTGGAGCGCACCCCGGCCGGTCGCGCGGCCGACTGGAACGCGGTTCTCGTGGATGTCGGCGCTGCGGACGCCGCGCGCCGGAAGGTTCCGCACGGTGACCGTCCGGCCGACGGCCCCGAGGTGCCGCTGGACACTCTCCACCCTGTGCGCCCGACGCGCTGACCTGCGTCTGTACGAACGATGACGGCCTCCGGTCTCCCTGTAGGTAGGGGAGGGCGGAGGCCGTGGCTGTTCGTACGACCAGCCGAAATGGCGACAGCCCCGGCGAATTGAGACCCCCCGGGGCTGTCCAGGACCTACGTGGAGGACCTGATGGATCACAGGATTGCACAGCACCCGACCGACTCGGACCCGGATATGGACGAAGCGCTGCGCCGGGCACGGGGAGGTCAGTGATGATCACCAGCCTGACCGAAGAGGAGCACGCCGAGCTGTCACGGAAGGTTGCCGAGCAGAACAGGCAGTCGTCGCAGGGCAGCGGCCGATGACCGCGGCGAAGAGCGACCCGCTGTACGTCCGCTACATGACGACGTTCAGCGCCTCCACCCTTCACCGAAGCGCCTGCCAGCCCTGCCAGAACGGCCTGGACTGTGAGGGCGGCGCGCCGCTCCACAAGGCGTTCGCCAAGGCCCAGGACGCCTACCTGGCCCGGCAGTCCGCGAAGCGCCGCAGCTGAACCCGGCATTGCCCGTCGTCCCCGCCCTCCACTCGGGCGGGGACGGCGGAGCGCCGGGAGCTCACGCTCCCTTTTTCCCGCTCCGGCCGTCCGGCCGCAGGAATAGAACAGCCCCGGGGCGGCATCCCCGGGGCTGTTTCGCAAGCACGGACCCTCTGGAGGCCCTCATGCGCGCCATCGTACGCACCTCGCCCAAGCAGGCCACCGTCGCGAAGTCCCGCCCGGCCTGTGCCGCCGTCGGCGTCGACCCCGAACTGTTCTTCGCCCACGCCCTGTCGACCCTGCAGACCGCACGGGCCAAGGCCATCTGCCGTGTCTGCCCGCTGCGCGCGGCCTGCCTCGAGGGCGCGCTGGAGCGCGATGAGCAGCACGGTGTGTGGGGCGGGACGGACGAGGACGAGCGGCGCCTGATGAAGCGCGGTGCCGCCCTCGACCGCATCGCCACCGCGGCCTGACCCGCAGCACGGGACGACGGCACAAGTTACTGCCCATCCCGTGACACCCCGGCAGATGGGCCGCCCGTTCGACGGGTGGCCGCCCTTTCGCATGCCTTCGGTCCGGGAGAGTCTCGGGCCCGCCACTTGCCAGGAGAGCTCATGCAGCGCAGCACCAAGCTCGACACCGCGACGACCACCGTCACCGCCGGGACGACCCGGATGCCGGAGTCCCTGTGTACGCACCGGCCGACGTGCCCGACCGCCGACAGCCCCGACCGCGAGGCCGCGCACACCATCGCCGCTCACCCGGAGCAGGGCTGGATTTTGCTCTGTAACTCCGCCGTGATCTTCGACGACACGGGCGAGCTGCTTCCCGACGGCCAGGTCGTCGCCCCGCACCGGCTCTGCGCGACGGCCTGACGGCTGCCTGATCCGCCCGCACCGCCCGTCGAACTTCGGCGGCCGGGTCGGGCGGTGACTGGGAGCCGGAGAGTCCGGACCACCGACCCGCCAGGAGTCGCCATGAGCAACAGCACCCAGAGCACCACCCCCGTGATCAAGTTCCAGCGGGGCCAGTTCGTCCTGTTCCGCGACCCGGAGATGTTCTGGATCGGGCAGGCCGGCCACACCTTCGTGTGCAAGGTCGAGCGGACCTGGCTGGACGACAAGTACGACCTGATCGCCCTGTCCTCCGACCGCTTCATCCACTCCGCCAGCGCGGAGTACATGCGGCTGCTGCCGGCCCTCGACGCGATGCGCGACATCGACACCGCCCCGCTGAACACCAGCGGCGCGGCCGACGACATGACCGCGGCCGCCATTGCCTGGCTCACCCAGCAGCACGCGACCGCCAATCGGCGGGCGGAGCTGCCCGCCCAGAGCGACTGACCGAGCCACCCTGAACCGCCGCCCCCGCTGGGGCGGCACCCGACCGGAAGGAGGCGGCGTGGCCGCCACACGAACCCGTAACAAGAGGCCCACCGCCCGCAAGAAGCCGGCGGCAACCCGCACCGCTTCGCAGCCCACCGCCTCCCCCGCCACCGACATCTCCCCGGCCCCGGCCCCGGCCCCGGCGACGGACACGGAGCCGGAGGCGGAGGTCGTCGACCTCGAGGCGGCCCGCGTCGCGGACGCCCGGGACCGGGCCGCCGACGTCATCGACACCGCGCGTGAGCAGGCCGCCGCCCTCCAGGCCGAAGCGGAGACGGCGGCCGCGCGCACCGTCGCAGACACGCACGAGCAGGTCACCGTGCTGATGAACCTGGCGCAGGCACGCGCCGCGGGCATCACCGCCGACGCCGATCAGGAGGCCACCGCCCAGCGCGAGGCCGCCAAGGTCGACCTGGAGGCGGCGCGCGGCGAGGCTGACCGGCTCCTGACGGAGGCCCGTGAGCGTGCCAACACCCTGGTGGGGGAGGCCCGCGCGCAGGTCGCCGACCTCACCGAGCTGGCCGCCACCGACCGCACGGCCACCGCCACGGCCGTTGCCGAGCTGCGCCGCCTGGCGGAGACCGACCTCACCGAGATCAGCACCCTGGTCGACCAGCGCCGCACCGAGGCCGGCCAGATCCTCGCCCGCGCCCAGGAGCAGGCCGACGCCCTGGTCGCCGCGGCGCAGCGCGAGGTCGACCAGGCCCGCGAGCGGTTCGCCCAGCTCGCGGCGACGGCGGCCGAACAGTACGACGGTCGCCGCGCGGAGGCGGAGGCGCTGTACGCGGACGCGGTCAAGTCCGCCGACGACCGGCGCCGCGAGGCCGACGAGCGGGTCGCGGCCGCGCACACCGAGGCGGAGGCGGCCCGCACCGAGCTGCGGACGAAGCTGCGCGTGCTCACTGACCAGTTCGACGCGGAGGCCGCTACCAAGCGCAAGGCCCTCGCCGACGAGCTCGCCGGGCTCAAGGCGGCGTGCGACAAGCAGCGCGAGCGGCTGCGGGAGGAGGCCAAGACCGTCGCTGTGCAGCTGCGCGAGGCCGCCCAGAAGGAGGCGAGCCGCATCACCGCGGAGGCGGAGCGCAAGGCGAAGGCCGTCACCGAGCGGGCGAAGGCCGATGAGGCCCGTGCCCGCCGGCTGCTCGATGAGGCCCGGGAGGCGAAGAAGTCCGCGTCCCGCTGGAACGGCTGGCAGCAGAAGGCCGGCCAGAAGGTGTGGAAGACGGCCCCGTGGGTCGCGTTGGCCTCCGGCGTTGGGCTCGCCGCCTCCGGCGAGTACGAGCTGGCCCGCATGGTCGGCATCCACCCCTACGTCGCGCCGCTGCTGCCGGTCAGCATCGACGTCTACTGCGTCACCGCGTTCCGGGCCAAGAAGGACATCCCCTACGCGCTGCTGCTGATGGCGTCGGCGAACGTGACCTACCACCTGTCCGAGCAGGCGCACCTCGTCCAGGACGGTCAGTCGGCTCCCTGGCAGCTGACGACGTTCGTCGTGCTGATCTTCGTGGCCGTCATCTGGCGCGTCCACACGCTCATGCACGACGACGGTACGGACGGGCACGGCGCTGCGGCCCCTGCGGTCGGCCGTACCGGTACGGACGGCGGAAACGGAATGGCCGCCCGTACAGGTACGCACCGGCGTTCCGACGGAACGGACGCCGCGTCGTCCAGCCGTACAGAGGGTGCGAACCACGACCTGTACGCCGGGTCCAACGCGGTTCGCCCCGACGCCACGGGCACCGGATGGGACGGTACGGACCCTGTACGCCCCGCCTCGCACCCGCCGCACGATGGCGGCACCGAAGCGGTGGTGACCAGGGCGTACAGCGACCGTACATACGGCGTACACACCCCCTCCGAGGAGGTGGCGCGTACAGGTACGGCGGCTGTCGGGCGTACCGAGACGGCCAGCGCGGCCGTACAGGGACGCACCGGCGCCATCAGCGTCCGTACACAGCCCGGCAACGAGGGTGTGCCGGGGGCCCGTACAGGTACGGACGCGTCGTCTTCCCCCGCAACCGGAATGGGCAGTACGGCGGGCGCGGAGCGTCCCGGTACGCCTGTACGGACGGACGAGGAACTCCTGCCGCTCGTACAGAACCTCCCCCGCGGCCAGGACGGATTCGTGACCCTCTACCGGGTGCGTACCGACCTCAGCGTCAACAACGACCGCGCGGTGCGCCTGCTCTCCAAGGCCGGCCTGCTGCGCCCCGAGGACGCGGACAAGCACCTGACGTGATCCGAGTCCGGCACACACCAGTGAGGGCCAGCCCGAAGGAAGCGGGCTGGCCGTCGCTGCGACTGCCGGAAGCAGTCAACAGCCCCCCGAGTACACCAGATCCGACCCCCACGGAGGACCCCGTGAGCACCGAAAACAACGGTCAGCCCTTCTTCGACGACCCGAACGCGGCGCTGCGCGAGATCGCACAGAACCCGGCCGCCTACGCGCACTACCTGGCGGACTTCAACCGGGTCGTGCTGGACATGCAGGCCAAGCTGGAGATCCTCCAGCGCGAGGCCCGTGTGCACTGCCGCGGGACCCGCGTGGAGGGCGACAAGTGGGGCCAGGCTTTCCTGCGCTCTTTCCCGGTGGAAAATTCCCTGAACGACGTTCTAAAGAACCTCAAGAGCGTTACTGCGGGACTGGAAAAGAGCGCCCACAAGCGCCACGCCCACGACGAAAAGGTGAAGGAGGTCAAGAAGAGCCGGAAGGAAAAGGCGCAGCTCAAGGCGCGTAAGAACCACCCGACGCTCCAGGCTGCCCCGGAAAACCCGGGTCAGCAGGGTGCGCAGAGCCCGAATTCGGGCTATGGTGGCCCCACGTCGATTTACAACCTGGACCGCAGGGAGTCGGCGTGAGTGCAGGTCGCCCGCTCACGAAAGCCGAGCGGAAGGCAATGAACCGTGCGGAACATGAGCGCAAAATCAAACAGGATTTGATTGCGCAGCACGGCAACGACCTCGGCACCTTCTACTACTGGCTCCGGATTACCAACATCCGAGGCACCCAGGCGTATCGCGACGGGAACACGGACTTCATCCGTGAGGCCGCGCTCGCCCTGCACAACGTCTACAGCCGCCACTCCGGCTAGCTCACCGTGCCCCGCACGAAGGGCCGCTCCCGATCCCCGGGGGCGGCCCTTCGGCGACTCCAACGCGTGTCGCGCGTGTCGCGTGCCGCGCGTGGCGTGCGCGCGTGTACGCGAGGCCGATGCCGACAGTCAAGCCCAGGAGGAGGGTCGCGTGTCCGACGACACCGACAGCAACGTGATCAGCCTCCCCACTCGGGGCGGCGATTCCGGCGGAATGCCGGATGCCCCCGATGGTGGGGATCTCTTTTATTCCGAACCGTCCGGCAGCAGTGCGGGCGGCGATGCTCCTCCGGAATCCCCGGAAGGGACGGCCCGGGAACTCCCGGCCATTCGCGGCCCTATTTCCCCGGAAGTTGCATTGCGGGAAACGGGAATGCCCGATGCCCCGGAGTTCGAAGACGAAGAATGCGAGGAAGGTGAATACGAGCAGCCTCGTTCTCTCGCCGATCGTCTCGGTGACTGGCTGGAACTCCGTTTGGAAGTGGCGCGGGACCGGCACGCCGGTGAAGCGCCGTTTCGTGAGGCAGAAATAGCACGCAAGGCCGCGCTTTTGGAAGCCCGCACCGCACAGGAAACCGCGATGATGGAGCAGAACGCCAAGCTCCACACCGCGCAGATGAAAGCGAAGTCCGACAAGACGGCGGCGCGCGGCAAGGCCGACGCGGCGCGGTCCTCCGGCTCCGGCCTGGGCGCCGACAAGGGGGGTCGCTCGAAGGCCGGCGGCGGCAGCTCCGGCGGCTCCGGCCGCGGCGGGGGCCGGAGCCCGGGAACGAACAGTTCCGGCGGCTCCGGTCGCGGTTCCGGTGGCGGCACTTCCCCCAAAGGTGCCGGGAAGGGCTCTGATCGCTCCGCTGGCGGCGGCAAGGGCGGCCCGAAGGGCAATGAGTCGTCCGGTGGCCCGAAAGGCCGCCAGAACGGCTCTGGAGGCTCCGGGTCGGGCAAGGCCGGTACGGGCAAGGGCAGTTCGGGCCGCTCCGGCGGCAAGAACGGCTCAGGCAGCTCCGGGTCCGACAAGGGCGGCTCGAAGGGCGACGGCGGCAAGTCGAAGGACTCGCCGGCCGCCGGCCCCCGGGCGGAGCGGGCCCGCGGCCGCCAGGAGCGCGCCGCCGCCCGCCAGGCGGCACGCCAGCAGCGGCGCAGCGCCAACCAGGCCGCCAACCTCGCCGACCGCAGCAAGGACCGCGACCAGGACCGCGCCGCCGTCCAGGCGGCCCGCGAGGAACGCCGCAGGGTGAAAGCCGAGCGGAAGGCCGCGGCACGGGCGAAGCGGGAGGCGGCCAAGGCCGCCGACGACCGCACCACCCTGGGCGCGGCCGTGACCGAGGAAGCGCAGCGCCGCTGGGACAAGCGCCGCGCGGCGGAGAAGGACAAGGCCGCCAAGGACAGCAAGGCCAAGGACGACGCCGGTGACACCAAGGAGACCACTGGCGACAAGGACTCCGAGGCCACGACCAAGAAGATGACCAAGGACGACCCCGAGAAGCCCGCAGACGGCTCGGACGGCGACTCCGCGACCAAGAAGCCGGAGGACGACAAGAAGGACACCGAGAAGCCGTCTGACGGCTCCGGCGACACGGATGCCAAGGACGGCACCGGGACGGACGACGGCCCCAAGCCCGACGACGTCAAGGACCCGCCGGACCCCGGCGACAGCGATGACGAGCGTTCCTTCCGGGAGCGGATCAAGGACTTCTTCACGAAGGCCGGCGAGGACAGCACCCCGCCCGAGCCGGAGGAGCCCTCGAGGCTTCGGCCCGAGGACCTGGGCGACATCACGGTGGACCGTCTTGGCGGCCCGACCCGGTCTCCGCAGCCTGAATCGGCTGAGGACGACATCCCGGACGCGGTCATCGTCGACGACCCGTCCGACCCCTTCGGGACGCACGTCAGCAGCCCGGCGAGCCTCCCCCGCGCGCCCGAGCCCCACACCCAGCGTCCCGGCACCAGCCGACCCACTGCACAGGAGGATCCCGTGGCCTCGGAGGTCAACAAGCCCGCGTCGGGCCAGACCGGCATGGCGGCCCAGCACCGCACTGACATCACCTTCGGCGAGTACCTGATGGAGATCGTGAACATCGCGATCGCCGCCGCGCTCGACAAGGACCGCGCCCAGGACCTGGCGGTCGCGCTCGGCAAGGTCGCCGACGCGCTGCGGGACATGGCGGCCGACCTGGTGGGCGACCACAACATCGCCACCGAGGTCGTCGACCAGATCACCGACCTGGCCGACGCCGCGGACCGCATGAAGCAGCTGGCCGAACGGTGCGCCACCGAATGCGAGATCGCCTCGGAGGCCGCCCGCATCGCCGCCACGTCGGTCGGCCGCGTCTACGGCCAGGACATCGACGCCATGGACGACGCCGGCCTGGCGACCGCCTCCTCCGCCGCCCACCACGACTAGAAGAAGGGGCCCACTGATGAGCGACCTCGCACCCACCACCGGCGGCGGTGCCGCCGCCAAGACGGACGGCGACAACCGCTACAAGGCCGTCCAGCGCAAGCTCAAGACGCTGGCCACGGCCATGGACCTGGCCGCAGGCGAGCTCGAAGCGCTGCTGCTCAGCATGCGCACCAACGCCCAGCGCTCCGAGGGCCTGGCCGTCGACATCGCCAACGCGGAGCTGGACCGCAAGTTCATCGAGATGACCAACCAGGTGTCCGTCGCCCTGGGCGGCGCCGCCGTCGAAGTGAAGAAGCTCCACGAGACGGCCCAGGAGGTCTCCGGCCTCGCCCACGACACGCGGCGCACCCACGCGCGGCTGTACGAGGGCCTGGACGACCTCCGTTCCAGCCGCCCGGAGCGCACCCCCAAGCCGGGCTTCCTCGTCCGCTGACCCGACCCACCGAAACCCCTGATGGGCGGCCCGCCACGCAAGCGGCGGGCCGCCCATCGCCACGCCCGAAGGAGAACCCGTGTCCGTGCCGCGCAGCGTCGCCCTGGAGCGCACCTTCTACACCCTGACCGCCCCGGTCCTCGGCGCGGCCCCGAACCTCTTCGCCGGCAGCCCCGTCAACACGGTCGTGCAGCTGGCAGGCGCGGCCGGCGTCGGTGGCTGGGTCCTGGCCGCCAAGAGCGACGCCGCCGGTGCGGGACGCAAGATCCTGCGCTGGTCGCCGCTCGTGGCCGCCGCCGCGATCGACATCGCCGCGAAGAACACGATCGGCTGGGGCCCGTGGTGCCTGGACGGCATCCTTGCCGCCGGCTGGGCGACGGCCGGCCTGCTGGTGATGCCCTTCTCCCGGCACACCCGCCGCCGTCACCGTCCCGCGCTCGCCGCCCCGGCGCCCGCGCCGCAGCTGCAGGCCGCCCGCGAACCGTCCCTGGCGCAGCCGGACGACGGCGCCGACGCCTTCACCCGCCAGGTCCGCTGGCTGTGGGAGGGCCGCGGCCTGCCCGGCCGCACCATCGTCGTCACCGCCACCCCGCACGCGGGCATGCCCAACGACCTGTCCCTGCTGCTGCGCGCCTCCGAGGCCGGACGGCCGATCTCCAGCCTCACCGAGGAAGCGGTCGCCGCCGCGTTCGGTGTCGAGATCGCCGACGTGCGGATCGAGGACGTGGTCCGGCAGTACGGGCGTGAGGGCGGCCCCGGTTGGAAGGAAGTCCACGTCACCCCGGACATGACCGAGCGCCGCCGCAAGGCACCCACCACCCACGAGTGGTGGGCCGACCGGATCGCCGGTGGGCCCGTGCCCGGCTCGGAGTTCATCAAGAAGGTCCGCGACGGCGAGCGGAAGGTCACCCACTACATCGCCCAGGTCCCCGACGAGATGGGTGAGCCGCGCGTCAACCAGCACACCCTGGCCGCCGCGCTGAAAACCAAGTACGACGAAGGCCGGCTGTTCGTCACCATCGACGGCAACCAGGTCCTGGTCTCCCTGTGGGACTCCAGCCCGCTCGCACAGGTCTTCCCCGCGACGAAGGAGCTGCTCACCCCGGACAAGGACGGCCGGTGGGTGACCGGATACCTCGGCAACGGCCAGCCCGCCCGCAACCGCGTATACACCGACCGGGGCGCCGCCCACGGCCTGTTCGTCGCACCGTCCGGCGGCGGCAAGACCCAGCTGATGGGCCTGCACATCGCCGCCGACGCCCTGTTCGGAGCCGTGGTGTGGCTGGCGGCCGAAGCCCCGGACGAGAAGGCCGCAAAGCTGGGCGGCTACACCGACCGCTACGGCGTCGGCGCGCTCTACATGTTCCGGCTCCTGCGCGCCCTGGACGCGCTGATGGAGATCCGCGGCCAGATGCCGTGGGAAGACGGCAGGGTCTACGACTGGGACCCCAAACTGCCGGGCTGCCCCTACCGGATGCTGTCCGCCTACCTCGACGAGTTCCTCTCCGCCGCCCGCAACGGCGACTACGGCGCGGAAATCATGGACCTCGCCGAGACGGTGTCGGTCAAGGGCCGCAAGTACGCCATCGGCATCAAGGTGGCCGGCCAGTCCATCTTCGTGCAGGACGGATTCACGCAGCTGCTGTGCGAGAACCTGCGCGAGAACTGCATCCCGGTGGTGCTGAAGGTGGCACCCGGCAAGGTGGCCAAAATGTTCAAGGACCTGGGAATCCCGTCCGAGAACACCCCCGACCCCCTCCCCCGCTCCTTCTCCCCGGAAGAAGCGGGCCGGATCGATCGGGTGATGCGCGGCGAGCCCGAGCCGCCCGCCGACTCCAACACCGGCGGCGCCGGATGGATCGTCGAAGCCAAGAAGCCCGAGGTCCTACGCACGCTTTACATGGACTTCAAGGCCGGCCTGGACGACTACTTCCCCGACACCATCGCCACCCTGACCGACCACGAGATCCGTGAACTCGAAGCACGCGGCCTGTGGTTCGACTGGACCGAGCCGCCCCGCCCCGGCGAGTTCGGCCCCGAACCGAGCGATGACGAGGACGACGACGCGTCCCAGATGCGTGGCGGCAAGCGCCGCGACGGCGGGGACAATTCCGCCGCACGCCGCGACGCGGTCACCTCGCCCCGCCAGGCGCTGGAAGCCATCAAGAACCTCTCCCGCGTCTGACCCCACCCCGCACACCCCCGCAGGGCCCGGCCGCACCCCGGCCGGGTGCCCACATCTGGAAGGACACCACTCGTGGCCGTATCGATCTCCGCCGTCGTCCTGCTCGCCATCGTCGTCTTCGTCCTCATCCGGGGCGGATCCGTACGCCTCCTGCCCGCCCTGGCCTGCGCCGGGTTCGGCTTCTTCCTCGCCTCCACCGGCGCCGCGCCCCTCATCACCGACGCGATCGGCACGGTCACCGGCTGGATCTCCAGCATCTGAAAGCCGCCCCGGCCGCCGGCGTCGAAGGCGCCACCTACAGCCGTGCTTTCGACGCCTCAGGAGCTCCGATGCCTCAGACCCGCCACGCCATAGACCAGGTCACCCCGACCACCCAAGCCACCGCGCTGCCAGCGGCCCTGTCCCTTGAGGAACGCATGGTGTTCGTCAACGTGGCGATGAGCCTGCGGCTTGACGAAGCCAAGGTCGCTTACGAGGTCAATACCGCACACATCGACACCGAGCCCGTCGACCTGGCCGACGTCCTCACCATCCCGCTCACCCCGACCCTCCAGCCACCCACGCCCTACCCGACCCCGGTCGCGGCCCTGCTGCAGCGCGCGCACCACCGGCTGCTCACCGGCGGCTGGTGCTCCGGCGCCCTGGTCGACACCGAAGGCGCCCGCTGCCTGTACGGCGCGATCCACATCGAAGCCCGGGGCGACCAGAGCTTGGAATCGCGCTGCTTAGAGGTCCTGATGGACGCGATCCGCCGCCAGTTCGGCAATGGCGTCGAATCAGTGCCGTCCTTCAACGACGGCTTCTCCAGCGCCCGCATCCCGATGCGGATGCTCGACCAGGCCGCAGACCTCGCCAACGCCCGCGGCCTTTAACGCCTGAACTTCTACCTCTTCCACCTCGACACCCAGCGCCTGACCCTCCAACGGACCAACGACTGGATCAGGGGCGAGCTGGAGCGCCTGGCCGACGACGAACCCGAGGTCCTGAAGATCTCAGCCACCAAGTGGGGCACGTACTACCGCCTCCAGAAGCTCCCCGAGAACCAACCGGCCGCTCTCCGTACGGCCACGCCTCGCCGCCTTCGGGCGTGCGCCGGCGGGGCCGTGCGGTGTCCGCCCGGTCAGCAGAGACCAGGCGACCCGCCCTCCCCCCTGGAGGTCACCGTGTTCCCAGCCCGCTCCCTCATCGAGGCCGTCACCAACCGGCTCGGCCGCCGACGCACCCAGACCACCGACAGCGCGGGCGAATGGCAGCTCGCACACCACACCATCGGCCAGGTCGACACGGTTCTGGCCGAGCAGACGGCGGCCGCGTACGCGGGCGCCGTCGACCACGCCTACCTCGCCGCCGCGCGAAACGTGGACGGCTTGCACGTACAACCCGGCCTCCTGGAAATCCACGACCGCATCCTCGGCGACACCCTCTACCTGGAAGGGCTCCTGACCGGAGCCCGCAGCCGCTGCCTGGCCCCTGAGCTCATCGAGCGCCTGGCCGACGCCGTCGACCACGGACACGCACTCACCCTGCTGATCGCCGACACCGTCCGCGCCACCACGATTGACCACACCCCGACGGCAAGCCCCCACCAGCACAGCGAACCCCACCAGCCAGTTCCGTACTTCGCCGAGGCCGGTACCGGCGCATGCCCCCACGGCGACAGCCCCCATGCCCGGCACACGGGCTGCGACGAGGACGTCCTGATCTGCCTCGACAGCCCGATCGGCGACCACTGCCCTGGCTGCCAGGACACGGCGGGCGAGCCGGTGTCGTGGATCCACTGCCCGTACCGGCCCGCGTCCGGGGACCCCCAGGACGGAGGCACGCTGTGAACCGGCCCGACCCATCCCGGCGTCAGGACCGCAGGAATCGGAGGAGGCGCTGAGCGCGCTCGCGTGGCGAAGCCCAAGCGCACCCCCTCGCTCGCGCAGGAAAGGGCCTTGGACCGGGCGATGGCCGCAAGATCCACCTGCCCCGAATGAGAGCGCAGGTACTGGTACTGCCTTCCCCTGCGTACCCAGGGCCGCTGCGACCCCTGTGCCCGGGGATACGAGCCCAGCCCCGACACCTACGTCACCACACCAGCCGCCGCTGTGCACCGGCTGGCCGCGTAGAACAAAAGCCCCGTCCCGGCCACCAAAGCCGGGACGGGGCTTCTGGGCGGCCGCAGCATCGGCCTCCGTGGCAGCTACCACGGCGCCCAGCAGGACATCGCCGACGCCCTGGACGTCAAGTACAACCAGGTCCTGCGGCAGACCAAGCGCTACCGCTCCGCCGACACCGACGCCCGTCCGACCGAGAGGTGAGCATGACCGAGACCGAGCCCGAGACCATCCGCTACACCGCCGACGTGGTCGCCCTGACCCCCGGCGGGAACGTCCTGCTCATCGAGCCCGGTTGGCCCCCGTTCGAAGGGGCCTGGGCCCTGCCGGGCGGACATTTGGACGAGGCGGAAGCGCCCCACGTGGCCGGCGCCCGCGAGCTGGCCGAAGAGACCGGTCTCCGCGTGAACGTCGGCGACCTGCACCAGATCGGCGTCTGGGACCAGCCCGGCCGCGACCCGCGCGGCCGCTACACCACCTTCGCCTACATGGTCATCGTCCCCGACGGCACCCCGGTCACCGCCGGGGACGACGCCCGCAACGCCCGCTGGTGGCCCCTGAACGACCTGCCGGAGCTGGCGTTCGACCACGCCGACATCATCAACGCGGCCGTGACCACCACCCCCTGACGCAGCACACACGGAGCGCCGCGCACGACCTTCCCGGCCGCGCGCGGCGCTTCGCCATTCCCGCCCGCTCCTCACCCGTGACCGTCGACCGGACCAAGGAGTCCACCATGAAGACCTGCGTTTTCTGCGCCATCGCCGCCGGGGAGGCCCCGGCCGTCATCGTCAGAGAGTGGCCCGACGCCCTCGCGATCCGCCCCCGCAGCGGTGGCGTGAACGGCGGGCATGTCTTCGTCCTGCCGCGCGTCCACGTCCAGGACGCCGGCACCGACCCGGAGGTGACCGCCGCCGTGATGCGCCGGGCCGCCGAGCTGATGGCCGAGCTCCCGGCCGCGAACCTGATCACGTCGAAGGGCGAAGCGGCGACTCAGTCCGTTCGCCACCTTCACGTCCACGTGGTGCCCCGCGAGGCCGGCGACGACCTGCCCCTGCCCTGGACCCCGCAGCACGCCGCCCGCGCCGCCGCGCAGAACGGAGCCACGTCGTGAACGGCCCAACCACCCTGGTCATGGCCCGTGAGCCCATCCCGGCCGGGCCGTCTGTCTTCCTCGCCGGCCCCACCCCGGACAAGAGCAACCCCGTACCGTCCTGGAGGCCCGACGCCCTGCGCGTGCTCGCCGAGCAGTGGACCGGCCCCCAGACGCTGACCGTCCTGAGCCCCGAATCCCGCAACGGCGACCGCGCAGACCGCTACGAGACGCAGGTTGACTGGGAGACCGACGCCCGCGCCCAGGCCACGGCGCTCCTCTTCTGGATCCCCCGCGACCTGAAGACGCTGCCGGCCATGACCACCAACGTGGAGTTCGGCCTGGACGTGTCGACGGGCCGGGCGGTGCTGGGCTGCCCGCCCGACTGCCCCAACCCCGAGCGCAACCGCTACCTGATCTACGTCGCCCACCGCCACGGCGTACCGGTCCGCACCACCCTCACCGACACGGTGACCGCGGCCCTCGCCCTGGTCTCCACCGCCCACCCCGAGCAGGAGAACCTCCGATGATCCGTCGCCTGTTCCGACGCTGCGCCACCGCACCCGGGACCGTCCTCGCCCCCGAGGACCAGGCCGTCGTCGACGCGTTCCGCGCGATGTTCGCCGCCCTGCGCACCCCCGAATCCTGGACCCCCGGCTGCGCCCAGGACGTCGCCGTCCGGGTCGGCGCCCACATCGAACGGGCTCACACCCGGCCGGGCGACGACCACGGACCCGACGTGATCGCCGTCGCCCTGGTCCACCCCGGAACCCCGCACGCCGCGGCCTACGCCCACCGCTACACCCGTAAGGGCTGGCTCCGCTGCGAGACCACCGCGATCCTCGGCCTCTGGCAGCCGGCCTACACCGCGCTCTCCCACGCTGCCTCTGGCCTCGACCTCCCCGACGACGTCGGCATGTCCCCGGCCCACTACGGCGTCGACGTCGAAGCACGGCAGGCCGACGGATCCGGCTTCACCCTGCTCCGCCTCGGCCCGTACAGCCAGACCCGGCTCGCCTCCCGCGACGCCGACCGCCTCACCACCGAACTGGATGGCCAGGAGGCCACCGTCGTCCCCGGGTTCACCGTCACCGCGGCCAGTGCGCGGTTTGACTTCGACGACCACGAGAACTACAGCGACCCGTGCCGGAGCGACATCACCGAGCTCCTGGCCGCAGCCCTCGTGGGAGCGAACGTGTAACTGACAAGGCGACGGCCCCCGCAGCCTGGGCGCCCCGACCGACAGCTCTCCCGCCCAAGCCCTGTCCCCGCCACGCGCGGGGGCAGGGCTTTTTTGTGTTTCGGGGGTTTCCTGAGGTTCTGTCCCGTTGCCGTTTCCAATGGAAACGGCAGACGCGCGACGGACCTGCCGTGCGTGTGGCCTTCCGTCAAACCCCGTACAAGGCAACGGCGTTTCCACTGGAAACGGCATCCGTGGGCGTGGCAGGACACCGGCTGTCCTTGCTCGGGCTGCACGAGGGAGTCACCGTTTCCATTGGAAACGGCTAGTCTCTGGCCGTACTTTCTGTCGTCCTGGAGAATCTATGGCTGCCAACCTTCCGAGGCCCAAGCGCACGAGCACCAAGCAGGCCCCCGCGGCTCCATCCAAGGAAGAGGCGTTCTACCGGGGCGGCAAGGACCGCAGCGGCGACACCGTCGAACTCCACCCCAAGGACCTCTGCCCCAACCCGTTCAACCGGCGGGCCATGTCGGGCGTTGAGGAGCTCGCGGCCACGATCGAGGAAGTGGGCCTCCTCCAGAACATCGCGCACATCCCCGCGGACATCTGGGTCGAGCACTATCCGGAGACAGCGGAGAAGATCACCGCCGCGAACGTCATCCTCTTCGGGGAGCACCGCTGGCGCGCCATCCAGTCCTTGGGCTGGGAGGTCATCCCCAGCGTCCTGATGGACGACAAGGTCGCCGACGCCCGCCTCATCACCCTCATCGAGAACCTCCGGCGCGCACAGCTCAGCCCGCTGGAAGAGGCCGAGCATTACGAGGCCCTGCGGAGCAGCGGGCTGTCCTACGAGCAGATCGCGCAGAAGGTCGGCGAGACCGCCAAGGGGGCTATCTCCAAGGGCACCGTGTGGAAGCGCGTGCAGCTCCTCGCGCTGGAGCCGGAAGTCCAGGGAGCGCTCCGGGACGGCACCCTGGCCGTCAGCACCGCGGAGAAGCTCCAGAAGATGAGCGCCGAGGACCAGCGGGAAGCAGTGACCCTGGTCCAGGGCGGCATGCGTCCGCTGGAGGCGCAGGCGCAGATCCTCGCGCGGCAGCGGCAGGACGAACCCGTGCCCGACACGGAGCCGGCCGAGAGAGAGGCTGCCGTTTCCAATGGAAACGGCACGGCCCCCAAGTCGAGCACCGTTTCCACTGGAAACGCTGCCGCCAAGCGCCAGACGACGGCGAAGAAGGAGCAACCCAAGCCCTCGGCCGACCAGTACGAGCAGGACCGCAGTACCGCAGCCGCAGCCCGGGACGCCGCCTGCCAGCTCCTCGTGGAGACCGTCGACGTCGGCGACACCGCCGACAGCGAGCTCCTCCTCAAGGCCATGACCGGCGCCCTGCTGGCCCCGCAGCAGCAGTCCGCCGCACAGCAGCGCGCCCTGGTCTGGCTCCGCCGAGCCGAACGCCACAGCATCGACGACCAGAACGCCGGCTCGTACTTCAACGCCGTCCAGGATTCCGGTGACGGCGAACTCCAGCGGCTCGCCGCCTTCGCGAGCGCTCTCGCTGCCGCAGAGCTCCGCACCGCCGCCCGCCGGCACTCGTGGGGAACCCGGGAGGTCGGCTACCTCCGCCTCCTCCAGGACCACGCGCAGTACGCCCCGGACACCGCGTGGGAGAAGAAGGAACTGGGCTTGGACACCACAGGAGAGAACGAGTGACGCGCACCGTCGAACCCCGCTTCCGCCCCAGGGGGCGGCGCCACCCCAAGATCTACGCCTTCATCCTCGAGTGCGGCGGCTCCACCAAGACCACCAGCGCCACCTCCATGGCGACCGAGGCAGCGCTCCGCGGCTACCAGGGCACCATCTTAGACTTCGACGCCAACCGGTCCACGACCACGATCCTCGGCTACGACGAAGAGGCCATGAAGGGACGTAAGACCGTCCTCGACCTCATCCACGGAACCGCGACCCTGGACGAGGTCGCCCTCCCGGCCCGCTACCGCATCGGCGACGGATACGACGACGACGCCTTCGCCTACATCCCCGGCCTGCGCGTCGTACCCAGCTGCAAGGAGATGTCCACCGCAGACACCGCCATCGCCGAGGACGCGGACCGACAGGACTGGTTCGCCGAGATCCTGCTCGGCTACGACGGCGACGAGGACGACGTCTTCTGGCTCGACTTCCCGGCCAGCTACGGGAAGATGGTCTACTCCGTGATCCGGATGCTCGACGAGGACGACTCCGTCATCCCGTCGGTCCGCGCCGATCCGAAGGACGTCAAGCTGCTGGTCCCGCTGTTCGAGGAACTCGACCGCGTCCGGGAGAAGAACCGCCTCCGGCGCTCGGTCCCCGGCCGCCCGACGGTCAACCACCTGATCCTCACCGGCACCCCGACCGCCAGCTACACCGAGGCATCGGCCAGGAAGGCGACGGCGCTCGCCGAGTCCCTGTACGGCGACATCCTCACGCCGTACGTCCGGTACTCGGCCGACGCCAAGAAGCTGTACGACGACTGCTGCCCCCTGCCCATCCTCCTGCCCAACTCGGTGCCAGCCGTCGACTACCGGAAGCTGATGACCAGCATCGGATTCCCCGACCGCACCTGACGGCCGTTTCCAATGGAAACGACGCGAGGGCCCGATCACCCCTGGGTGGCCGGGCCCTTTCGCTGTCCCCGGTCAACGCCCTGCGTCGATGCCCTTCCAGCCGTTCCCGAGCCCGCGGCGCCGGGGCCGCGGCGATCCGGCAGCGGGCGCAGGGCGGGCGTTCAGCGCACCGGTCACCTGCGCGGCCGCCGTGGGGGAGAGGCCGGCGGTGACCTGTCCGGAGGCGAGGACGCGGGCGTACGTCCCCGGCCCGTAGGCGGCCAGGGCCACGGCGAGTGAGGCCGCTGCTGTCTCGGCCGGCCCTGCGCCCCACCGGGGTTCGTCCTCGGCCGCGGGTGCCTGGCGGGGCAGTTCGCGGCGGGCGGCGAGGAGCACGGCGAGGGCCTGGGCGTGGGCCGGGTCCAGGGTGACGGTCAGCAGGGCGGGGCCGAGCTGGTGGACCCGGTGCCCGGTGAGGCTGTGCGCGGTGAGCGCCCGCCGCAGGCCGGTGCTCAGCACGGCTGGGTCCGTCGCGGTGTTGGCTCGGCGGGTCGACCCGGCTGCGGCCGGGGCGTGCTCGACGCGTTCGCGGAGTGCGGCGACGGCGGCCGGGACGACCTCCAGGAGCTCGGCGGCCTCCGGGCTGATCTCGGACAGCGCCCCGGCGAGCACCTCCAGCGCGGTGGCCGCGTCCTCGACGGCGTTGGCACTCCACCGCTCGGGTCCGGCGGCGTCGGCGAGCGCACACACCGCGACGACGGCCTCCTCGGCCAGCGCCTCCACGTTGCCCGGCTTGGTCGTCAGCTTCATGTCCCGCCCAACGAGATGTGACCGCGCAAGGTCGTGCGCACTGATCACATGATGACGCCCGCGCCACCGCTGGCCGTGCCGGGTCGCGGGGGCATCGGGCAGCCCGTAGACAGGACGTATGGTCTTTCGGCCGCCGGTGGAACCGATGCTGGCGCAGGCCCGCGACACGGTGCCCGCGCCGGGCGCGCTGCCCGGGGAGCTTCGGTTCCAGCCGAAGTTCGACGGCTATCGGGCGATCGTCTACACCCAGTGGCCGGCGCCCGGCCCGCTGCTGGTGCAGTCCCGCCGCGGCAGCCTCCTGCAGAGCCGCTTCCCTGACCTCGTGGCCGCGGCCGCGGACCTGCCCGACGGCCTGGTCCTCGACGGCGAGCTGGTCGTGTGGGCGGAGGGCCAGATGTCGTTCGAGGCGCTCCAGCGGCGCGCGGTCTCCGGCGGCCGCACCGCCGCCCGCCTCGCTGCAGAGGCACCCGCGCACTTCATCGCCTTCGACGTCCTCCAGATCGACGGCCAGGAGCTGCTGCACGTTCCGTACGGCGAGCGGCGCGCGCAGCTGGAGCAGATGTTCGCCGACCACAAGCTGAGTGCCCCGTGGACGCTCTGCCCGGAGACGACCGACCTGGCGACGGCGCAGGAGTGGCTGACGTCCTGGACGCAGGTGCCCGGCGTCGAAGGACTGGTGATCCGGGGGAGCGGTCAGCGGTACTTGCCGGGAGCCCGTGCGCTTTACAAGGTGCGCCGCCGGGACTCCACCGAGGCGGTGGTCGGCGCCATCACCGGGACCGTGCGCCGGCCGCAGACGCTCGTGCTGGGCCGCCTCGACGCGGCCGGGGCGCTCCGGCCGGTCGGCCGCAGTACGCCGCTGCGGCCGGACGCCGCGCACGAGCTCGCCGACCGGCTGACACCAGCCGGGCCAGGACATCCCTGGGAAGGCGTGCGGTTCACGACCTCCTGGGGGTCGCGGACGCCGCTCGACGTCGTGCTGGTCGAACCGGAGCTGGTCGCCGAGATCATGGTGGACACGGCGCTGGAGCGCGGGGCGTGGCGGCACCCGGTGCGCTTCGTCCGGCTCCGGCTGGACGTCGCCGTCGCGGACGTCCCGCCCTTCGGCGCAGGCGCCGAGCCCGCCAGCGGGTGATCGGCCGTGCCCACCAACTCCGATGCCGTCAGGGGCCGGCGAGGATGTCGTGGGTGCCAATGCGGCGCCAGATGACGTGCTGTACGCCGGGGTGGAGCGCAGGCCCATATTGCCAGGTGGCGCGTCCTGCGGGTCCAGCGCCCATGGACCAGGTCAGCTCGTAGATGCCGGGTGCGCGCTGGACGCGCTTGACGCGGAGGCCGGCGCGGAAGTGCCCGCCGGTGCGCAGGTCGTCGACGAAGGCTGCCACGGTCTGGCGGAAGCGGCGGCGCTGTTCGGGGGTGAGGCGGCGGTGGTCGGCGGTGAAGCGGGGCGTGGTCTCGTAGGTGGGCACGGCGAACTCCTCCAGGACGCACGAAGCCCCCGGCCGGTTGGCCGGGGGCGGTGGTGGCTAGTCGTGTTGAAGGGCGTCGGTGACGTGGTGCTCAGTTGTGGTGGGTTTTCGGGGGAGTGGTGCGCTGGTGTGCGCTCGATGATGGTGGAGTCGGTTGCATGGCATTGCGGGGCTGGTGGGGCTCGTGTGGTTGCGGCGCAGCATTCGCACGGCGTCGTCAGGCGTCCTCGTCGCGGGGGAGCGGCGGCATCTCCTTCCTCCAGCGGTCGGGGTGGAGCACGTGGCAGCCGGCGGGGCACCAGCGGTCCTTGACGACCTCTCGCAGTGGGAAGGAGGACTGGGCGCTGAGGACCAGGTACACCAGCTCCTCGGTGATGGCGGGGCAGAGGGGACAGGGGATTCCGGCTCGGGTGATTTCCATGCGCGGGAGAGTGCACAGGTCGGTGGCTTACCGTCTCGGGCTGGCCAATCGGCCCGCCTGGCGGGCGCTGCTGTAAAGATCTGGTGATGGCCTCCCGCCCGGCGGGAAGCACCCTGTATCGCGCTTTTTCGCAGGTCAGTGCCGGGGTTCCATGGGCGGATGATCAGCATGTCGCCAGGTCGCCCGGGGGCCGGGGTGCGCTACCTGTTCCGTGGCGTGATGGTCGGCGACGGCCACCGCCCTGCGGGTACGGCGCTGCGCGCCGCACAGGACGAAGCCGGTGTCCCGCCCGGCGTGTGGAAGGGCCGGGGTCTGGCCGCGCTCGGCCTGACGGCCGGGGACGTGGTGAGCGAGCGGCAGGCCGAACTCCTCCTGGGGGAAGGCCGGCACCCCGACGCCGACCGGATCGAGCGCAGGCTCCTGGCGCAGGGCAAGAGCCCGGCGCAGGCCCGTCGGGCGACCGTGCTCGGCAGGCCCATCGAGCACAACCGCTCACCCAAGACCGACAAGGCCAAGGAGCGTACCCCATGGCTCGCCTTCGACCTGACGTTCCGGCCCCCGCCGACAGCTCACCTCGCGTGGGCCCTGATGGACGACGAGCACCGCCAGGTGCTGGAGCTGTGCGACGACGCCGCCCGCGACAAGACGCTGGCGTGGATGGAGGAGTCGGTCGCGGAGATCCGCTCTAAGGCAGGCGGCAAGCAGCGGGCCCGGGTCAAGGACGGGCTGATCGTCGCGATCTTCCGGCACTACGAGTCCCGCGCCGTCGATTCGCGGCCCCTGCTCCACGCTCACGCGGTCGTGTCCGTCCGCGCCCGGCGGCCGCATGACGGGAAGTGGGGCAACCTGTCGGCGGACTCGCTGATGACCCACATCGTCGCGGCCGACACCCTCTACACCCTGTACTTCATGGAGGAGGTGTCCGCCCGGCTCGGGTGGGCGTGGGAGCCACGCGAGGTGACGCCAGGCCGCCGACCCGTCATGGAGATCGCCGGGATCGACCAGCGGCTCATCGGCTGGCAGTCGACCCGCCGCCAGCAGATCGAGGACGCGCTGCCAGTCCTCACGGCCGAGTACGAGGAGCGGCAGGGGCATGCGCCGGGGGAGCGGGCCGCCTATGCCCTGGCCTGCCAGGCCGCCGACCAGACCCGCTCACCCAAGCGCAAGGAACTGCGCTCGCTCTCCCAGCTACGCGCCGCCTGGCGGGACTCGGCGAGCCGGGCGTACGGAGCCGACGTCGTCGCCGGGCTGGCGGAGCGCGCCCGAGCAGCGGCCGCGGCGATATGGGCGCGGGTGCACCCGGTCGTCGACGTCGCGCTGGCGGCCGTCAACGTCGCCGCCGTGGTGTACGTGATGCGCGGCGCCTTCAAGCACCACCACCTCCTCGCCGAAGCCCGCCGTCACCTCGCCTACGTCCTGCGCGGCCGCCCTCACCGGTCCGGCCTGGACGAGGAGATAGTCCAGACGGCCATCGACGGCTACACCCGCCCGGCCAGCCGGCGGATGCTGACCGCCGACCTGCGCGCCCTGTACCCGCACGACACCGAGGACCAGGCCGTGCTGCGCGCGCTGACCCGCAAGCGCTCCGCCGCCCCGTACGAGCGGGCCCGTCTCGCCGCCGGGGCGCTGACCGCCCGCGTCCACGCGCTGCGCCGCGCGGACCGCCTGAACTCCCGGCTCCGGCCGCACACCGTTCCGACCACGCCGAGCCCGCGCCCGAGCTTGCGCACGGGGCAGAGGGCCGGCCGGGAACTGGAGCCGATGACGGACGTTGCCGCGGTGGAGCTGACCAGCCGGACGCTGGAGGCCGCCGTGGCTGAGATGGCCGCCCTGCTCCAGGCCGGCGTCCGGGAACGAGCCGCCGACCGGCGCTCCCCTCTCAAGTCCGCGGCGGCCCCGCCGCCGAGCGTCCACCAGCCTGTCCAGCCCGCGCCGGGCCGGACACCACCCACCGGAGGAGTCGCATGACTACTACGCCGCCCGCGGACCCGAGGATCGAAGCCGTCGCCGCCCGGCTGAAGGAGGCCGCGCAGAAGCGCGCCGAGGCGTACGCGCCGCCGACGGACTGGCAGCCGATCTGGAAGCGGCCCCGGAAGCCGAAGTCCATGAAGGCGAAGAAGGAGGAGCTAGCCAAGCAGCGCAAGCGGCTCAAGGCGGCCGGTGTCCGCAGGTTCTACGGCGCCCAGTCGCGTCGGCCTCGGCCCCGGCAGAACCGCATCGGCAGCGCCGCCGCTCGCCGCGACACCCGCGCCCTGTCCCGGATGCGGCACTCGAACGCCTGGCTGTGGTGACGACGCCGGGCATCGTCCACCGTGTGGACCGCCCGATGCCGCCACTGAGTGGAGCCCATCGAGTGGACTCCACTCAGTGGCCTCCACCGGGTGGAGTCCACTGCGGGGTGCACCGATTGACGGTGGACTCCACTCTCGGGCGCACCACGATGGCCCGCACCGCACCGAGTGCGCGCCACTCTCGCCCGCACCTGGTGCGCCGTAGCTGCCCTCCCGCCCAGCACGAGACGCCCCCTTGTCCAGGTTCGGCCGACCCCTTGACCGGGGTCGGCTCCACCCCTTGACCAGGTTGTCCACCGGCACGTTTCTCCTTGACACAGCAGGTTGCGGCCGCCGATCAGGGCCCGGTCAAGGGGGTGTGTGATAGGGCCCCGCCAACGCGGAGGCGCACCTGGTGCGGATGCACGGTGGTGCGCATCATGGCCCGGTGCCGTCCCGGTGCGGACTACACGATGGAGAGGCGCACCAGGTGGGCACCGCCCGGTGCGGGGTGGGCATCGAGGGCCTGGCCCACTCCCACCGCCTCCAGCTGGCGCAGGACATCGGAAACGTCCTCGTGGTCGTCGGTGAGGAACTGCACGACGAAGTCGATGACGGCGCAGGCGATGCCCTCCGCCGCGTCCGGCCCGGCCTGCGCCCAGGTTCGCAGGGTGGCCACCAGAACCCGCCCGAGGGCCTCCAGGGCGAACATCTCCGTGGTCGGCTCGCCGGCCTCCGGGCCGGGCACGGCGGTGACGGGGACGACGATCCGCTCGACGACGTCGACGACCAGCTCGGCCATCCGCGGCTCGGCGCCGGCGAACCCGCGGGCGGCTTCGACGTCCCCGGCCTGGACGGCGCGGAGGTAGCTGAACGCGCTGATCGCCGCGTGCGGGGTCATCGGGGTGAGCGGCGCAGTGGTGTCGGGCATGACGTCTCCTCACGTACGGGCCACCGCGCGGATCGCGACGGCCCCAGGTCCCGAGACTCGGGGAGCGGCCCTGTGGACAGAGTCCGCGCACCGACGGTCACCACCCACCCCTTGTCCTGGTTCGGACGGCAGCGCGTTTCCCCTTGACCAGGCTCGCCAGGGGCGACAAACCGCCCATCCGGAGAGTGGAGAAATCTCCGTCCCGACACTCTGAGCGACGGCCGGGGAAACGCCGCTGCCGGGTTCGGCCACCGAGCCTTTCGGCCACCCCGCGCCAGAACCAGCCACCAGCCTCCAGGTTCTGCACCCGCGCGACACCATGAGATGCCCCCCACCCGACCAACCGCCTGCCGCACGGCACGCCGAAAGGGGCCACGCACCATATGAGCGACCCGTACGAGAGCTACGTGTTCGACCATTCCAGGGGCTGGATGAGCCTGGACATCTACTACGAGCCTGGCCTCAACGTCGCCACTCTCCACCACACCGGCCATATCTCCGTGAAGCAGGGTGACAGCCGCTACGCCGACACCTGGATCGACAGGCTTCAGGACTGCAAGCCCATCGCGCTGCACACGTTCCTCGTGGAGGACGAGAAGATCCCGGCTCTGTTCCAGCCGTGCGTCTATGACGACAGGGACAGCCCGTCCGCAGTTGGTGGCAGCGGTTGCCTGTGCCGAAAGTCCATGGCCGACCCGATCACCGGCCTGCCCGTCGTTCGCGAGCACTACCGCACCCGCAGCGGCAACATCGAGAGCTGGACCTACAAGACGATCACCAGCCGCGGCTTGCCCGAGGGACGGACCGTCCGCAGCCTGATCGTCGACAAGCACGAGTTCTGGATGAGGGACGACGAGTCCGAGCTCCACTTCCTGCCCCGCACCGACTCCTCCGGTTACGGCATCGGCTACGGCGGAGGCGGCCCCTACGCTCTCTGCCAGATGATCGAGCAGCTGGTCGAATCGGACGGCGCCAACTCCACCCCCGTCCGCTGGCGCGACAAGCCCAACGGGGCACTCCTCGCGTGGGCCCGCAACGATGAGATCAGCCACCAGGGCGAGTACACGATCAAGGAACTCCGCTCCCTGATCCGCTAACCCCACCACCGTCGCGGCCCCCGCCCTTGCGGCGTGGGCCGCCCGTACCGTTCCCGGTCCCCGACGCACGCGCCCACTGCCTCGTCGGGCACTACACCGACATCCACGACCTGCCGAATGTCACGGCTCGATAACAGACGTCACACCGTCGGCTTCCCCGGCACCTGTAGCAGGTGAATGGGGGACTCTGCCTGGAGTCCCTCGCCACTCGCGTGAGGAGCCTTGACGATGACGTATGCCAGCAGTGCCCGGCAGCCCGATCCGGAGCCGCGCCCGACCTGGTCAAGGGGTGCCGAGCGCCCTGCAGACGGCCCGGATTCCAGTGCCGCGTCCGGTGCCGTGAACGATTCCAACGTCGTACCCATCACCGCAGCTCACACCACCCGCCAGGAGCCTGCCCGGCGCGCTGACACCTCTCTCCCTACCCCTGAGACAGCGGCGAAGGGGAAGAAGTCCACTCCCACGGCCGGGAAGGTACGGGCCGATGCGCTGCGGATGCTGGGGTGCGTACGGATAGCCACGGTCCGGCAGATGGCCCAGGTGATCACGGGGGAGGGGTCGGACGGCCGGTCGTACGTGCGCAGGGCGATGGTGGAACTGGATGCGCTGGGGCTGGCGGAGACGAACGGCAAGGACGGCAAGCACCAGATCTGGAACCTCACCCCCGCAGGGCAGAAAGCTCTGGCCGACGGCAACGAACTACCGGCACGACCGAAGGCCGGCACCGGAGCGAAGGGCGTACGCGCTGGGTTCGGCCCGCACGCCGTCGCGGTGACCGACACGATCCTGGCCTACATCGACACCGTCCTCGGTGGGCGCCGGGAGTACCTGACCGACTGGCAGGTGGAGGTCAACCACGCCATCAAGGAGACCGGCCTGTCCTTCAACGCCGACGCCGTCCTCGCCGTGCCGACCAAGACCAGCGAGGTCCGCCTCTTCGAACTCGACAACGGC
The DNA here is from genome assembly GCF_040651775.1 of Streptomyces sp. NPDC048383. Lineage (NCBI taxonomy): Bacteria > Bacillati > Actinomycetota > Actinomycetes > Kitasatosporales > Streptomycetaceae > Streptomyces > Streptomyces sp. NPDC048383. The sequence continues at coordinate 41,059 of NZ_JBEZKS010000051.1, forward strand.
ACCATGTCCCGGGCACACCTGGCGAAGGAGGTCTGGGACTACGAGCGCTACGCCGGGCACCGCGTCTGGGAAGGCGCCCGAGGCACCATCGGCGGCACGTACCCCTTCTGGCAGCGCCGCCGCTACACCCGCTCGAAGACCTTCCCGCGGCTGCACGTCGTCCTGGCGGGCAAGGCCGAGCACCTCCTCGACAACCGCCTCCAGGCGCTCACCGCCGCCGTGCAGGGCATCACCATCGCGGTGTGGGCCAACACCCTGCCTCGGCTCCAGCGGGGGGAGCCCTGGTACGAGATCGGCGTCGACGACCCGCACCGGCGCCGCTCCCGCTACCCCGAACCGGTCGGCCGCTGACCGGTGCTGGGCAAGCCCAAGGGGAGCCTGGGCAAGCCACCCCCGTGCACCGGCTTGCCCACCCCGGCCGGGGCTCGTCGGCAGGGGCGGGCATCGGTCACGGCCACCGCCGGCCTTCACGGCCAAGGCGCGGGTGACCGATGACGCGTGACCGATGGCCGGTCACCGCGCAGACCGGGAGTTGCATGGACCGGTCACGCCGCTGACGTGCTGGTTGACCGATCGTGAGAGACGGATCGGTCACGCCCGGCCCGCAGACCGGTCACGGTTCTGCTGGGCAAGCCCTCGGCACAGGGGCTTGCCCAGCGCCCGGATCACGAGGCGGGACGGCTGGCGAAGTCGCCGTGCCACCCTCCGGGACGCAGATCCTCGGAGCCGGCCGACGCCTCCTCCCCGGCCGTACACCAGAGCCATGAGACGAAACAAGCAGAACAACCCCGGGCCCGTGCCCAGCGATGCAGGGGACATGTGGCACGCCCTCGCCGCTCTCCGCCAGACCCACTCCGAACCCGTCGGGCGCCTCGCCCCCTTCGAGCGCGCCGACGCGCTGCTCTCCCTCACCCGGCCCGGCGACATCGCCTTCACCGCGCGAGTGGAGCTGTCCGGCGGGGAGACGATGGGACACGTCCACGATCTGATCACCACGGTCACCCGCGGCATCACCTACGAACTGGGCGCCGCAGCGCCGGGCACCGCGCTGGAGATCCTGCTCGGCAAGCGCCACCAGCTTGCCCTTCACACCGACCACGTGGACGGTCTCACCCACCTCCTGCGCGACGCCGTCACCACCATCGACGCGCACGGCACGCCCGGCGGCGGCCGGTGCTCCCACTGCCACGGCACCGGGCGTGCGCACCCCCTGTGGGCGGCGGCGGCCGGGCAAGCCTGAGCACCTGGGCAAGCCCAAGGCGACCCTGGGCAAGCCCTCCGCGAGGAGGCTTGCCCAGGGAGCCTGTGGCTATGGGGCTTCCCGTCCCGGGCGCAGGACGTCGGCGTAGATCCGGGCCCGGACACCGGGCTCGCCAGGGTCCCGTCGCATCGGGACGATGCCGGAGGTTGCCCAGCGTTCTTCCAGCGCGGTCATCACGGCCCGGACGGTGTCCTCGTCCCCGCCGGTGATGTCGAGCACGACCAGGCCGGGCTCCGCGATGTGCTGTTCGTCGATCGGCTTCATCCTCTTGCCGACGACAGCGCGGCGGGGAACGGTTCGCCGGCCGAGATGGGTTCACCCGCACGTGCGCGAACCAGAGGCATGTCGCCCGGCCGGACGGACCGCTCGTACAACGGCCCCGCTCGATGTCCCGTCCCAGCGGTTTAACGGGGCCGATGCTGCCGCAGGGATGGGGGGACCTACGCCCGCGTCGCGCGGGTTCTCACGTCGCAAGGGAGAGAAGACCTTGGGTGACTTCCGTCCGGTGGCCAACGGACTTCGTACCGATCACCCCGTACCGGGCCTGCCGTTCATCAACGACGAACGGCTGCCGCTCGACAACCCGGACGCGATCGAGCGCACCGGCCGGGACCAGGGCGAAGGACTGTGGGGCCGCACCGACCCGTTACCGGGAGACGGATGGGTGGCCTTCACCACCGAGCCGAAGAACCGCGCATACGCGTGGGCCGTCCACTACCACCCCGAACACGGGGGGCACCGTCCTGCTGGTCACCGACAGCAGCTGGAGCAGCCTCCACCACGAGTGGATGTACGGCCACACCGGCTTCCTCTACCGGCACGGCGGCTACTGGTGGGACGGCACCGCCTGGCACCGGCCCGGCGTGGTCTTCGACGGCGCCTATGAACGCTACGACGCCCGCCCCGTCCAGGACGCGCTCACCGTCACGGCCGCGGACCTCCTGGTCCACCCCGCCGACCCCGGCAAGGCGACGGTCGCCACCATCGCCGGGTTCACCGCGCACAAGACAGCCCTGCCCAACTGGCGTGACCATCTTGCGCTGTGGGCAGAGCACCGCCGGCACCTGCCGGAAGCACGGCCGCTGGACGAGTGCGTCGTCGACCTGAAGGGCCCCGAACTGGAGCCCGGCCTCCTGGTGGACCGCGCCGGGCTGGCGAAGATCGCGAACATCGCCGAGGACGACCTCCCGGACCCGGAGTACGGGAACCACAAGATGCCCGAACCGCAGGCCCACGGCGCACGCGGACCCCTGTGGTCGCAGCCCGTGGCCCGGGACTGGGCCGAACAGCACCACCGCGCACAGGGCCCCGGCACACTCCTCTCCGCCACCACCTCTTTCGGCACCCCACAGCCCCAGGGACTCGTCGCCGACCACAACCGCCTCACCAAGGTCATCCAGGGAGACGGGAAGCAGACCGAAGAGGCAGCCAAAACCCTCGCCTGGTGGCCCGCGGTCTCCCTCACGGTCGGCACCGAAAGCATCGTCCCCATGTCGGCGCTGCGCACGACGCTGATCGAGGCTGTGCTCTCCCATCTGGCCAACGGAGTCCGGAAGGGGAGGAGCGGAATCTGGCTAGGCACCCTCCGCCGCGACGTGGTCCAGATCTTCGACTGGTACGTCCAGCGCAAGCCGGACCACACCGCCAACCTCCTGAGCGAGATCTGCCTGGACGCCCACACACGGCTGAACATGGACCCGGGGACCGTCGGGAAGATCATCCGCCGATCCCTCCACCTCGACAGCAAGCTGGACGAGAAGACCATCGACGCGCTCCTCGACATGGCCCTGCCGCCCTCCGCAAAACCCTCCGAGAGCTAGCCAGGGAGTCTGGGCAAGCCCAAGGGGAGCTTGGGCAAGCCATTCCTGACCGTGGCTTGCCCAGCGGCCGGTTACGCCATCGCGGCGGCCACGGTTTCCAGGACGACGAGCTGCTCCGGGTCGACGGGGACGCCGTCGGCCTGGCGTAGCGAGCGGTGTGCGGCGGTCTGTCCCGTGTCCGGGGGCATGCGGCGCCGTAGGGGCACCGCGACCGCGATCAGGTCGGAGTGTCGCTGATGGCTATGAGGTAGCCGTTGACATCCCGGAAGATGATCACGCGGTACGCGGGATCGTCGGTGTAGTCGGTGCGGACGTCTGCGTGTCGGCGGGCGCGGTCGGCGACGGCGTCGAAGTCCGCCAGGCCGGTGATGGAGACGATTGCGGTGGCACCGAGCGGCTGTGACGCGTGGTGGGGGTTCTGCTGCCGGAAGGCGTCCTCGGACTGCAGGACGAACAGGGTGGTCGTGCCGTGCCGGACGGCGGCCATGCCCTCCGTTGCTTCGGTGACGAGCGAGGGTGTGCCGGTGAAACCGAGTTGTTCGTAGGCGGAGAGGGTGGCCGCGATGTCGGGGACGGCGAGGATGACGTGGGCTGAGGGTTCGGGCACGGCGGTGGTTCCTTGCGCGGGGCAGGGGCCGGTCCTCCCTCGGGTGGAGGGTGGACCGGTACCCGAGGGACTGCGGTCAGCGGACGATTTTGACTCCGAAGCGGCCGCCGAGGGCGAGGCCGAGTGCGGTGTGGAAGTGGGCGTACATCTCCAGGCCGCGGGCGGCGGCGAGGGGGCCGGCGTCGATGATGTCATTCCAACCGTAGGCGGCGAGGAGTTCGCGTGCGGCGGTCTTGGCGTCCTGGTGGTCGCCTGCGAGGAACATGCTGTGGTCGCCGCCTGCGAACTCGGCCGGGTTCACGACGGTCTCCTGCTCCTGCGTGACGAAGGTCTTCACCACGTGGGTGTCGGGCAGGGCGCGCTGGATCTGTTCGGCGAGGCTGTCGGTGTCGACGGGGTCCAGGCGCGGCATCTCGCCCCAGGGAGTGGGCCAGGAGTGCTCCGGGCCGCCGGGCTGCTGGTAGACGTAGGGGACGGCGTAGTCGATGAGCACCTTGCCGGCGAGGGCTGTGGCGGGCAGGGCGGTCAGGGCGGCGACGGCGTTCGTGCCGTCGATGCCGTTGATGACGAGCTCGCCCGCGTCCGCAGCGTCCGCGAAAGTGGTCAGGGTCAGTTCGGGGTGGGCGGCGTGGAAGGCGGCGAAGGGCTCGGTGCCCATCATGTCCGGCTCGGTCCGGGCCAGGGTGGCCTGCGGGCTGCGGGTGCCGACGATGACCTGATGGCCGAGGGAGGCGAGACGGGCCGCGTGCTGACGGGCGCCCGCGCCGGTACCGAGAATCGCGATCTTCACAGTGCTGCTCCTGAGGTGGGGGTTCTGCCCGAGGACAGGCGGCCTGTTGACCGCAAAAACGACATTACGACCCTTTGAGGACATCTAGCGTCCTAAAAGGCAGTCGGACTCTGCGGACCTTCCCGGACGGCGTCCAGGGTGCGACGAGCAGCGGCGCGCAGGTACTCGCGGACGGCGTCGTCGGCGTCGAGGGTGTAGTCGGTTCCGAGGCCGGCGAGGGTCTGTGCGATGCCGGGGAGGTGGTCGCCGGAGCAGTCCACGGTGCAAGTGTCGGGGCCGGCTTCCTGGATGCGGGTGGCGAGGGCGAAAGTGCGATGCCGTACGGCGTCGGCGCGCTCCCGGAGCGTGGCGATGGCCCGGTAGCGCACGGGCGCGGAAGCGATCTTTCCCGCCACATAGGCGGCCGGATCCTCATCCGGTACGGGGCGGGGGGCGAAGCGGTGCCGGGTCGGAGTTAGGCCGGTGATCCGGTCGAGGCGGTAGATCCGCCAGTCGTCACGCGCGTGGTCGTGGGCCAGGAGGTACCAGAGCCCGCCGGAGGCCACGAGGTGGTGCGGGTCGACGCGGCGGTCGGCGCCCGCTCCGGTGCGGGTGGTGTAGGCGAAGGTGACCGTTTCCCGGTCGCGGCATGCCGCGGCGAGTGCGGCCAGGGTGGCGGGGTCGGTGCGCGGGCCCCGGCGATCCCATTCGATGGTCGCGGTGGCCTGCTGCAGGGCGGCGACCTGGGAGCGCAGGCGTGCGGGCAGGACCTGTTCGAGTTTGGCGAGGGCCCGCAGGGTGGTCTCCTCCATGCCGGTGAGCTGCCCGGCCGCGGTGCGCAGGGCGACGGCGGTGGCGGTGGCCTCCTCGTCGTCGAGGATCAGCGGGGGCATCGCGGCGCCCGCGGCGAGGCGGTAGCCGCCGGCGTGGCCGGTGGTGCCCTCGACGGGGTATTCGAGTTCGCGCAGGCGGTCGATGTCCCGTCGCACGGTGCGGGTGGTGACGCCGAGGCGCTCGGCGAGCTCCTGGCCGGACCATTCGCGGCGGGTCTGGAGCAGGGACAGCAGGCGGAGCATCCGGGCGGGGAGGTCGGTCGTCATGCCTTCAGCATCTCCCGGTTGTAGGACGTGAGATGTCCTAAAGGGCTCTTAGCGTGACGGTCATGCTTCGAACCAACCCTTCATCCACGGTGGATCCGCGCCGGTGGGCCGCCTTGGCGGTGCTGCTGATCGCGTCGTTCATGGACGCGGTCGATGTGACCGTGGTCCACATCGCGTTGCCCGACATCCAGGCCGAGACCGGTGCCTCCACCTCCCAGATCCAGTGGATCACCGGCGGGTACGCGCTCGCGTTCGCCCTCGGGTTGATCACCGGAGGCCGCCTCGGAGACCTCTACGGATGCCGCCGGATCTTCCTCGCCGGAGTGGCCGCGTTCACCGCGACCTCGCTGCTGTGCGGGGTGGCGGGCAGCCCGGACGTCCTGCTGGCCGGACGGATCCTGCAGGGCGCGGCCGCCGCTCTGATGGTGCCGCAGGTCCTGTCGATCATCCACGTCACCTTCTCCGAGCGGGAGAGGGGCAAGGTCTTCGGGATCTACGGCTCCGTGATGGCGCTGGGCACCCTCGCCGGACCGCTCGTCGGCGCACTTCTCGTCCAGGGCGACTTCTTCGGTCTGGGCTGGCGGCCGATCTTCCTGGTCAACCTGCCCCTCGGCGTGGCCGGGCTGATCGCGGCCGCGCTGCTGGTAGGCGAATCGAAGGCGGAGCGGGCCGCCCGTCTCGACCTGGTCGGCATGGTGCTGGCCACGATCGGACTGCTCGCGCTGGTCCTGCCGTTGACCCAGGGCCGTGAACTGGGCTGGCCCGCCTGGACGCTGGTGTCGATGGCCACCTCGCTGCCGGTCCTGGCCGTGTTCGTCCTGTGGGAACGCCGGGTGACCCGCCGAGGCGGCTCGCCGCTGGTGGTGCTGTCGCTGTTCACCCGCCGGGCCTTCGCCGGCGGCCAGGGAGCGCAGGTGCTGTTCGGGCTGGCGTCGGGAGTGTTCTTCCTGGCCTGGACCCTCTACCTCCAGCTCGGACTCGGCTTCTCCCCGCTGAAAGCGGGCCTGGCCGGGATGCCCCTGTCGGTGGCGATGATGGCCGGGGCCGGATTGTCCATGCAGGTCCTTGTGCCGAGGTTCGGACGCCGGGTACTACAGGCCGGCGGAATCCTCGCGGCTGCGGGCATGGTCCTCTTCGCCCTCCTCGCCACCCGCCACGGCGCGGACATCGCCCTGTGGCAGACCGTCCTGCCGCTGGTCCCGATGGGTCTGGGCATGGGAATGATCATCGCCCCCCTCACCGACCTGATCCTGGCTGACGTCCCCCACGAACACGCCGGCTCCGCCTCCGGACTGACCAGCACCACCATCCAGCTCGGCCAGGCCGTCGGCGTCGCCCTCTCCTCCATCGTCTTCTTCGACCACCTCGGCCCGGGCGGCCCCGCCGGGCAGGCGGCCCGGATCCCCGACGCGTTCGCCGGATCCCTCTGGTACGTCGCCGCCGCATTCACCGCCACGGCCCTCGCCCTCACCGCCCTACCCAAGAGGGCCGGCACCAAGCGATCCACCGCCACCGAGCCGGAGCAGGAACCTCAGCTCCAGGCCTCTTCCGTACCGGCCTGAACCCGTACTCCCCTCGACCACTCGTACACGAGCAAAGGATTCGAACCATGAAGATCGCACTGCTGGGAACCGGTTTCGGGCAGGCACACGCGGCCGTCTACGCCGCACGCGGTGACGTGGAGGTCGTGATGTTCGGCCGCGACCCTGAGAAGACCGCGCAGACGGCAGCCCGGTTCGGCTTCGCCTCCTCCACCAACGCCGACGCCGCGTTCGAGGACCCCTCGTTCGACCTGGTCGACATCTGCCTGCCGATCCCCCTGCACACCGAGTACGTGCTGCGCACGCTGGACGCGGGCAAGCACGCCTTGGTCGAACTGCCCCTGGCCGACGACATCGAGGACGCCGAGCGGGTCGCCGACGCGGCCGCGCGCAGCGGCAAGCAGGTGTTCGTCAACATGTACGGGCGGTTCATCCCGGCCACCCGGGCCCTGCTCGACGCGGTCCGCGAGGGCACCTACGGGCGGCTGGAACAGCTGACCCTGTGGAACAAGACCGCCCCTCTCTGGCCGGGAGCCTCACTTGGGCTGAAGGTACTGCCCCTGGAGGCCATGCACAGCGACATGGACCTCATCACGCACACGCTCGGGCAGCCCCGGGACGTCACCGTGACCACCGTCGCACGCGACGCGGACTCCGGCGCCGTCGAAGCCACCTTCGACTACGAGGGCGCGTCGGCACGCAGCTCCGTCTCCTCGCTGATGCCCATGCCCTGGGGCGCACGCGGCGGCTACACCGCCACCTTCGAGCACGCCGTGCTGGACGCCAGGTCCACGATGGGCTTCGACGGCAAACCGTCCGGCACCGTCACCGCCTACACCGCCGACGGTTCGCGTGAGCTCGACCTCCCGCCGGCCGACCAGTACACCGCCATGATTGACCACGTCCTGGCCGTACTGCGCGGCGAGACTGAGAACCAGATCGGTCCCGACAGCGTGCTGGATGCTCTTCAGCTCACCTTCGACGTCGACCAGCGGGTCAACAGCCCGCGCTGACGGCGACCACGGCCTGCCCGCACCGCACGCCACTCCGCCGGAATCCGGCCCGCCGCGCCCTGCGGCCTCACCCGTTCGCGCCCGGCCGGGTGCCAGTGGGGTGCGACGGGAACAGGCTGGGCGCATGTCCGCGAAGCTGATCGTCTACCCGCCCGACGAGCAGGGCTGGCGCCGGGTGCGCTACGACGGTGTTGCCATCGGGGTCGCGCACCGGCCGGCCGACATCAGGGTCTTCCTCGCCGCCGCTGGGCTGGAGAACGCCGAGGACGTGGACCTCACCGACCCCGATTTCGTGGAGTGGCGAGGCGCCGGCCCGGAAGCCTGGGAGCCCTCCCGCTGATCCTTCGCGGGGGATTGCACCGGAGGGCGGCTGGAGGGTTGTCTGCACGGTTGCACTAGGCGGGGGACCGAAGGTGTGACCGGGAGTGGGACCCCCCGAATCCGGTGATCTTGCATTTGTGCAGTTCAGATGCCATGGGCAAGCCCCCTTCGGAAAACGACACCTCTTTGTCCGCGATAGCCGGACGAAGAGGTCTGTCCCGTGTCCGGGGGCCGGCGGCGCCCAGGGGTACATGTACCGGTATGGCGCGTGAACGGATCCGGTGGCCCCTCGTCGTGGACCGCGCTCGGGAGATCGTGGACGGGTACGCACCGCTCAAGGTGACCTTGAGACAGGTCATGTACCGCTTGGCCGCCGAGGGCGTGCTGCCGCACACGCCGCCGATGTACCGCCGTCTGTCCGCCCGGCTGCCCCAGGCCCGCCGCGAGGGTCGCTTCCCCGACCTGATCGACACCGTCCGCCAAGTCCACGTCCCGCCGGCCTGGCCGAGCGCGGACGCCTTCGTCACCGAGATGCCCGGCTGGTTCCGCCTGGACCGCACCGCCGGCCAGGAGCACGCCCTGTACGTCGCCGCGGAGAAGGACACCCTTCGGCAGCAGCTGACCGGCTGGCTCGAGCTCGCGGGCATCCCCGTCCTCGTCGTCCGCGGCTTCAGCTCCCAGTCCTACGCCGACGTCGTCCGCGACCGCGTCGCCCACGAACAGCGTGGAGCCCACCTTGCGGTGGTCGGGGATTTCGACTGCTCGGGCGAGGACATCGAGCGGGACTGGGTGGAGCGCACGGGGTGCTGGAGCTCGGTGACCCGGGTGCTGCTCACCCACGAACAGGTCCGCGCGTACGGCCTCCCGGCGACCGAGGGCAAACGCGACGACCCGAGGTGGCCGGCCTTCGCCCGCCGCTACGGCTTCGACATCGACCACCCGGTGCAGTGGGAGGTGGAAGCGCTGGAGCCGGACGAACTCCAGCGCCTGGTCCTCGCCGCCATCGACCCGTACATCGACCGCGACGTCCTCGCGCAGCAGATCGCCCGCGAAGGACAGCAGCGCCGCGCCCTGGAGGAGTTCGCCGGTCGGTGGGGTGCGCCGAACAAGGGGCCGTCGTAGGCCGAGCCCGTATGGCGCCCTTGGCCCGGGCCGGAGAGTCAGCAGCGTCGTCCGACGGTGGCGCGGACGAGAGCGTAGGGCATCACGCAGAAGGCCCCGAGGGTGGCGGCGACGATCATGCCGAGGAACAGCCAGTAGGCGAGGCCGTGGCCGTTGGAGGCGGCGAGGAGGTACCCGAAGGTGAGGGTGGTGAGGATGGCGGTGCTGGCGAGTCCGGCCGCCCAGCCCGTCTTGCTCAGCCCGATGCCGAGGCCGATGAAGGCCCAGAACAGGGTGGGGCCGGTGATGGCCGCGATGGCCATGATCATCGGTTGGTCGATGTCTCGACCGCTCATGTAGTCCGTGAGCTGCGACACCGAGATGACGGCCCATAAGCCGGTGTAGGCGACGATGAAGACAATGGCGACGATCATGATCACGCGGGCGGCGCGGGTGGTGGGAGGGGTGTTCGCGGCGTCGGTCATGAGGCGGTGGGCTCCTTCTCCGGCAGTCGGCTCCGCTCCGGTATAGCCGACGGGGACCACCGGGGTGCGTGCTTCCCGGCAAGGCTCCCCGGGGCCGGTGGTGAACAAGCCACTCGAAGCGGTGACGCGACACCGGCTACCGCAACGCACCCGCTCGGCCGTGCAATACCGGATCTGCAACACGTCAGCACGTTGCACCTCTGACCTGGGCGAACATCGGACAACGGGCGGTCTGGGCGCTCGCGTTGCGGTACGTGCTGCACCGCCGTCCGGTGCCAGGAGGCAAGACGAAGGCCCTGGTGGTGGCGGTGAGCTGTTCTCGGCGATCGGTGACGTTATCGGGGAGGTTATCGGTGACTTCACCGGGAACTCGGTGAGCTGTCCGATAGTCGTCCCGGAACCGGTGGCGTGTCCGGTCGTTGAAGGGGTGGGACGCACACTGCTCCGGGTGCCGCCCCTCCCCGTACAGGTCGCCCGGAGCGGGCCCGGGGTCCTGACATCTGACATGCGAGCCCACGAGCTGGGGCGTCTGGCCATTGCGCGCGGCGATGGAAGTCAGCTGTCAGGACCGTTCCTCTTACCGGTGAGCTTCGTGACGTCACCGGTGAACTCACCAAACTCACCGAGGAACTCACCGGTGAGTTCACCGCCGAGGTGCCGGGGCCGGCTTCGGTCGGGGGCACTCATGCCGGTCGGATCGTTCACCGGGCTCGGAACCATCGGTGGGTCCTCGAAGGGGGCGCGTTCCACACCGACTCGGGTGCGCCCTGCCGTTCTTCTCGCTTGCCCGACGCCGCCCAGGGGCCCAAAACGCCCGCCCTCGTCGGACCTGCCGCCGGGGCGGATGTCGCCGCGAGGGGTGGTGTCAGCGTCGGATGGCAGGACCAGTTCCCGGTGGGGCGTCTGGCCCGAGCTCGCGCGTCGGGACGGAGACGACGCCGGCGTTCGCGCGGGATGGGCAAGACGGAGGGGAAACATGAGGGGAATCATGGGGGGAACCTGGAGGGGGAAGCATCGGGGGAACCTAGTGGGGGAACCATGGGGGGAAGGTGCTTCCGGTGATGTTTCGCGTTGTGGCTGGTCAGGTGCCGTTCCGGGGGTGGTGAGTTTCCGGACTTTCTCTTTGTTGGGTTCTTGTGGGTAGTTGATTGGTTGTTGGTCTCTGGCCGTGGGCTCCTCGTGGGTGTTGGTCGGGTGTTCGGGTTCTCGGGCTTGGGGTTCGGTCCTGTTGGTCTTGGCTGTGTTGAGTCCCTGAGTTCTTGAGTTCTTGAGTCCGTCGGTTCCTGGCGGTTGTGTCCGTAGGTGGCCGTGTACGGGTCCCTGACGGTTGTGCCTGGATAGGGTCGGGTTTAGTCCGTGCCGACATGGGTGCGCGGGTCAGGACCGGTGCCCAGGCGCTCTGGAGCAGTACGACCGGACCGACTTCGGCCCCGGCACACCACACGGTGTGCCGGGGCCGCGCTGCGTTCCGGGGCCGGACCCCGCCGAACTATTGAATGAGCCCCCGTCGGGTGATCAGGTGCCGACGTGGCGGCGGCTTGCGGGGCTAGCCCTTCCCCGTCGCACTCTGCTGTCCGGCCGGTCCGGGACCGTTCGACGTCCGGCCCGCCGACGCTCCACCCCACACCCCGCGTGCCGAGCTTCGGCATGCCCGACGAAAGGGAACCGTCCCGTGTCCTCGCTCGCCCTGGCCGTCCTGCTGCTCCTGGTCCTCGTCACGCTGCTCCTGGCGGGCGGCATCGGCTACGTCGTCCACCGCCACCCTGTTCTCGTTGCACCGATCACGGCGGCCGGGACGGCCGTGGCTTTGGTCGTTGCCTGCCTCGGCCTCATCGCAGCCCGATGACCCGGCCGGACGCCGTACGCGGCCGACGCTGCGGTGACCGCAAGGTGGTCAAGGGCTTGCCCAGCTTGCGAATGCCGGGTGGGCAAGCCTTAGGCCTGCCTGGGCAAGCCTCCCTCGGGCTGGCTTGCCCAACTTGGCACCTCGTGTTCAGAGGGCGTAGCAGGGGAGGGCTTCTCGCTGCTCCCTCGATCGGCTGGCGAGCCGGGGTGGTGGCCTGGTGTTTTTTCGGGTTGGCCAGGTTATTCAGGTGTGTGCGGGTGTGTTGGGTTTCTGCGCGGGTGAGTTGGCGCGTCTAGAGGGTGGGGTGTATGGGGCGTCGGGGTTCGGTGTGGCGGCACCCAGGACTGCACCCGCCCCCGCCCGTCACGCCCCACGACCCGAAGGGGCCGGCCGGCCAGGCCGACGATGTCCGGATCCCGGTCGAGGAGCATCAGCTGGGTCCGCATGGCCGCCGACCCGTGCACCACGTGCCGGCCGGTGGTCGCCGACCACCACCAGCCCGGCGCCCACCGCTTCCCCGGATCACGGGGAAGCGGGCGACCGGCGCCAGTTCCTCGAACCGGACGGAAGCGGCGGCCTTGGGCCAGGCCAGCTGGCGGACACGTCCCGACTCATCTTTGAACGCCGCCTCGCAACCATCCCCGGCCGCGCCTTCCAGGGCCGTGAGTACGCCGGCCCGGCCCTCGCCTTCCCCGTCACTGCTCATGATCGCCAGCCAAGTACGTGAACCGAGGGCAGATGCACCGGTCGCGAAGATGCGTCACGCGAACGAACGGACCACGCTCCGAGTGCGGCACACGGCAGGCACCCGCCTGCTACGGACCTCCCGACAGGCGTTCGGATCAACGCCGCGGCCACCGAGTCTTCTTGCCTTGGTCGACGCCGTGCCCGGCCGGATGCGACGTCTACCACGACCCTCTGACCTGCTGAATGTCACAACTCAGGGGTTTTAGCGCTCTGTTGCTACACGTTTGCCTCACGGCAGTGCCGTAAGCGAAGGGATACAGGGGTGGATCCGGTTGTGGTAGGGGCGGTGGTGACCGTCCTCGTGAGCGTGGTGAGTGGCGCGGTCAAGATCGCGTCCCGCTGGTTGGGGACGGAGGTGGAGCTCGCCCGAATCGCGGACGAGGGAGTCACCGCCAGAGTCCGGTACGCAGTGCCGCGGGGCGCGCTCCAGGAATCGCTGAAGAACCGGCGGATCCGCTTCGCTCCCGAGTCGCACGGGGCGGGGGGTGGGTGTGATGGAGGATGCCGCCGGCTCTGAACTGCTCGTGGACACCTCGACGCCGGGTGTGCTGCAACCCCTGGAGGCGCCCTCGGCGGCCCTGCCCGGCCGCCAGCTCGCGGAGGCGTTGCACCGTGAGCAGTACCCCGCTCTGATCCGCTTCCTGTTGTTCTCCGGGGCGACGTGGTCCGAGGCCCAGGACGCGGCCCAGGACGCGTTCACGAAGATGTGCACCCCGGGCTTGAACATCAGCAGGCCCAAGGCGTGGTTGCGCACTGTCGCCTGGCGGGCCTGGGTCAGCCAGAAGGTCAGGCCGGAGGACGCCTGCGCGGATCTTCCCGAGCCGGAGGTCAGCTTGCGCTGGCAGACGCCGGCATATGCGGTGGAGATGGGGGAGGAGGCCCGCCTGGTGGTCGAGCACCTTCTGAAGTTGCCGTCCAAGCAGCGTGCCGCTCTGGCATGGAATCTCGACGGGTTCACCACGGAGGAGACAGCGCGAGCCATGAGAACCTCGTAGACGGCCGTGCGGCAGAACTTGTCACGGGCTCGCGCGGCGCTGAAAGCGAGCTTGGGTCTCCACAGCGACTACGAAGAGGACGAAGGGCCGGGGGGAGCATCATGAGCGCCGATCCGATCCACGACCACGACGGCCCCTCCGACTTCTTGGCGACCTTGCTGGCATCAGCGCATCAGCAGGTCGGCACCGCCGTCATCGACCGGCTATCGGCTCAAGGCGGTGTACCCGAGCTCCGCGACCCAGACCTTGCCCTGGACCGCATGCTCTCGGCGGCACATCGAGCGACCGGCTCCGAAGTGACGGAGCGACTCAATCGGGAGAGGGCCGTCGCGGACGACCCACGCAACCGGCACTCCTCGCAGAGGATCGTGGCCCCGGGGCCGCTGGCCGGCCGCATCGCCTCGGTTCGCCTCAAGCACCGGCGAGAAGCACTTCGTCTCGCCCACGCCTACTGGCCCACCGATTTCACGACAATGATCCGCAAGGCTCTGATGACTCTCGGGGAACTCTCCGAGCTGATCGAGGCCGATGAACTCCAGGCGGAGGATGCCTGGGGGGAGATCATCGGCGTAGCCCTGCTGCTGAAGAGGGAGCTCGCACAGATCGTGCTGCCCGCTTCCCGAGAGCTGCCCCGGCCCGAGCAGCCCGGAACCGACTACCTGACCGAGGTCGAGCAGTTCCTCGACTCCCATGTGGGTCCGCTGCGGCAGGACCTCGGCAATGCTAAGCAGCTTCTGACGGGCGAGCTCGTCTGCCGCCTCGACGCCTCGGAGAGGGGCGCCGAGTCACTGTTGGGCGCGGACATGGTCGTGCAGGACCTCGCCGAGGACCTGGAGCAGGCACACGGCAAGGCGCAGACCCTGCGGCTGGTGGTGGCCGCGGTGGAGCGGGCAAGCAATAACTTCGTGGGGGAGGACCTCAGCCGATCCAACCTGGACCACATCCCGCTCAAGGGCGTCCGCTGGGATGCCGGCACCGTCTGGCCGGACGAATGGGAGGCGTGGATCCGGCAAGCCTCCAGGCCGGCCGGCGGCGAGGAAGGCGTATTGATCATCGCGAGTGAGCCACACAGCAGCGTCGTCTCCGCCGATGCTTGACGTCGGCGAAGGCGGACATGCCCCTGGGCTGTACCAGTTGAGTTTCCACCGGTACAGCCCACCGGTAGGAATCTCGGCACTCGCCAGCCGAGCTCGAATGGTCAGGGTCTACCTATGGCTCTTTGACGTTTTGGCGCGAGCCGGCCGGCGGCGCCGTCGGAGGCCTTCCAAGGCCAAGACCACGTCGGCGGCGTGGCTTGTCAGTGGAGTACTGGAAACTGGTCATGCGTGATTGCGGCAGCGACAGGGGGAACGACGTGAGTGACGATGCCGTGCAGCTCGAGAGGCGTATCCGCTACGCCTTGAGCATCCTTGGCGAGAGCAACAGCCATCACGAGTTCGAGGCACTGTGCCTAGGTCTGGCACGCCGGAGGATTACCAGCAATCTGCTTCCGGCTACCGGCCCCGTTAGCAGTGGAGGTGACCAGGGCCGGGACGCCGAAAGCCACTGGACCAACATCCCGAGGGAACTGCCAGGCACCTCTCCGTTCGCAGTGCTTGCCTCCACGCAGCGGGTAGTAATGGCCTGCACCATCCAGAACACCGCGGTCCCGGGCAAGATCCGAAAAGACCTCGCCTCGATCTGCGGGCAAGGCACACCCGTCGAGCGCGTCATCTACTTCACCGTGACTGCCGTGCCCGCCAGGAAGCGCCACGACCTGATCGATGAAGCCGCCCGGGCACACCAGGTCGAGCTAGACATCTGGGACGCTGCTGCCCTTGCCCACCACCTTGCTGACCACGACCTGTTCTACCTAGCTGTCCAATACCTTCATCTGCCCTCCGACCTTGCTCCGCAACGCCCGGAAGCGGCTGGCGCGCTACCCGACTGGTATGCCGAAGCCCGTCAGCGATGGCAGACAAGCAATGAACCCGGCCGCACGCTGGGAGACCTGGTGGACCTGCGGGGACCGCTGCGCTATGCCACCTTTCACGACGAGGCCCGCGCAGACCTGGCGGAATGGATCGGCCACGCACGGGCTCTGCTGGAGGCAGCACCGGGGGACCTGACTGCTCTGCGGGCCCGTTACGAGATCGTCGTGGCGACCCTGCGCGGCCTGAACGACATGCGCACGGCAGACCAACTGGTCCGCGACTTCTTTGACACCGTCATCAACGACGACAGCCTCACCGATCCTGGAATCCTCGAGGACACCGTCGTGCTTCTCCAGTACGGATACGGAGCGCTGATCCGGGGCCTCACCTCGCTGACCGCAGACACCCTGTGCGTGTGGCAACGCCTGCTGACGGACAAGATCGGCCACTTGTTGGACGCCGATCCGCCGCCCAACGCCATGGCTCACCTACTGGCCATGCAGGCGCGCCTGGCACTTCACACCGACATGACGGCCACCGTCACAGCGTCACCGCAGGACCTGCCCACCATCGCGGAAGTCACCGCACACGTCCTTGAAGCGGTCGAAGCCGGTAAGCCTGTCCCTCCACTGCAAGAAGGTCCGCCGCTCACAGACATCGACGCAGGGATGCACACTCTGATCCGTCTGGGCCACCACCTGGACAACGCACCTCTGTTTCCCATCGAGCGCACAGCCGACATCTTCGACTACCTCGCCCCTGTACTGGTGGACCACCCCCTGTACCGAGAAGTCCGGGACCTGCTCGACGCCGCAACGGCCCGGACCACCGGCCAGACGACACGAGGTGAACGCGCCCAGTCCCGAGGCCACGCCTTGATCAAAGCGGGTCGCCTTCCGCAAGCTCTCCAGGAGATCCACGAGGCGAAGATCAACTGGTTGCGCGGCGACACCCTTGAGGGCGGCCTGAGCATGCTGCTGCTGTGCGCGCGCATCTACAGCGAACTCGGCCTGGCCGTGGCCGCAAAGCAGTACGCTCTCGCGGCTGCCACCGCCGCGAAGTCCGCCCCGAATCCCGAACTCCGCCGCTTCGTACCCCACGGCATCATCCGCGCCGCCCAGTACGACCACCAAGCGGGAAACTGGATTTCCGCCGCCCACCTGTTCCGCATAGGCTGCCTACTGCGACGATCCATACAACGGCGACCGATACCCGTATGTATGGGAGGTGATGGCCGAGCAGGCGCTCGCCTTCCGCGCTGCCGGCGCGGTGCGGCCTGGCCTCACGCCCGAGCTCCGAGCCATTGCCGCCTCAGCCGGAATCGACACCATCCTGGACGACATGCTCGCTCCGACCGCCGCAGCCACCGCAGCAACCGAAGACGCGTACGCCACACAAGCCGATGCACAGGGATTGGGGCGACCCTTCAGCGACGCCGGCCCCACACGCCACTATGCCTGGAACGCGCTCGGCGTCGACTGGGAGGTCACCTGTCTCAACGACCGTGTGTCGGTGCTGGCAGCGGAACGCTACACCGCAGCACTCCAGGTACTACTCGGCGAGCTCGCTGTACTGGATCCTCTCTTCCTGCCCGGGCGCCTTACGACTGAGATCCGTGCCGACGCCACCCTGCCGCACAATCAGCTTGTTTCCTGCGAGCAGACCACCGACCCCGAAAGCAACCAGTGGAGGCTGCGCCTACCCGCAGCTGCCCCTGCAGATCAGGAGATAGATCCTGCCCCTCTACTCACTGCTCTGGTCCAAGTGATGCTCTCCCAGTCGCTGCTCTCCGACCACGCGTTCATGGAACTTGTCGAGAAGGCATTGGCCAGCGGGCTATGGCACAAACTAATTGTCGGCCGTCCCTACGACGAACTGGCCGATTTTCTCAAGTCCGACGACTACCACGCGATGGCCGCCCTTGCCGCTCCAGCGGTCGGAGTAGGCATAGCCCGCCGTCCGCCGAAGGTGGCTGCTCTGCCGGCCCGGAGCGGGCCTGGACCCGGCTACGAGAAAGAGACGGCCCTCACCACAATCCGCAACCGCTACGCCTTCATGCTTCCCATCGTGTGCCACACCCTTCCGCGCCTGGCCGCGGACCCAGCCTTCCAGCGCACCGTCATAAAGTTGCGCAAGGAAGGGTGGCGAGACTGGCACCTGCTGACCGCCATCGCCAATGCCACTGGAAACCACCGTGCCCAATTGCAGGGTCTGTACCCCTCCCCGGGCGACTCTGACGAACACCGAGCCCGCATCGCCGCCGTGATGCAGGCTCCCGAGCGACCTAGCGGCTCGCCGGTCCCTGTAGAAGCGTTCTCAGAACACGCCATGCGGACACACCTGTCCGTGGCGGCTGTGAGTACCGCGCGGTTTTACGACCTCACCATTCGCCGTAGCCCCATTGCCCCAGAAGCACTGCTTTCGGTGCTCGGTGATCGCTACGGCTACTGGTCGGACGACGTCGACCACACCGATCCATTTACCTGGTGACGGTCAGATAGAGCGGCGCAAAGAGCTCTATCCCTCCACGGCACTCGGCGAAGCCTTCCTTGAACGGATCTGCTGCGTGTCATGCCCAGTCCACGCCCAGCTGCCCGAGGGCGGCCAGCTGGTCGGAGGTGAGCTTGTTGCGTCGGGTTTTGGTGTTGGAGACCCACACGCCCAGTTTCACGACCACCGGCTCGGCCTCGCCTTCGACCGTGATCTCCTCGCTGTGGGTGCGGGGCACGGGCCGGTGGGCGCCTTCCCTCCCGACCCACTGCGCAAGGGCCGTCAGGCCCCGCTGGAATGCCTGTTGCGCCTTGCTCGGCCCCTTCGCCGTACGACTGGCGGCCGTAGCCGGGGGCGGTGCCTGTGCGGGTTCTACGCCCAGCGCTGTCAGCCGTGCCTGCTGTTCGGGCAGGATCCGTGCCCAGGTGGCCGGCTGCTTCTGCTGCTGGAGCCACTTGCCGATGTCGTCGCCGTCCCACAGCACGCCGGGGGCGATGTCGGGCAGCTGTCCGTCGGCGTCCACCAGGTCCGCCAGGACCCGGAAGTGCCGCTGCCAGTCCAGCGGCCAGGGGCAGTTCCAGTCCTTGTCGATCTCGGCGAGCTGCGCGGCCCGGGTCGCTGCGGTGTGCTCGTCCTTCCCGAGCCCGTTCTTGGCGCCCTTGCGCCGGAGGTTGGCCATGTACTGGCCGATGGGCACCATCTGGTCGTCCTCGCCCCACATGGCGTCCTGCCGGGGCGCCAGGTGGCCGGTGGCCCGCCGATAGGACCGGAGCACGGCGAGCTTGGCCTCCCACGCCTCCTCGCCGGGCTCCCACACCATCCCCGCCTCCGGCGCGTCCAGCAGCGTCTTGCGCCGGTCCTCGAGCTCCCCGGTGCGCAGGGCCTTGCGCTGCTGGTGCACCCACCTGCCGAGTGGGAACGCCTTGGTGACGCCGACCTCGGTTTCGGTGTCGTAGGGGACGGCGTGCAGGCCGGTGATGTCGTTCTCGGATCGCCAGCGGATGAGGGCTTGGTAGCCCTCCAGCCAGACCAGGGATTCGGGTCGGTAGACGCGGGTGCGCAGGAACGCGGCGATGGTGGCGGCGTCCTGGGGTGAGGAGAAGTGCAGCAGCGCCGACTCGGCCGCCGCGTCGGTGTCGTCCTCCTGGTCCTCGCCCTCCCCGCCGGCCCCGACGATCCGCCCGTCCTCGTCCCGCCGGATATGAACCTTGCGCTTGCCGCTCGTCAGAGCCTGGGAGGCGAGCTGCTCGACCAGACGGTCGTCATGAGAGCGCAGGCCCTGAAGGACCGCTACAAGAGGGCGGAAGCTGGCGGAGGCGACCATGTCTTTCGGGTCCTCGCCGGGCTGGAGGAAGACGGGCACGATGATACGGGCGACCTTGGTGGAGCCGTCCTTGTTGAGGCGGAGTGCGCGGCCGATGTTCTGGACGATCTCGACCTGGGAGCCGCGGGTGTCGGCGAAGCAGATCGCTTCCACGCCTCGCTCGCCGGTGATGTCGACGCCTTCGCCGAGGACGCGTACGGAGGCGAGGAACGCCCGGTGCACACGGTGGCTGGTGGCGTCGATGCCGTTGGCGAACTGCCGCAGGACCTCGCGACGCTCGGTGACGAGGTGGTCCCCGCACAGCCACGCTGACCAGACCCGGTCCGGCGGGACGTGGCGGCCGGCCTCCAGCTCGTAGAACTCCGCGTCGATCGACGACTTCGGTAGCTGCTCCGCGGCCGACAGGTCGGCGTCGGAGGCGTCGGTGACGTACAGCTCGGTCGCCGTCTGCGGCAGTTTCTCCGCGAACGCGGCCGCCTCTTCCACTTTCTGGTGGAAGGTCATGACGGTGCGCAGGTTGTACGCTGCGGCGTGCTCCAGGAGAGCGGTCTGCAGGAGCGTCAGGCGTCGGCCCCGCTGCGCTTCCTCGGATTCACCGAGGACGGGGGAGGGGTCGCGGATCTCCAGGACGTCGATCTCGAACCCGGCGAGGATTCCCCGCTCGATCGCCTCCGACAACCCCAACTCGGCCAGCCACGCCCCGTAGGTGCCGTTCGGGTCATCGGCCATGCTCGCGATCTCTGGCTCCTGGCCCTCCGCGCCCTTCTGAGGCGCGGCCGCGGCCAGGATGCGCGGCGTCGCGGTCAGGTACAGCCGGAAGTCCGCCGGGATCCGGGCGTTGTCGTGGATCGCGGCCCAGGGCCTTCCGAGGTCGCCGGCGGTTCCGTGGGCCTCGTCGACGATCGCGAGGTCGAAGCCCGCCATCTGCTGCCCGTAGAGCCGGTCCCCGCCTGCCAGAGCGGCCTCCAGCGGGCCGCGAACCTTTCGCTGTCCCTCGGGTGCGTCGATGTCTTCGCGGTCCACCAGGGAGGCGTACGTGGCGAGCACGACGACCGGCCCGGACGCGGCCCACAGGGCGAGCTGGATCGGGTTGGTGGTGGTGCGGACCCCGAGCTCGTTGAGGACGGGGTCGTTCTCCAGCGAGCAGACGGCGATCATCGGGGCCCGGTGGCCCACCAGGCGCCACGCCTGGGCGGTCTGGGCGAGCAGGTCCAGGGTCGGGACGGTGACGAGGATCCGGCCGACAGGGAAGGACTCCAGCGCGCTCGCGGCGGCCGTGATTGTCTTGCCCGAGCCGGTCGCTGACACGATGGTGCCCCGGGCACCCTGCGGGGGCACAGATGACCTTTCAGGGAATCCCACCCATTTTCGGAACGCCGACTTCTGGTCGACCTGGTGTTCTCGGAGTTGAATCACAGCTTTGCGTTCCTTTCGCCAGGTCGGAATTCGACGCGCCAGAGTTTTGTGGGCTTCAGTGTTACCAGCCGTGTTCGGAGGGGCCGACGATGTCGTGGCCGATCTGGCGGGCGAGGTGGTGCGGCCGTTCCTCGTCGTAGGGGTGGACGTGGGCGTACACGGTGTGGCCGGCAATGGGCTCGTGGTTGGCGTCGACGTTGAAGCATGCCTGCACCCCGGCGCGTGCCTGCTCGGGTGGAAGGCCGAGTTCGGGTACGGCCGGCCACGTCAGGGCCATCCAGGCGAGCTGGCCCCATGTTGCGCGGGAGAGTACTTCCTGGGCTTTACTGAGCAGGTCGCCTGGGACTGGCGCTTCGACCATCACGGTCATGGGCAGTAGTGAGGCCAGCTCGTCGTCGTCCTGAGGCAGCTCCGTGGCGCGGAAGTAGGAACCGCCCCCGAGAACAGGCCGCGTGGAAACTGCTCGCGGGGGAATAGTGCCGCGGTGTACCGGACGTCGTCCGCCCGGGACAGCTCGGCGTACAGGTCGATGGTGGCGTCAGGCCACAGCTCGCCGCACTCGAGCAGGAGCTCGGCTACGGCGATGACTGACTTTACGTCTTCGCCCTCACTACGATGGACCGGGTACGCCCTTGAATTTCCCATGATCAGCCCTTTTCGTGCCCTGCCTGGGCTGTTGGGGTGTCTCGTGTTTCCGCCAACGGTACATGCCGCATCAACTCGATGCGCCCGCTACACTAGAACTCGACACGAACGAGCGACCCCGCCAGGCCCACGCAGTGGGCCTCAACGGTTCTGGAGGCGCAGCCGGAAGGACCGTCAGGCGGGGGAGCGCCGCGGACCCGCCCAGGGAGGACGCAGTCATCCCTCACTCCCCACTCAACCCTCCCGAAATCAGCTGACCCTGGAGGCGGAGCCGGAAGGACTCAGGCCGGGGAGCGCAGCGAACCCGCCCAACGAGCGGCAGACCCGGACCCCGTGAAACGGCGTCACCCGGGCTCGCGAAGCGGGCCGTTCGGGATGAAGCGAAGCGGAATCCCGAACCAGCCGCAGGGCCGGACGGTGACGCCTGGCACCTCCAGCCGGGCGAGGACGCGCCGCTCCTCCTCCGTCGTGTACAGCGGGTGGGCCGTGGC